>NZ_ANAD01000096.1 GCF_000341245.1 Nocardiopsis halophila DSM 44494
GCTGCTGCTCCTGCGCGCTGCCCGGCGCTCGGCTCCCGCCCGGCCCGAAGCGGGCGCTTCCGGTGAGCCCGGCGACGCCGACGCGCAGAGCGTCTCTGCGGACGCGGCGGCCGGCGGACCGCGGAGGGGGCGGTCCGCCGGTATCCCGCAGGCCGCCTCCTCCCGGCGGAGCTTCCTCGTCGCCGGCGCCGGTGTGCTGGCGTTCGCGGGTGCGGCCGGCGGCCTCGGGCGCTACCTGGCCTCCGGCGTCGGCATCGCCGAGAAGCGGGCCGCGCTCCGGCTGCCCCCGGCGGCCGATCCGCTGCCGTCCCTGCCGCGCGGTGCCGACCTGGGCATCCGCGGGCTGCCGCCCTTCACCACCCCCAACCGGGACTTCTACCGCATCGACACCGCCCTGTCGGTCCCCCGGGTCGACCCCGAACGGTGGCTGCTGCGCATCCACGGCCTGGTCGACCGGCCCCTCGAACTCGACTACGACGCCCTGCTGCGGCGCCGCCTGGTCGAGTCCGACACCACACTGACCTGCGTTTCCAACCAGGTCGGCGGCGACCTGGTCGGCAACACCCGCTGGCTCGGCGTGCGCCTGGACGACCTGCTGCGCGAAGCCGGGGTGCACAGCGGGGCCGACCAGATCCTGAGCACCTCCCAGGACGGCTGGACCTGCGGCACCCCGACCGAGGCGGTCCTGGACGGGCGCGACGCCCTCCTGGCGATCGCCATGGACGGCGAGCCGCTCCCCTTCGCGCACGGCTTCCCGGTGCGCATGGTGGTGCCCGGCCTCTACGGGTTCGTCAGCGCCACCAAATGGGTCACCGACATCCGCCTCACCCGCTTCTCCGACGCCCGCGCCTACTGGGCGCGGCGCGGCTGGGCGGTCAAGGCCCCGATCAAGACCATGTCCCGCATCGACGTTCCCGGGCCGCTGGCCGAAGTCGACGCCGGGCCCACCACCGTCGCCGGCGCGGCCTGGGCGCAGCGCCGCGGGATCGAGGCGGTGGAGGTGCGCGCCGACGGCGGCCCCTGGCGGGAGGCCGACCTCGCCGAGGTGCCCGGGATCGACACCTGGGTGCAGTGGAGCGCGGAGTTCGACCTGGAGCCCGGGCGGCACACCTTCGAGGTCCGGGCCACCGACAACAGCGGATACACGCAGACCGAAGAACGTGCCGAGCCCATCCCCGACGGGGCCACGGGCTGGCATTCGGTGCAGATCACCACGGTGTGAGCACGGCGTGCCGCGCCGCTCGCGACCGGGTCCGCACCCCCACCAGAGCACAACGGAACACGAGCGAAAGATCAGAAGGAAGAAGAGGATGACCATGAGCACCGACTACATCCGCAGGTTCGGGATCGCCTCCGCCGCCGCCGTGCTCGCCTTCGGGCTCGCCGCCTGCGGCGACATGTCCGGCGGCGGCGAGGAGGAGTCCGGGGGCAACGGCGGTGACGCCGGTGCCACCGAGGAGCAGACCGAGAACGGGGGCACCGACATGGCGATGGACGAGCCGTTCGGCCCGGCCTGCGCCGACGTCCCCGAGGACGGGGCCGGCAGCTTCTCCGGCATGGCCGAGGACCCCGTCGCCACCGCCGCGTCCAACAACCCGGCGCTGTCCACCCTGGTCGAGGCCGTGACCCAGGCCGAGCTGGGCGACACGCTCAACGGCGCCGAGGACATCACCGTCTTCGCGCCGGCCAACGCGGCCTTCGACAAGGTCCCGGAGGAGGACCTGAACGCCCTGCTGGAGGACAAGGACCAGCTCACCAACGTGCTGACCTACCACGTCGTCGAGGGCAAGCAGGCGCCCTCGGACCTGGAGGAGGGCTCCTTCACCTCGCTGCAGGGCGAGAAGGTGGAGACCTCCGGCTCCGGGGAGGAGTACACGGTCAACGGCGACGCCAACGTGGTCTGCGGAAACGTGCAGACCTCCAACGCCACGGTCTACATCATCGACGGCGTGCTGATGCCCCAGGGGTAGGCGCCGCAGGCCGAGGTGTTCAGGCGCCCGGGCGGGTCGGCGGTGGACAAGGCCCGCCCGGGTTCGGCCTTGGGACAGGAACGAGGACGATGAACGAGGACTCCGCACGGCACCTGGCCGGCGTCCCCGAAGGCGGCGCGGCGCCCCAGGAGGACCTGACCGGTCTCCTGCACCGCGTCGCCCGCGGCGACGAGCGCGCCTTCGAGCAAGTTTACGACCGCATGAGCCCGTCGGTGTACGGACTGGTCCGGCGCATCCTGCGCGACCCCGCCCAATCGGAGGAGGTCGCCCAGGAGGTGATGGTCGAGGTGTGGCGCTCGGCGTGCCGCTACGACGAGCACCGGGGCAGCCCGCAGGCGTGGATGATGACGCTCGCCCACCGGCGCGCTGTCGACCGGGTCCGCAGCGACCAGGCCGGACGCGACCGCGAGGCGCGCGCCGCGACGGTGGGCGACGGCCCCCCGTTCGACGAGGTGGAGGAGGAGGCGACGGGCCGGCTGGAACGCGAGCGCGTCCGCCGGTGCCTGGAAACGCTGACCGAGCTGCAGCGCCAGGCGGTGCGTCTGGCCTACTACGGCGGATACACCTACCGCGAGGTGGCGAAGCTGCTGTCCTCGCCGCTCGGCACGGTCAAGACGAGGATGCGCGACGGCCTGATCCGCCTGCGCGACTGCCTGGGGGTGGAATGGTGATGCCCCGACTTCGCCAGGATCTGCACACGCTCGCCGGAGCCTACGCCCTCAACGCCCTTCCCGAGGAGGATCTGCGCCGCTTCGAGGAGCACCTCGCGCGCTGCGAGTCCTGCGTCCAGGAAGTGCGCGGGATGACGGAGACGGCAGCCCTGATGGGGCAGGCAGCCGCTCACACGCCGCCGGAGCGGATGCGCGCCCGCGTGCTGGAGGAGGTCGCCCGCACCCGGCAGCTCGCCCCGGCCGAGACCCGCATGGCCTCACCGCGCTCCTGGTGGTCCCGCTGGGGCGGGGCATGGGCGCTCGCCGCATGCCTGGCCGTAGTGCTGGTGCTGGGCGGGGCCGTGGCCTGGCAGCAGAACCGGATCAACGAGCTGGAGGAGAACGAGCGGCAGATCGCCGCGGTGCTCTCGGCGCCCGACGCCGAGGTGGCCGGGGCCCAGCCGGCCGAAGGGGTGGCGGTGACGGCCGTCTCCTCGCAGAGCCGCGAAGCCCTCGTCTTCAGCGCTCAAGGACTGGAACCGCTCAGCGGAGAGGACTACCAGCTCTGGCTGGCCGACCCGGACGGCTCGGTGCGCTCGGCCGGACTGCTGCAGGTCGCCGCCGACGGCGAGGTCGATCCGGTCCTGGCCGGCGGCATCGGGGACGCGGAGGGCATCGCGGTCACCGTCGAGCCCGAAGGGGGATCCGACCAGCCCACGAGCGAGCCCATGATGGAGATGCCGCTGGAGGGCTGACCCTCCCCGCATCTCTCCCCGGTCCGGGGGCGGCGCCTGGGGAAGCCGCCCCCGGACCTTCTCGTGATCGGTGCCGCAGGGCGCCTCGAGAACGGACCAATCCACCCCGCCGTCGTGCACCGAACCCCTGACGAGGCTCCGGAGAACCCGGACGCCGACAGGACGGACAAGGGGAGCGACCACCCATGGCCCATTCGCCCGGACGGGAACCGGAGCGCCGGATCGCCGTTGTGGGGAGCGGGGTCAGCGGCCTCACCGCCGCCTACCTCCTGCAGCGCGGCGGCGCGCAGGTCACCCTCTTCGAAGCGGACGACCGCCTGGGCGGGCACGCCCACACCCACGACGTCCCCGCCGCCAGGGGCGCCCCGCTCGCCGTCGACAGCGGGTTCATCGTGCACAACCGCCGGACCTACCCGGAACTGACGGCGCTCTTCGACGAGCTGGGCGTCGCCACCCGGCCCACCGGGATGAGCCTGTCCGTCCAGTGCCGCGGCTGCGGCCTGGAGTACGCCGGCTCCCGCGGGCTGCGCGGCCTGGCGCCGGGGCCCGGCGTGCTCGCGCGCCCCCGGTACCTGCGCATGCTCACCGAGGTCCCGCGCTTCCACCGGGCCGCCCGCGCCCTGCTCGACCGCGGCCCCGTCGCCCCGGACGACGAACCCACCCTCGCCGGCTTCGCCCGAGGGGCGGGGCACTCGTCCTACTTCGTCGCCCACTACCTCGTCCCCCTGGTGTCGGCGGTGTGGTCCTGCCCTGCGGGCACCGCCCTGGAGTACCCCGCGCGCTACCTGTTCGCGTTCCTGGACCACCACGGCATGCTCTCCTTCGGAGGCGCGCCCCAGTGGCGGACGGTCGTCGGGGGGTCCCGCACCTACGTCGAGCGCATCGCCAAGCCGCTGGCCTCCGTGCGGACCTCGACCCCCGTGCGCGCGGTCGTGCGCACCGGCGGCGGCGTCGAGGTGCGCACCGACGACGGCGACGCCGCCCGCTTCGACGGGTGCGTCGTGGCCGCCCACGCCGACCAGGCTCTTGCCCTGCTGGACCGGCCCACCCGCGAGGAGCGCGCCGTGCTGGGCGCCTTCGGGTACTCCAGCAACCGCGTGCGCCTGCACACCGACACCGCACTCATGCCGCGCCGCAAAGGGGCCTGGGCAGCGTGGAACCACCGCCTGGAGTCCTGCCTGCCCGGCCGCTCCCCGGTCCGGGTGACCTACCACATGAACCGCCTGCAGGGGCTGGGAGCCGGGTCCGACTACCTGGTCAGCCTCAACGCCGACGGCGCGGTCGCGCCCGAGAGGGTCATCGCGGAGACGGTCTACGAGCACCCCGTGTACACCGGCGAGTCCGTGGCCGCACAGGCACGGCTCGACGGCCTCGGCGACGACCGCCTCGTCTTCGCCGGCGCCTACCACGGCTGGGGCTTCCACGAGGACGGATGCCGCTCCGGGGTGCGGGCGGCCGAACGCCTGGGGGCGCGGCGATGACCGGCCTGACCACGGCTCCGGCGCTCTACGAGGCGACGGTGCGCCACACGCGCACCGAGCCCCTGCACCACGCCTTCGCCTACCGCGGCTACTACTGGCTGGTGGACCTGGACGCGCCGCCCCGGCTGCCCGCCCCGCTCCGTCCCCTGGCACGCTTCCGCGCGCGGGACCACTGCGGCGACCCCTCCGGCACCCTGCGCGGCAACATCGACGCCTACCTGGCCGAGCACGGCATCGACCTGCAGGGCGGCCGCGTGCTGATGCTCGCCCACGCCCGCGTCCTGGGCCACGTGTTCAACCCGCTCACCGTCTACTGGTGCCACGGCGCCGACGGCGGCCCCGTGTGCGTGGTCGCCGAAGTGCACAACACCTACCGGCAGCGGCACCGCTACCTGCTCCGCACCGACCGGCAGGGCCGGGCCCGAACGGACAAGGCGTTCTACGTCTCTCCGTTCAACCCGGTCGACGGCCACTACCGGATCAGCGTTCCCGAGCCGGACCGCGCGCTCCGGCTGGCGATCAGCCTGGTCCGCGGCGGGCGCACCGTCTTCACCGCCTCCGTGCGCGGCGAGCGCCGCCCGGCGACCCCCCGCTCCGTGCTGCGCCTGGCCCTGCGCCACCCCGTGACCCCCCTCATGGGGGCCCTGCGCATCCGGGCCCAGGGCATCCGGCTCCTGCTGCGCGGGCTGCGCATCGTCCCGCGCCCCGCAGCGCACCCCCCGACCGAACCCACGACGGAACAGACAGACCACACAGAACAGGCAGTGGATCAGCGATGAGCACCATCCGTCCTCCCCAGCAGGAGCGCTCCGAAGGGCGGTCCGGTCCGACCGTCGGCCCCGGGGCCCCGGTCGACCCGGTGCGCTGGCCGGACGTGGCCCGCGTGCCGCGCGCCCCCGTCCGGGGGCGGGCCGCGCGGCTCCTGGCCGAGCACGCCTTCGCGCGGCTCCCGATCCGCGTCCGGACACCGGCCGGCCCCCTGCCCTCCGGGGGCGGCCCCGAGGCCCCGCTGCTGGACCTGCACCGGCCCGCGGACTTCTACGCCAGGCTCGGGGCCGCGGGGCTGATCGGATTCGGCGAGTCCCGCATGGCCGGGGACTGGTCCTCACCGGAACCGGTGCGCCTGCTCACGGTCCTCGCCGAGCACTACTCCGACCTCGTCCCGCGCCCCCTGCTCCCGCTCCGCCACGCGGTGCTGCCGCGCCGGTCCGGGCGCGACGACAACACCCGGGACGGGGCGCGGCGCAACATCCGGCACCACTACGACCGGTCCAACGAGCTCTTCGCGCTGTTCCTCGACGCGACCATGACCTACTCCGCCGCGCTGTTCGACGACGGTTCCGGAGCCGCCGGAGGCCGCGCCGCCCAGGCCGGCCCCGCGGAACTGGCCGAGGCCCAGCGCCGCAAGATCGACCGCCTGCTGGACCGCACCCGGGTGGGCGAGGGCACCCGCGTGCTGGAGATCGGGACCGGCTGGGGGGAGCTGGCCGTGCGCGCGGCCCGGCGCGGTGCGCAGGTCACCTCGGTCACCCTGTCGGCGGAGCAGCGGGCCTGGGCGGCCCAGCGGGCCCTGCGCGCCGGGGTGGCCGACCGAACCGACATCCGGCTGTGCGACTACCGGCAGGTGACCGGCTCCTATGACGCCGTGCTGAGCGTGGAGATGATCGAGGCGGTGGGGGAGCGGTACTGGCCGGTCTACGCCACCGCCCTCGACCGGCTCACCGCCCCCGGCGGGCGGGTCGGCCTCCAGGCCATCACCATGGAGGACTCCCTGATGCGGGCCTCGCGCGGCTCCTACACCTGGATGCACAAGTACATCTTCCCCGGCGGGCTCATCCCCTCGGTGCCCGCGATCGAGGAGCAGCTGCGCACCCGCACGGCGCTGCGCATCACCGACCGCCACGCCTTCGGCGGCGACTACGCCGAGACCCTGCGCATCTGGCGCGCGAGCTTCGAGGCCGCCGATGCGCAGGTGGCCGAACTCGGCTTCGACCCCGTCTTCCGCACCATGTGGTCCTTCTACCTGGCCTACTGCGAAGCGGGGTTCCGCGCCGGAATGATCGACGTCGAACAGATCACCATGGAGCGTGACTGAACATGGCCGCACCGACCGCCACCCCCGCACCGCCCGTGACCCGCATCGCCCACGGTGTCCGCCCCGACCGCCCCTTCCTCGGCCCCCGAGGGGCCGCGCACATGATCGTGTCGGCCGTGGAGGGCCTGTTCGGCGGGGAGTCTCCCGTCCGCGTCCGTGCCTGGGACGGCAGCGAGGCCGGGCCCGACGGCGCGGCCGCCCTCGTGCTGCACGATCCGGCCGCACTGCGGCGCGTCGTAGCGCGGCCGGACGAGCTGGGATTCGCACGGGCCTATGTCGCCGGGGAGATCGACGCCGAGGGCGACCTCACCGATGCACTGCGCCGCGTCTTCGCTGCGCTGGCGGACCGCGGCCCGTTCCGCCCCTCGCCCCTGGCCGTCGCGCGGGCCCTGCACACGGCGGTGGTGCTGGGCGCCGTGGGGCCGGTGCCGCCACCGCCCGAGGCCGAGGCCCGGATGAGCGGGCGCCTGCACAGCCGCCGGCGCGACTCGGCGGCCATCGCCCACCACTACGACGCGGGCAACGACCTCTACCGGATGCTGCTCGATCCCTCGATGGCCTACTCCTGCGCCTACTGGACCACTGACGCCGAGGACCTCGCACAGGCGCAGCACGCCAAACTCGACCTGGTCTGCCGGAAGCTCGCGCTGCGCCCCGGGGCGCGGCTGCTCGACCTGGGCTGCGGCTGGGGCTCCCTTGCCCTGTACGCGGCCGAGCACCACGGGGCCCACGTCACCGCCCTCACCCTCTCCACCGAGCAGGCCGGCTTCGTCCGCTCCCGCGTCGCCGAACGCGGGCTGGAGGACCTGGTCGAGGTCCGGCTCGGCCACTACCGCGACCTCCGGGCCGATGACGCCGGCGCCCCCGGCGGGTTCGACGCCGTCGCCGTGATCGAGATGGGCGAGCACGTCGGCCGCCGTGAGTACGGCCCGTTCGCCGAGCGCCTGCGGGCGCTGCTCGCCCCTGAGGGCCGACTCCTCGTCCAGCAGATGTCCCGGCGCGGGCGCCACCCCGGGGGAGGCCCGTTCATCGAGACCTACATCGCCCCCGACATGCACATGCGCCCCCTGGGGCGGACCATCGAGCACCTGGAGAGCGCGGGGCTGGAGGTGTGCGACGTGCACGCCATGCGTGAGCACTACGTGCGCACCGCCCGCGCGTGGTCGGCCGAGCTCGAACGGCGCTGGGACGAGATCACCGCCCTCATGGGCGTGGAGACGGCCCGTGTATGGCGCCTCTACCTGGCCGGCGGGGCCCTCGCCTTCGAGGAGGGGCGCATGGGCGTCGACCAGATCGTGGCCGTACGCCCAGCAGGTGCAGGCGTCCGTGCCGATGTCCGTGCCGGCATGGAGAGGGTGCGCTGACCGGTGTCCCCTCTCCTCCCCTTCTCCAACAGCGCATCGGCCGCCTTCGGCACCAACCTGGCGCTCACCGCCGCGGCGGTGGCGGTGCTCATGGGCGTGACGTTCCTGCTCGCATGCCGCCAGGGGCGCCACGACCTGGTCGACGTGGCCTGGGGATCGGGCTTCGCCCTGGTCGCCCTGGTGTCGGCGGTGCTGTCCACGGGCCACGGCGACCCGCTCAGGACCTGGGCCGCCGCGGTCCTCACGGTGGTCTGGGGCCTGCGCCTGTCCCTGCACATCGGCCGCCGTGGCCGGGGAGCCGCAGAGGACCCCCGCTACACCGACCTGCTCTCCGGCGACCAGGGAGGACGCGACGCCCGCGCACTGCGCATGGTGTACCTGCCTCAGGGGGCGCTGGTCTGGGCGATCTCCCTCCCGGTCCAGGCCGCCGCCTATACGCCCGGCCCCGCCGGAGGACTGCTCTTCGCGGGGGTCGCCGTGTGGCTGACCGGGTTCCTGTTCGAGGCGGTCGGCGACGCCCAGCTGTCACGCTTCAAGGCCGACCCCGCCAACCGGGGCCGCATCATGGACCGCGGCCTCTGGTCCTGGACGCGTCACCCCAACTACTTCGGAGACGCGTGCGTGTGGTGGGGCCTGTACCTCATCGCCGCCGACACCTGGCAGGGAGCGCTCACCCTGCCGGCACCGGTGGCGATGACCCTTCTGCTGACCGTGGGCTCCGGAAAGCGCCTCCTGGAGAACCGCATGAGCACACGCCCAGGCTGGGACGCCTACGCCCGCCGCACGAGCGGCTTCCTGCCCCTGCCGCCCCGACGCTGAACCGTCAGGAGTCGAAGCACGGGGAACGCGCACCCGGGCATCCGGCCCGCCAGGGCAGGTGACGCCGGCGGCGGTGAGTCCGACGGCGTCGGCGGTGCCGACCGGGAGGGGCCGCCCGGCGCCGAGGCATCCGCACGGTGCGCGTCCGCGGCGCCGTCCCGTGCCGCCACAGACGGCCGGGGCCGGATCGTCGTACCGCCCCGCCGGTCACCCATCCATCGGGAGCCGGCGGGGCGGTATGCCCGTCATCGGGTCATCTGCGTCGATCGCCCAGCCTCAGGCGAGCGCACCGCAGGCGGCCGGATTGGTGGCCTCCATGGGCAGGTTCGGGTCCAGCTCGCTGGCGCCCAGGGCGTCCCCGTAGGTGCCGTCGTCGTCGTAGTCGATCCCGTGGACCACGACCACGGCATTGCCCTCCCGGACGGCGTCCGCCGCGGCCTGGGACAGTTCGAAGGTGCGGTCGTAGTCGACCATGCCGTCCGGGGCGGTCGGGAACCTGTCGACCGCCAGGGTACTGTCGGCCGAGGTGTCGCCCTCGGTCGTCAGGGAGGTCTCCACACCACCGTAGGCGTCCAGGCCGTCCAGAGTGCTCAGGGCGGGCATGCCGTTGTGCTCTCCCGCCTCGTAGTCGGTGGGGCACTCCCCGCGGCCTCCGATGTGGATGTGCTGGGCGTGCGGGTGGTCCGCCAGGAGGCCGTCCACAGTGATGCGGACGTGGGCCTCGTTTCCGTCCAGTCGGACGGTGGCGGTGCCCGCGGCCTGCGACCGGTTGACGGTGATGGGTCGGAGGTCGGCGGTGTACTCCTCGACCCCCGGGTAGCCGGGGACATCGGCGGCGTGGGCACTCACAGCGCTCAGCGGGGTGAGGGCGAAGGCCGTCAGGGCGGCACAGGCGAAGCCACTGCGGATCTGCATGGGTACTTCCTCCGAAGGATGCGGGCAGGGCCGATCATGTGATTACCAATTGTAATCACTTTGAAACTCTGTGTGGTCACCAGGGGGTGGCCGTTCGGCTGCCGGGTGTCCGCCCGCTCCGCCTTCGAACCGCCGTTCGCCGGGCGCGTCTCCTGTGGCATCCGAGGCGCCCCCTGCTCCGGGGTGATGTCGGCGCTGAGTCGCCCGAGCCGGTCATGGGGCTGGTGCACAGGTCTTCGTTGTTCCTGTGCGGGCAGCCCCCCGGTTCCAGCGTCTCCGCCGAGGCGCACCGCACTGCTCGGGCCGTGCGGCGTGCGGCGCCGGACCAGAAGGGCGGGGCGGACGTGGGCCGACAGGTCCCCGAACCTCGGGCCGGTACTGCAGGCGCCGCAACGATCGTCGAGCCACCCGCGTCGGCCGGCCGGTGCCGGTCACGGCCAGGGTCGCCGAGCCGCCGAGTTCGGGCCCCTGTGCTCCGTGTGCGGACCGACCGGCTTCGTCGTGGCGG
>NZ_ANAD01000097.1 GCF_000341245.1 Nocardiopsis halophila DSM 44494
TGATGGGCGCGGCCTCCGGGCCGAGTCGGCCTTCCTCCTGTTCGGGCCGCCTCGGCGATTGATTTCGAAGATCGGCGAAACGTGGGGGCGCGCCGGCGTTCTCCTGTGATGCTTCCTGCTGTGCGCCGCCGGGACACCGACCCGTCCCGGAAGCGCCGAACGGTTCGACGGGGGAAGCGGGGCGCCGGGTCGGAGACGGAGACCGGGCGCGGCGACGGCTCCGCGGCAACGCGGACATCCTCGGGCGCGCGGTTCCGGCCGGTGCCCGTCCCCATGAAGAAGGAAGGAAGAGGCCATGCCTGCGAACGACCTGCTGCGCGTCAGCTTCACCGATTCCGACTCCGGGCACCCGATCGGCCCGGTGGAGCTGGGGGACGAGGAGCTGACCGCGGCCCAAGGGGGCAGCCCCACCCTGGGCCCGATCTGCACGGTGATCATGTCCGAGTTCTGCGGGATCACCAGCACTGGCCCGGCCACGGCCGACACCTGCCAGAACACCATCTGCAACTGCGCCTGAGCGCGGACGCGCAACCCCGGGCCGGGCGTGCCCCGGCCCGGGGCCCGGTCACCGCCGTCCGGCCCGGCCGCGTCGGCCGTCCTCGATCACCCCGGGAGGAAACGCCCATGCCCCGCGTGCGCGCGCTCATGCAGACGTCACCGCGCGACTGCGGCGCCGTCTGCCTGTCCATGGTGCTGCGGGCCCGCGGGATCCCCGCCTTCCCGTTCGCCGTCGCCGCCGTACTGCCCAGCCGCACCCGGGGAGCCAGCGCCTACGACCTCGTCCAGGCCGCCCGCCGGTCCGGTGCCGCCGCCCGCGGCTTCCGGGCCTCCGCGGCGCAGCTGGGAGCTCTGCCGCTTCCGCTGATCGCGCACTACGGCAGCGGACACTACGTCGTGGTCGAGTCGGTCTCTCCACGGCGCGGGCGCCTCACGGTGGTCGACCCCTCGTCGGGGCGCAGGAGGCTCTCCACCGCCGAGTTCGAGCGGGAGTTCAGCGGGGTGGTGATCGGTGTCGAGCCGCCGGGAGCGCCGCTGCCCCGGCGCGCCGCCCTCCTGCGCGACCAGCACCGGCTCCTGTTCGACGCGGGGGACGGGACGGCCGGCCCCTGGCGCCGGCTTCTGCCGGTGCTGCTGCTCGCAGCCGCCGCCGTCTTCCTCCCGGCCGCGGCGACCCAGTACTTCTACCGCCGGCTGATGGCCGACGCCCCGATCGCCGACGGCGTCCTGGCCGCTGCGGGACTGCTCCTCGCGATCGGGCTGTTCGCGGCGTTCACGGTCGTCCGCGAGTCGGCCGCCAGGCGTGCGCAGGACCGGGCCCAGGCCGGGCGGATCGCCTACCTCTCCGGTCTGCTGCGCACTCTGGACCCCTTCTACCTGTCCCAGCGCTCACCGCACGAGGTGTCGCACGAACTCGTGGAGGGCCCCGCGGCGCACGAGGCCGCCACCACCGCCGCCCTGTCGGCGATCGGCTCCCTCATGACCGCGGGGCTGGGCCTCGGCTTCCTGCTCGCGTTCGAGCCCGCGTACTTCTCGGCCGCCGCGGTGATGTCCGTGCTCGCGTTCCTCTCGGCGGTAGGGGTGGGGCGGCGCCAGTCCGACGCCTCGCAGGGAGAGATGGAGGAGTTCCGGGCCTTCGGCGCGCAGACCGGTGTGGTGGTCGAGTCGCTGGAGGACCACCGGGGGATCGGGGCGGACGCCTGGCTCCTGGAGCGGTGGCGCTCCACCGGCACCGACTGGCTGGGGCGCGCNGCCGCGGGGACCGCCGTGCAGCGGGTGGCCACGCTCCTCGTCCCCTTGGCCATGCTGGCGCTGACGCACGACCGGATCACGTCCGGAGACCTGTCGCTGCCGCTGGCCCTGGGCCTGAACATGGTCGCCGTCGTCACGGTCGGGGCGTTCGTCCCGCTCGCCAACGATCTGCAGCGCTACACCGCGATGGCCCCGACCGCCGTGAAATGGGAAGCGGGCGCCCGGCTGCAGCCGCCTCCCTGGCGCCGCCACGGCGGTGAGACCACGCAGACCGCCGCGGACGCGGCCCGGGGAGCGGCCGTCGAGGCCCGGGGGCTGGCCTGCGCGCCGCCCGGTGCGGCGGGCCCCGTGGTCGGCCCCCTCGATCTGCGCGTCGAACCCGGCGAGCTGATCGCGGTCACCGGTCCGTCCGGGTGCGGCAAGACCACGCTGCTGCGCACCTTGGCGGGGCTGGTCCCGCCCGCCACCGGCTCGGTGGTCCACGGTTCCGTGCCAGAGGACGCGGACGCCACCGCATTCGTCTCCCAGGAGCCGGTCCTGCCGGGTGGGCCCCTGGGCGCGATGGTCGCCGCCGGCCTTCCGCTCGGCGACGGCGAGATCCGGGAGGCCTTCGCCGCCCTCGGCGCCGAGGAGATCATCGACGGGCTGCCCGACGGCCTCGCGTCCGCCCTGTCCCCCCGCTGCCCCGAGCTCTCCGCCGGACAGAGGCGCAGGGTCGCGCTGGCGCGGGCGCTGCTGCGGCGGTCGGCCGTGCTTCTCCTGGACGAGCCCACGGCCGGGCTCGACCGGGATTCCGCCGCCGCCGTGGTGGACCGGCTGCGGTCGCACCCAGGGGCCGTCGTCGTCGCCACGCATGACGAACGCCTCGCGGAGGAGGCCGACCGGGTGGTCGACCTGACCCGGGCCCCGCTCACCACCCGGTCGGCCTGACCGGCCGACCACGCCATCGAACTCGGAGGTCCGACCATGCCACCGCTTCGCCGTTCCGAAACGGACACGGCCCTGGAGGCCGCCGCGCCGGCACTCGCCACCCTCGCCCGGACCCCGGACGCCTTCGCCGCGCCCGAGCGGATCGCCGGGCTCTCCCTCGCCGACCTGACCTGGTTCGCCGACCGGACCGAGGCTGAGGAGTGGGCGGACGCGATCCTGAGCACGGCCCCGCCCGCGTCCGGACCGGCGGCCCCCGCACCCGGCGCACCCGCCGCCTTCCGCGTGCCCGCCGCATCGGCGGCGGNGCTCCCGCAGCTCACCGACGTCGCTCTCACTCCGGAGACCGCTCTGCTGCCGTGGTTCCTCACGCTGGCACTCGGAGACCGCCCGCTCGGCGACCTGGTGCCGGCGGGTGCACCGGAACACGAACCCCTGGCCGAGGCCACCCGGCTCTGCGCCGAGGCGACGGCGCGCGCCGTGGTGCTCCACGTGCACCTGCGGCTGCGCGAGGTGGAGGAGGCCCAGCGCCCCGCGCGGCAGGCGGAGATCCTCTCCGGACTGCGGACGCCCGAGGGCATCGCCGCCCTGCTCGCGGATTACCCGCGCCTGGAGCCCTACTGCAGGACACTGGCGGCCGACTGGGCGGACGCCCGAGCGGAGCTGCTCGACCGGCTGGCCGCCGACCGCGGACTGCTGTCCGCCACCTTCTCCCTGGCCCCGGACACCCGTGTGGCGTCGCTGACCGGGGCGCTCGGCGACCGGCACGGCGGCGGCCGCACCACGCACCGGGTCGCGTTCGCCGACGGCACCGTCCTGATGTACAAGCCGCGCCCCGCCGGCATCGACCAGTGGTGGGCCGAGCTGTGCTCCCTGCTGGGAGAACACGGCGTCGCCGACATCCGCTGCGCCCTGACGCTGGACCGCGGCGAGTACGGGTGGCAGGAGTTCCTCGCCAACGACCAGGAGGCCGACCCGGCCCGCTACTACCGGAACCTGGGCGCCCTGGCCGCCGTGACGACGCTGATCTGCTCCATCGACCTGCACTACGAGAACATCGTGGCGGTCGGCGACCGGCCGGCCGTCATCGACTGCGAGACCCTGCTGACGGGCGCCCTGATGCCGCCGGCGACCGAGGGCGGACCGGAGGGCGGCCACCCTCCCGATGCGGCGGCCGTCCGCGACTCGGTCGCGAACCTGCTGATCCTGCCCGGTGTCGACCCGGGGGCGCGCGCCGTCGAGATCAGCGCCCTGACCGGTGGGATCGAGTCCGCGAGCATGCGCGCACGGCGGCTGGTGGACGACGGCAGGGGACCACGCTACGAGATGCGCGACCTCGACCTGCCGGCGCACGGCGCCAACGCCCCGAAGGGGACCCGGGGCCGGGGGGCGGTGCTGGAGTACGAGGACGACTTCACCGACGGGTACCGCACCGCCTACCGGGGCATGCTCACGCTCTGGCGCACCGGCCGCCTCTCCCGCCTGCTCGAGCGCGCCGAGACGGTGACCCTGCGGTACGTCCCGCGTCCGACCCGCACCTACGGCGCCAAGCTGAGCGGAAGCACCCACCCCAACGTCCTGCGGGACCCGCTCGGGCCCGACGTCGTCCTCTCCAGCCTGTGGACGATGGCGAAGACCTATCCCGCCCTCGCCCGGCTGATGGCGCACGAACACGGCGACCTGGTGCGCGGGGACATCCCCTACTTCCAGCACACCGGGGGCGGCCGAGACGTGCGCGCCGCGAACGGGGCGGTGGTCGCCGACTACTTCGCGGACGACGCCGTCAGCCGGATCCGGGGCCGGATGGAGCGCGCCGGTGAGGCGGACCTGGAGTTCCAGTGCACCGTCATCGGCCTCTCCTTCGCCTGCGACCGGGCGCGCGGCACCACCGCGAGCACGCCGGTCAACGACTACGCCGCGCCCCCGTCCCGGGCGGACGAGCCCGCGGCCGCGGAGGCGGAGGGGCGCGAACCGGGGACGGCGACCGCCGCGGCCCCGCTGACATGGTCCGCGGCCGCGGAGCGGCGCCTGGCCCTGCGGCTCGCTGAGCACGTCCGCCGCGGCGTCCATGCCCGGGAGGGCGAGTTCATCACCTTCGGCGTCACGACACGCGACCCGCTGCGCTGGATCATGCACACGCAGGGACCGGCGCTGTACGACGGACTCTCCGGGATCGCCGTCGCCCTGGCCGAGCTCGGTGCCGCGTTCGACCTCCCGGAGCACCGTGCGTTCGCCGCGGAGGTCCACGCCTCGGCGGTGCGGCAGGTGCTGCGCTACGGGACGCCCTCGCACGGCGCGCACGGGGGCATCGCGGGCGTGCTGTGGGCGGGTGCGGTTCTGGCGGCGCGCCACGGGGCGGACTTCGGCGCCTCGTCCGCGCAGCGGCTGCTCGACCTGGTCGAGCGCGCCCAGGACGCGCCGATGGACGTGGTCGGCGGAGCCGCGGGCACGGTGCTGGCGGCGACCGGCGCGTTGGAGCTGGTGCCCGGAGCCCCCTGGGCGCCGCGCCTGCGGGCCGTCGCCGGCGCCGCGGTCGGCACCCTGAGGGCGCGGGCGCAGGAGACCGGAGGGGGAGTCCACTGGCCGATGGCCGATGGGGAGCCCTCCCTGCTCGGCTTCGCCCACGGTTCGGCCGGTGCGCTCTACGCCCTGGCACGCGCCGGTGAGCACGGCCTGGCCGGCGCGCCGGGCGGGCCAGGAGGGGGCGGGGGCGGCGGCACCGACGCGGACCTCGCCGCGGCCACGTTCCGCTGGGACGACGCCCGCCGCCGCGGTGGCGTCTGGCCCGACCTGCGGGCCGAGGAGGACGAGGCCGCCGCAACGATGTCGGCCTGGTGCCACGGCGCCCCGGGCATCGCGCTCGCCCGCGCCGCGTGGCGGTCCGTGGACGGCGGCGCAGGCCTCGAAGCCGCGCTCGGCCTGATGGAACGGAGCGCGCCCGGCGCCTCGCTGAACCTCTGCCACGGCCTGCTGGGCAATGCACAGGTCGCCGAGCGCCTCCGGCGCCGGGGGGCGGCGTCCGACGGTCAGGCACGCGAGGCACGCGACCGCGTGCACCGCCTGGTCAGCGGCCTTGGGGGCCCGGACGCACTCCTGCTCGGCCCGCGGCCGGAGTTCGAGACCGGCATGGCGCCTTCGGTCCCGCTGCCCGGTCTGATGACCGGTCTCGGGGGCTTCGCGCACTGGCTCGCCGCCGTGCGCGACCCCTCGGTTCCCGACGTGCTGACCCTGGAGGCCTGAACGGGGCCGGCCGACGCGCGCCGCCGGCCGGCCCCTGTGAGCGGTCTCTGTGCGGTTCGGGCCCTGCGGAGTTCGGGCTCAGAGGGCCACCGAATAGGTGTCGAGGAGCGAATCGCCCCGTGAACTGCGTGCGATGTTCACGATGCGGCCCCGCTGGCGCCGCTCGATCAGCCCCGCCTTGACGAGCTGGGCGCAGTGGTAGGTGGCGGTCGCCGGGCTGCACATCAGAAGGCTCGCCACCTCATGCATCGGTAGTTCGCGGTCCAAACGGCGCAGCAACCGCGCCCGGATCGGCGTCAATAGGGCGTCGAGGGCGGCGGAGGCTCCGGAGGCCCCGCCGTCGCCGAGGGCACGGGGCAGGGGGTAGCCGAACCACAGCGTGTCGGGGGCGTCCAGGTTGCACACGGACGTGTGCGGGCTGCCGATCATCGGCGTCAGCACGACGCATCGGCCGGCGGCATCGAGCTCGACCGGCTCAGCATCGGGAAAGACCAGGCAGGTGCCGTTCAGGTGCCCTCGCGGATGGGAGAGCGCGAGCGCGACGTCGGTGGCGCCACGGGCCACCGCGGTACCGATGCGCTGGGCTTCGTGCTCACGCTGTGCGGCGCTGCGCCGCCACGCCCGCTCGAGGTGGCGGCCGATCTGGTCGAAGGCGGCCACCACCCCGTCGACCCACTCGCGGGGAGAGGCCCAGACCGGTCTCCAGTGAGCGGGCAGCCCCGTGTCGGCGAAGGTCCGTTCGAGGTCGGCGCGCACGTCGTCGCCGGTCAGCGAGCCCAGGCGGTCGAGCTCCTCGGCCAGGGTGGCGTCGCGGCCCGGGTCGCCGGGGCTGAGGCAGTCGGGGGAGAGGGAGTGCCCGGGGGCCACGATCGGCCATAGGGCGCGGTGCGCCTTGGCGGGCAGGCAGGCGGCCAGCTCGGCCGCGTAGCCGGAACCCCGTTGTGTCCGGGCCCTCGCGGCATCGCAGGCCAAAGCGAACGTGCTGGCGTAGTGGCTGAAGGTCACCCGGACGCGGATATCGGCGGCGGAACCGAAGTCGACACGGGTACGGCCGACCGGTGATGCCATGATGACGGCCTCCTGTGGCGCTCGGGCTCCGGTGACGGCGTGCGGCAGCGCTCCGGCGTCGGACGGGAGCAGGGCCGGCGCATGAGAACAGCGGGACCGCTGCGGCGAACCGTGTTCCGGGTGATCGACTCCATGATCACGTTCTGAGGCTGCAATGGGGTTGTGACCTGGTTGGGGCCCGTTCGTGAGAGCGCGGGGGAGAGGTCCCCGTCGCAGTGCGGCGACGCCGCTGCGCGTCCAGGGCGAGGACATCCGGACGGATCAGCAGATCCTCCGGTACTCCGCGTCGGCCATGACGCAGCGGTACACCCGCATGACCTGGGCCGCTCCGCTCCGCCGTCCGTACGGACCGCGCCAGTGGCGGCCCCGGCCCCCGAAGGGCGCCATCACCGTCTTAGTGACGATTTGGCTATCCTCGTCTACGAACAGTGACTTCCCTCGGGGCATCGCCCAGGTGATCCCTCCCATCGCCCCTACCCACAGGAGGAGAGCCGTTGAGCTACGACGTGGTGGCCTTGGTCGCCGGGATGCCCGACGAGCGGGCGATCGCCGATGCCCTTGACGGCGTGGATCCCGACCTGTGGCTGTACCGGCATGGGGATACCGAGGTCCTGCAGATTCGGGACGGGGACGGTCGTCTGCTGGCCACGCTCGAACCCGGGCAGCAGGTAGAGCGCGCGGAAGTGGTCACAGGCCTGCTCGGCGAGGAGGTCGTGGCCGGTCTGCCGGAGTGCTTCTGGTGGGTGGAATCGCGTGCCCGCCCAGACGCGCTGGGCCGTGAGGTCGCGCACCGGTTCGCCGACGGGCTCGCACTGCGGCTCGGGGGAGCGGTGTGGACATCGGGGCAGGCCGACTTCGGTCTGTGGGAGGAGCCGGAGCACCCGGCGGTGGAGCGCACCGCGGAAAGGGCACTCCTGGTCGCCCAGGACCGGGACGTGGTGCCGTTCTCATCGTGGTTCAGCGATGTGGTCGCCACTCATGGGCGCGAGAGGATGATCCAACTGCTCACCCCGCCGGGCGCGCGGCTCACATACGCGATGCGCACCTTCGCGGCCGGATCCCTGGGGCGCTGGGTCGTGCAGGGGTTCGACGGCGGCTACTTCGATGGCATCACCGGCCTGCCCGTGTACTGGGACGAGGAGTACGGATTCCGCGCCGAGGACGAACCGGTCGGGCCGGCCTGGGCCGAGGGCAAGCCGAACGCCGAGCCGGCCCCGGGCTTCCTCGCGGGCTTCGCCGAGGAGGCCGGGACGCAGTTGGTGGTGGAGGCCTCCGTGCTCCACTGTGACCCGTTCGTTGTGGAGCCGGGCCGCGCAGCGGAGATCGTCACCGAGCACCTGGCCGGGGCCGCACCCGCCTCATGGGGGCCGCACGAACCCGCGCTCAGGTCCTGGGACCGCGACCGGATGGGCCGGTTCGTCCGCGAGCGCGCGCCCAAGCCCTCGATCCTGTACCTGTCCGGGCCCCTGGATGAGAGGAGCCCGCTCTCCGGGCAGGTCCACATGGCTCGACGAGGCCCCCGGTTCCTGGAGCGGGTGTCGGTGGCCTTCGGGTACGCGGGCGAGGACGCAGCGCCCTTCAGTGCGCTGCCCGAGCTGGTGAAGGCGCTCGCAGCGGAAGGCGGGCTGGAAGCGCTGCGGGTGCGCCGCATCCCGGGCCGCAGGGACGTGACCTACATGCCCGTGTGGGCGGGGCCGGCGGTCCCCGTCGGGCTGGCGATCGGGCCGGAGCGCCTGCGGCGGATCGGGGCCGACCGAGCCCAAGCGGGACCGATCGCCGGCACGCTCCTCGGCCATGGCGGCGACCAGGCCGTCTGGTACCCGGTGATGGGGGAGGCCGATGCTCCCCTGCGGGCACTGGATCTCCTGCATCGGCACATCGAATATCTGGCCACGGCGTCCGCGAGGTGAAATGGCCGGTTCCGGTCCGCCGGGGCCAGGCCTTCCTCGCACCGAAAAGTGGCACACGCCACCGCTATAGCTCTGGCCTGCGGCTTTCCGCTCGTCACCCTCGGAACTGTTGCCCTGATTCCGCATGCGGTCGGCCCTGTCGGCGAACCGAAACCATTCGCGAAATGTCACCCCGTATGCGCATGCTGCTACAACTGTGCCGCGAACGTGTGCGGAGTAGACGAAACCGACCGGGAGGTGCCGCCGGTGAAGTTCGAGAGGGTCGATCCTCCAGGCGAGACCGCCGACGCGGGGCCCCGTCCCGCTGTACCCGCCGGTGATGGGAATGTGGGGGAGGGTGCGTCCAGTACAGGCGCACCGGACCAGGCAGCGGCCCGCCCCGTGGGCGAGCGTATGGCCACGACCCTCGACGGGGTTCGTGCCTCGTTGAACCTGCTCGCGGCCCAGGCCGCCGAGCAGTGCGCGGCCGAGGCCGACCGCCTGGCCGATGCCGGCACGCCGACCGCCCCCGGGGCGGTGTTCCGCCCCGACCGCTTCTCCGCCGCGAAGGGGGAGCGCCGGTGAGCCGATGGAACATCGACGTCTACGGCGTCTCGGTGGTCCTGACCAATCTCGGGGACAAGCTCGGTATCGAGGGCGGGGGGCTCTCCTCCACCATCGATTCGGCGGCCGACGGCATCGAGACGGCGTTGAACAACGCCAAGAGCCCGCCGGTGGAGGGCGCCCTGGGCGGCTTCTTCGACCACTTCTTCGACGAGACCGACGCCATGTTCGTCCGCAGCATGTCCTGCATCCAGGGCGCGAGCGAGGCCACCCTCGCCTACAACCAGGGCCAGGAGGAGATGGCGGCCCAGGCCCAGAAGGAGGCGGGCAGCGGCGACAACCTCGACCTGTGACTGACCCTCCACCCCCATGGAAGGCCCCCGGTGAGTTTCGAACCCACCCAAGTCCAGCCCGGCGTGGATCCGAACATGTACACGCTCATCGATCCCGACGCCATCCCCTACCCCCTGACCGATGTGGAGTCGCTGGCCTCCGCGGCCGAGACGCTTCGCACCAAGGGGCAGGACCTGCTCGACGGGGCCGAGGACCTGCGCTCGACCTGGAAGGGCTTGGACGCCCACTACGAGGCGCCGGAGAGCGAGAAGCTCTTCTCCAAGATGGAGCCCGTGGCGACCCGGGGCGAGGACCTCCAAAGCGACCTGTCCACCGTCGCCGACGCACTGGAGGAGCTGGCCGAAGCCGCCAAGACCGCCCGCCGGTCGCTCAACAACCTGCGGATCGACGCCCAGGGGCTGTGGAACCGCAACCACGACAAGCCGATCTGGTGGCTGACCAAGGACGAGCAGACCGACGAGTGGGCCCTGCTGGAGAACATCCGCATCAAGGACGCGGTCAACAGCGCCTGGTCCACCTTCAACCAGGCCGAGAACGACTGCGCCAACAAGATCTCGGCGCTCTTCGGCGGCCCCACCTATGTCTCGTCCGGTGAGGGCGGCGGAAAGGACGTACGCGTCTACGGGCTGGCCCCCGATGCCGGTGAGCGCGACCTGTCCCTGGACCAGGCCCTGAGCTTCGAGGGCCTCAACAGCAGGTTCAACGACTTCGCCGGGTGGGCGGGGAACAAGATCGACCCCTCCAACGTGGAGTGGGGCAACGACGCCGGGCAGGCGGTCTGGGACGTCGTGGTCACCGACACCCTGTGGGGGGCGGGGGTGGGGCTGTACTCCAAGCTGGGCTTCTGGAACCCCAAGAGCGGGTGGCGGTTCGACCTCTCGGGGCGCTGGGAGAACTTCAAGGCGGCGTGGAAGGGCGCGGCGCTGGACACGGCGGCCCTGGTCGGGGTCCACGACGAGCACGGGTGGCTGTGGGATCCCGGCGAGGGCGGCCGCGAGGGCTGGGGCGCCGGGTGGGACCGGTGGCTGGGCAATGTGGAAGCCAGCAAGGATGAACTGGTCGAGGGCTACACCGCCTGGTCCACACGCGAGGACGGCACGAGCTACTCCAACACCACCATGGTCGCCAATGCGGCGATGTTCACGGGCGGGCTGCCTCTCAAGGCCGCCAAGATCGTGCTCGGAACGGGCGTGGACGCCCCGAACGGGAAACACTCCTCCGACTCCCCCGATTCTGAGGAGGAAGGCGGCTCCGGCAAGTCCACCGCGCACGGAGGCCCGGGGACGAACGGGTGGCCCAGCAGCCCGTTGCCCCAGCGCCCTGGGGGCGGTGCCCTGACCACCGAACGCTTCGAACACTCGCTCAAGACGGTACGGGAGTCGCTGCTGGACCCCAACCGGCTCCGCCCTGCCCCTTCGGGGCGGCCGGACCGGCCCAATCCCGCTCCCACGCCCGACTCCGGGAGTGACGGCCCCTCCCAGCAACTGGGCACGCCGCAGCGCGGTGGCACCCCAAATGATCAAGAGGGCCGTACTCCACCCGCTCGCCCAGGCGACAAGGGCGCCCAAGAACGCCCGGAAAAGGAAGACAAGGAAGACGCCGGCCTACCGGGACGAGCCGGTGAGAAGCCCGGTGCCCCCGCACCTCCCGGGCGCCCGGCGAGTGAGTCCCCGCGCGTCCGCGAGAACGGCCAGGACGACGGCCCGGTTCAGCACCGAGACGACGACCAGGAAGAGGCCGGCAAGCCCGGTGAGGAGCCGAAGAGACCCGACACCGCCGCCGCAGGCGGTGCGGGAGGCGGTGCCGACGATCCCCCGAAGGACCGCACGACCACCGGAGGCGGCGACGACGAAGGAGCGGACGACCCTTCAGGAGAGGGAGGCGCTTCCGGTTCCCAGCAGAATCCTGGAGCTCCTGAGCAGCCTTCGCCTGGCGCCCCCGGTGGAGGCGGCGCTGACGGCAAGGGCGACGGGTCCCTCCTCACACCTGATCCCAGCAGGCCGGAATACCTGCCTCCGGACGACAGCCGGATGGACCCGGCACTTGCTCCTGAGGTCCTCAACGCTGTGAAGAACACACCCGGCGTGCGCCAGTTGAGCTTCAACGATGCTGAATACCAGCAGATCATCAAGAACCTCAGCAACAAGCCCTACGGACAGCAGACCGCGGAGATGATCCTCGAGACCCCTGTGACGAAGATGAAGGGGTTCAGTGGAATCGTGGCTGCACTCAAGGATCAAAGGGAGATCGAGTCCAAAAACCAAGAGATTCGACTTGCGCTCGACATCCACCGGTCGGGTGTTCCTGTGGAGGACATTGAGTTTCGCGGCAAGGACAAGTCGACCGGTGAGGACTTGGATGTTGCCGTCGTGGACGACACTGGGAACACGGTTAGGGGATATCAAGCATACCTTCCTTCCCCTGACTCGCTTGACCCGATGAAGTCGGCTCGCAAGAAACTTGCGAAGCAGCTCCCCTTTGAGGCTGACACGGAAAATCAGGTGGGCGTAGTGGAGATGCGTATGGACAGTGGGGATGTTCCTTATGGTGACATCGAAGCGATGGAGGCGTGGGCCAAGAAAAGGAATTTGAGTCTCCATCTTCATTTCAAGGATGATACGATCACCCTTCCCCGGGGTACACAGATCTACAAGGAGGGAAACTGATGGGGGGACTCCTCAGGGCTCCTGAGCCCGCTGGCTCATGGGAGTGGTTCTTCGATACAGGGAAAGTGGAGGCAGGTTTTGCCGATTCCCTATCCGTGCTGGAGGTGGTTGCCAGGGTCCTTCACCGCCATGGGCTTCTCACGGTCGATGCCGTCGAGATCTGTTGGGAGTATCCTCGCGGTCGGCGTAGGCCTCGTGACTGGCGGACCGTTCCTGTATGCGGGGCCGTTGACTCGCCCGAGTGCGCTGAGAGCCTCCTTGCCACCCGCCCGCAGGACGTCTCCGACGCAGAAATGCTGCTGCTGCGGGTACACGGTAACGGTACGTGGATCGATGCCCAAGGGAACGCCCATACAGAAGCCGACCTCGTAATCGCCGAGACGATGCTGTTGGATGAAGACGTCGCTGTGGACGTATCCGTTCACCATGACGTCTGGGCGCCTCACGCATTTAATGGTGCCCCCCACCCGGAGGTGCACGCCGCCAACGCTCCGCGACTCGCAGCGGCATTGAAGGAGATCGAATCCACGCTGCAGACACCTATAAACCCTGGAGAGGTCACCTATTTCGGTGCCGTAGAGGGGTATGGCATATTTGAACCCGAACCGGGCGATCTTGATAATGGTTGGGATATCGACAGAACTGACAGGATCGACTGAGGTTGACCTGATCTCCGATTCGCTTCCCTTTTTCAAGTCCTTCGATTGTCTTTGTTGGTAGAGGCATGTGTTCGAAATCCCCGAGGCTTCGGTTCTGTACTGCGGTCTGCATCGAGAGGAACCATGTCCCTATTGATGAGAGCGCCGAAGGCGACTGCCACGTGGACGTGGGTGGTCGAGCACGCTGAGGGATCAGACGTGGTGGAGGTCGGCTGCGCTACAGCGGCGTCGGTGGCGGAGGTTCTCAAGAACCGCGACCTGCTGTACCTCGACGGTGTCGATGTGGACTGGTTCCAGTACGGCAGCGGGCATACCGGATACCGGTCTCGGATCCTCTACTGCAGTGGCCTCACCCCCACCGCTTTGGCGACGAGGGTGCGCAACTCGCGGCCGACCGGCCAGCCGGAGGCGTACCCGGAGTCGCTCGTCCTCAACGGCCCCGGGAACTGGATCGCCTCTGATGGGAGCAAAAGGGGCGAAGTAGGGCTCGTCATGGTCACTGTCGACGTCGCGACAGAGGACACGATGGTCGAGCTGAGCGTCCACCACGACATCTGGGCAGAGAACGACTTCCTCGGGCGCCCCCATCCCGAGGTCCACCGCGGTAACGCGCCCCGTCTGGCGCAGGCCCTGAGAGACCTCGAGGCGACCCTGGGAGCCGCGGCCGAGGTCGGGGAGCCCACCTACTTCGGTACGGCCTCCGACCACGGTGTGCAGGCGCCTCGCAGCGGGTCGGCCGGTGGAGGGCTTGACGTGACCGACCGGCTCTGAGGCATGGACGGAGCAGGAGCACTGAGCTCGTCCGTCTTGAAGCGCCGCCGCGCCATCACGCCGGATGAGCAGGTCCCCGGTGGTGATGACGGTTCTGGTCACGGTGTTCCTTGAAGCGGTGGTGGTCTTTGGAGGGGGAGCAGGTGACACCCGTACGGGCGTCAGCTCCAGGCCTGTCTTTCCTTGCTGCGTGGGTCGTCGACCTGGGACCACTCGGCGTCGATGCGCATCGTGGCCCGGCATTCGGTGTCGTAGCGATCCCAGCCGGGGTCGCCGGTGGTGGCGAACCGGATCCAGGTCTCGTGCATGCGGGCCGCGAGATCCGCGGGGGGCTCGTCGGGGCCGAGCAGGGCGGCGGGTCCCTGCAGTTGCGGCAGGTGCGTGAGATCGAAGACAAAGGGCAGTTCGACCGCGTGCGCGGCGCCGAGTTCTCCGTCCAGGGCGTGCGAGCGCCAGGCGAATTCGTAGGCGAAGGTCGCGGACCCGGGGGTGGGCGGCATGGGAGCCGGCCAGGGCCCGGCTGCCCGCGCCGAACAGAGCGTCGGTCATGATGGCGGAACGCAGTTCGCCGTAGGACGCTCCAGGACGTGTCCTGCGGTACGTCTCCACGAGCTGTGCCGGGTTCGGGTGCGAGCGTGCCGCCGTGTCGTCCACGTCCTCGGCGGTCGAGGAGGCGTACCTGTCCACGGGGACCAGGTAGAGGAGGCCCTCCTCCGTGTTGGTCCCGACGAGCAGGTCGACGCCGGAGCCGTGTCCGGCCGCGACGGATACGGCGGGCTGCGTGTCCAGGACCAGGCTGAAGGGGCTGAGGCCGATAAGCGGGTCGTGGTGGGTGGCGGTCTGTAGGTCGATGCCCGCGAGCTCGGAGGCGGCGTCCACAAGGCGCTCGTCGGAGATCTCCGCGAAGGCGTCCACGTGCGGCTTGACGCCCAGGACCTCGGTGGCCGCGGCGGTGACGCGGGCGGCCTGCTCGGTGGTGAACGCGCCCAGGCCGCTGCCGCTCTGCACGATCGCCCTGCGGAGCAGTCCCGCGGCCTCCGCATGGGCCAGGACGCCGCCGACGACGGTGGCCCCGGCCGACTGGCCGAAGAGCGTGACGTTGTCCGGGTCACCGCCGAACGCGGCGATGTTCTCCCGCACCCAGCGCAGCGCGGCGACGACGTCGAGCAGGCCGCGGTTGGCAGGGGCCCCGGGGAGGTCGAGGAACCCGGCGATGCCGAGCCGGTAGTTGACGGTGACCAGGACGACGCCGTCACGGGCGAAGGCGGAACCGTCGTACATGGCGGACCGTGTCGAGCCGGCGACGAATCCTCCGCCGTGGACGAACACCATCACGGGCAGGCCGCCCTGCGCGGCGGCGGGCGTCCACACGTTGACGGTGAGGTAGTCCTCGCCGCGGCTCCAGCCGGTGCCGAAGTAGGGGGCCATGTCGATGCTGCCGAGCCTGCGCTCGGACTGCGGCGCGTTGGGGCCGGGCACGGTGGCGTCCCGTACACCGTCCCAGGGCTCGTGCGGCTGCGGCGGCGCGAACCGGTCGGCGCCCACGGGAGGGGCGGCGTAGGGGATGTTCAGGAAGGCGGCGGTGCCGCCGTCACCGCGCAGACCGCGGACGGCTCCCTGCGCGATGGTCACGACGGGTTCGGGGTGGTGGCTCATCTCTGGCGCCTTTCCGCGGGCTTCAGGGCGCACCTCGCTCTCGCGGAGCTGCTGCGCGAGGAGCCCGACCGCCGCGCCTGGCACCTCGCCGCCGCGACGGTGCGCCCTGACCAGGAAGTGTCGGCCGCCTTGCAGCAGACGGCCGACCGTGCCCGGCGCCGAGGTGGTTTCGCGGCCGCTGCCGCGGCCCAGGAACGCGCCGCAGAGCTCAGCCCGCGCCGCGAGGACCGGGCGCGCCTGCTGACCGAGGCCGCCGCCACCGCCGTATTCACCGGTCAACTCGGCTGGGTGGAGCACTTGTCCGCCGAAGTCCGCGAGTGCACCGACGACCAGGCGCTGCTGGGCAAAGCCGCGCTGGCCACCGGCCGGCTCATGTCCCTGGGCCCCCACCACACAGCAGCGTTCGCCCTGCTCATGCGCGTCGCCAACGAGGGGACGGACGCCGGGTCGCCCCTCGTACTCGACGCGCTGGCCGCAGCGGCGGGGGTCCGCTACTACTCGGGCGAGGAATCCCAGCAGCGACAGATCCAGAGCCTGGTCTCCCGGGTGCCCGACGATGCCTCCAGAGCGGCACTGCACGCATGGGTACGGGCCGTCTCCGACCCCAGCGGCGCAGGAGCGTCCCTCGCACCGGTGCTGCCCGGGCTCATCGCCGAAGCCGAGGGCGACGCCCAGCGCCTGACCGCGCTTGCCATCGTCGCCTGGCTGCTCGACCAGACCACCCTCGCTGCCAGGACCTTCGACGAGGCGTTCGACCAGTGGCGGGCCCACGGCCCGCTCCCGGACGGACTGGGATGCGCGGTCGGCTGGACCCGCCTGGAACAAGGCCGATGGGCCGAGGCCCGCTCGGTGGCGGCCGACATCGCGGCCACGGCATCGGCTGCCGGACTCGACCACGCGGAGGCGTGTGCTCAGGTACTCGACGCCACAGTGGTCGGCCTGCTGGGCGACCCGGCCGCCGCACGCCGGCTCGCCGAGCGGGCCCTGTCTCTCGTGGATCCGCTGGAGAGCCGCTCCGTCGCGGTCTCCGCATGCCGGGCCCTGGGGATGGCGGCCGTGGCCGAGGGCGACTACGACACCGCGTACACACAGTTCCGTTCCGCGTTCACCGACGACGGCGATCCGGTCCACTACCACGTCTCCTACACCGTCCTGGCCGAACTGGCAGCGGCGGCCGTCCGCCGAGGGCAGCAGGAACACGCCGCAGAGCTACTGGAACGGTCGGCGCGGCGCCTCGGTACGGGCATGTCGGCTCGGGTGTCCGCCCTGATCGAGCGGGGCCGCGCCCTGCTGGCGGATCCCGAGCACGCGGAGCCGTTCTTTCAGGCGGCGCTCGTGCAGCACGCGGGCGAGCAGTGGCCGTTCGAACGGGCACAGACCCGGCTCGACTACGGGGAATGGCTCCGGCGCCGGCGGCGTATCGCCGAGGCCCGTCCACTGCTGGGCGCCGCCCTGGAAACATTCCAGCGACTGGGGGCGCGGCCGTGGATCGATCGGGCACAGGCAGAACTGCGCGCCGCCGGCATCGAGGTGACCGCCGTCGTGCCCAGTGCCTTCACCGAACTCAGCCCCCAGCAGCAGCAGATCGTCCATCTGGCGGCCCGCGGTCTGACGAATCGTGAGATCGGGGAGAAACTGTTCCTCTCACCGCGCACGGTCGGTTCCCACCTCTACCGGGTCTTCCCCAAGCTGGGCATCACCGCCCGCTCGCAACTCCGCGACGTGCTCGAAGGCACCCTGTCAGGTACCAGCGTCCAGAGCTGACCCCGGACGCCCGCTGACGAGCGTGCCGACTGTTGGGCAACGGCCGTCGCTGTGCAGTCGGCGGACAGACCTGGGGTCGACGCAATTCGGTGGTTCTAGGGGGCGGAGAAGCTGAAGGTGCAGGTCAGGGCGTTGAAGGTGGTTTCATACCCCGAAAAGGAACATCGGGCGGTGTGCGTCCGGTGCTGGGTCGCGCTGTGCGTGCCCGGGTGTGGGCGGACGTGCCGTCCGGTGGCCGTTTCCGGGGCGGGTGGTGCCGCCTGGCGTCATGGGGCGGGGGACTGGGTGCTGCGGGCGGACCCGCGCACGGGGTGCGGGGTGGTTCCGGGCGCATGCGTGGAACGGAACCGGGGGAGGCCCGTTGTTCCGGTAACCGGAGGTGCTCTGCGAGCCGGGTCCCAGCTGAAGAGCGAACCATGAGCCCCAGATGGGGTGGCCCCCAGGCCTGGTGGGGCTCGCTTGGCGGTCTGACCTGGGGTTTTGTTGCGCACCCGGCAGGATTCGAACCTGCGACCGTCGGATTAGAAGTCCGGTGCTCTATCCACTGAGCTACGGGTGCCCGATTCAATTGTGGCGTGGTGCGTGCGGCGCCCGTGCCAGGTGACCTGCGGGGTTGCAGGGGCCGGGTGGGGCGGGGCCCATGATCCTGCGATCGGGTGGCGGGGTCCGTATCGCGGCCTGCCGTCGACCTCGGGGCGACATCCTACGGTATTCGGGCGATGTCCCCCATGGCCGGGCAAAAATATAACAACTACGGACAATCGTAGTTGCGTCTCGTTACCACGCGGGCTCCACCAAATCGACTGCTATCGGTGCCTGACCACACGTTACCCGTGATTAACCCTGCGTGTGGCGTACCCTCGGCGCGTTTCGCGAAGTCGGGTGCCGGGCCGGGGCCGCGGGAACAGCCGAGGCCGCCGGGACCGCCCGGCCGCGGTGGCCGGGCGGCGGGCCGGACGGCCTCAGAAGGCCCAGAACACGCCGACGTAGGTCAGCCAGTTCAGGGCCGTCAGGATGCCCATCATCCCCCCTCTCTCATCTGCGCATCCACCCATCGGGGAGCCCGGGGCGGGGAGGAGAGGGGAAGCGGGCCCGGAGGATGCTCGTGCTCTGGGCAGGGCAAACGCCGGTTGCCGATGTCTTGGCCGATCCCGGACACGGTCGTGGAAGGCGGGAGGGGCGGGGAGATAGCGGTCGGCCTGGCGTCGGGCCCTGTGACCGGCGGCGCTACGGTTGTGACCGTGACTTCGCCTCGATCCCGTTCCGCAGCGCCGCGCGCCCTGGCCCTGTCGCCGTGGCCGTCGCCGCGACGGCGCGAGCCCGTGTACGTGTCCGTTCCTGCTTCTGGGGCCGTCCCCGAGTCCGCCCCAGGGCCCGCCGGTCGCGGGCGCCCGGTGCGCCCGGCTGCGGTGCAGGCGGCACAGGCGCGGCAGGCACCGGCGTGGCCGACGTCGGCCGGGCTGGTCGCCGGGGCCGTGCTCGACCGCCTGGTGCCCGACCCCCGGAGCGGTCACCCCGTCGCCCTGTTCGGGTCGGCCGCCGCGCGGCTGGAGCAGGCCCTCTACGCCCCTTCCCGAGCCCGCGGAGTCCTCTTCTGCGCCGTCGCCGTCGGGGCGGCCGCCGGGGTGGGTGCCGCCCTGGATGGCGCCTTCGGCTCGGCGAGGGAGCGGGCGAGGAGGAAGCGGGGCGCAGAGACTGCCGGGCGGTGCGGTGCGTCGATCGCCAGTGCTCCGACCTCTGCCGCCGCGGCGACCGCCACTGCCGTGGCCACCGCCGCCGGAACCTGGGCCGCGCTCGGCGGGGCGATGCTCGCCCGCGAGGCCGAGGCCATCGCCGACGCCCTCGACGCCGGCGACCTGGACGAGGCCCGCCGCCGCCTGCCCGGCCTCTGCGGGCGCGACCCCTCCGTGCTGGACGAGAAAGGCATCGCCCGCGCCACCGTGGAGTCGGTCGCCGAGAACACCTCCGACGCCGTCGTCGCCCCGCTGGTCTGGGGCGCCCTGCTCGGCCTCCCCGGCCTGCTCGGCTACCGCGCCGCCAACACCCTGGACGCGATGGTCGGACACCGCTCGGAGCGCTACGAACGCTTCGGCGCCCCCTCCGCCCGTCTGGACGACGTGGCGAACTGGGCCCCCGCCCGCCTCACCGCCCTCCTGGCCTGCGCTGCGGCCCCTATCGTCGGCGGCGACCCCCGCAGGGCGGCGCGCGTCGCCGCCCGCGACGGCCGCAACCACCCCAGCCCCAACTCCGGGCACTGCGAGGCGGCCTTCGCCGGAGCGCTCGACCTGCGCCTGGGCGGCGCCAACCGGTACGGCGACCGGGTGGAGCACCGCCCCGAACTCGGGGAGGGCCGCCACCCCGAACCCGACGACATCCGCCGCGCCGTCGCCCTGGCGCGCGCCGTCGACGCCGGGGCCGCCGCCGTCGCCGCGGCAGTCGCCGCGCTCCCCGGGGGCCGGAAGTGACCCGGCGTGCCGGGCAGGCCCCGGCGCTCCTGGTGGCGGGCACCACCTCCGACGCCGGCAAGAGCGTCGTCGCCGCCGGGCTGTGCCGCTGGCTGGCCCGCCAGGGCGTCAAGGTGGCCCCGTTCAAGGCGCAGAACATGTCGCTGAACTCCGTGGTGACCCCCGACGGCGCCGAGATCGGCCGCGCCCAGGCGATGCAGGCCGCGGCCGCGGGCATCGAGCCCTCCGCGGCCATGAACCCGGTCCTGCTCAAGCCCGGCGGGCAGCGCACCAGCCAGGTCGTGGTGCGCGGCCGCGCCGAGGGGGAGGCCGACGCCGTGGGCTACCGCGCCTACCGCGACCGGCTGCGGGACGTCGCCGCCGAGTCCCTGGCCGAGCTGCGGTCCCGCTACGACGCGGTGATCTGCGAGGGCGCCGGAAGCCCCGCCGAGATCAACCTGCGCGCCGGGGACATCGCCAACATGGGCCTGGCCCGCGCCGCCGACCTGCCGGTGCTGGTCGTGGGCGACATCGACCGGGGCGGGGTGTTCGCCTCGATGTACGGCACCCTGGCGCTGCTGGAGCCCGAGGACCAGGCGCTGGTCGCGGGTTTCGTGGTGAACAAGTTCCGCGGCGCCCCCGAGCTGCTGGAGCCGGGCCTGGAGATGGTCCGAGGGCTCACCGGCCGCCCGGTCCACGGGGTCCTGCCCTGGCTCGACGGCCTGTGGCTGGACGTGGAGGACTCGCTCGCGCTGAGCGTGGACCGCGGCCCCGTGCAGGCCCCGGTGGGCGGCCGGTCGCTGCGCGTGGCCGTGGTGCGGGTGCCCCGGATCAGCAACTTCACCGACATCGACGCGTTGACCGTGGAACCGGGCGTCGACGTCCGCTTCGTCACCGGCGTCCACGAGCTGGACGACGCCGACCTGGTGGTGCTGCCCGGCAGCCGTGCCACCGTGTCCGATCTGGCCTGGCTGCGCGAGCGCGGACTGGACCGGGCGGTGGTCGAGCGCGCCCGCCGCGGCCTGCCGGTGCTGGGCATCTGCGGCGGGTACCAGATGCTCGCCCACCGCATCGACGACGAGGTGGAGTCGGGCGCGGGCAGCGTGGACGGGCTGGGCCTGCTGCCGGTCCGGGTGCGCTTCGCCGCCGACAAGACGCTGGGCAATCCCCGGGGCACCGCATATGGCGAGGAGGTCCTCGGCTACGAGATCCACCACGGGGTGGCCGAGGTCGACTGGCAGGGGACCCCGCGGGAGGCCGACGGGTACGGGGCGGCGCCCGAGCCCTTCCTGGACGGCTGCCGGGCCGGAGCGGTGTGGGGCACGACCTGGCACGGCGCGCTGGAGAACGACGCCTTCCGGCGGGCGTTCCTGGCCGACGTGGCGGGCGCGGGGGGGGGCGGNGCGCCCGACACCGACTTCGCGCAGGCGCGCGCGTCCCGGCTGGACGCCCTGGGCGACCTGGTCGAGGAGCACATGGACACCGACGCCGTGTGGCGGCTGCTGGAGGAGGGCGCGCCAGAGGGACTGCCGGTGATCCCGCCGGCCGGGCCACCGCTGTAAGGCCTCCTGAGGGAACATCGTTCGAGGCGGGCGGCCCACCCTGGAGAGAAGAGCCGGGTGTGGGACGGAGGGACGGCCGAAGCCGGGGGAGTGGACGCCGCCGGGCGGCGAGCACGTCCGGACCTGCCAGCGCTCTGGGGCGTCCTGCCTGTATTGCACATCGGGGTCGCCTGGCGGCGCCCGAGGCAGGGGAGGAGTGTGGCTCCGGCTGCGTACAGGTCGCGTGCTGGACCGCTTCCGGGGAGCGATCGGCGGCTCGTGTATCCGAACGTCAAGGAACTGCTCCTGGTCCGACCGCCGGGATCGCTGTAACGCCGTCGGGCGGCGGACACGACGACGCCACCCGGCTGAGCAGGTTGGTCGGAGCGGTGTCGCCTGAGCCGGGCGTCCCCATGGCGACCGGGACATGACTCCGGTCGCCCGCCGGGGGCAGAGCACGGCTTCGGGGCGTGGAACGCGCGTTCGCCGGTCTGCCGACGGCTCTGTCGACGGTGAAGATGAGCCGTCGCTCACTCCTCGATCCAGTAGGACGTGATCCGCTTGATCTTCGCGGTCTTGCTGTGGCCGCTGAAGGCGGAGACGTCGCAGCAGCGCATTGCGCCTCCACCGGGGAAGGCCATGCGGCTGCTGACCGCTCCCTCGCTCCCGTGCGTGAGGATGCTGTCCAGCAGCAGGGTCTCCGCCTGCCGTTCGACGGCCGTGGCCACCGCATCGGCGAAATCGGCCTTTCCGCGGACGGTGCGCCGTCCGACGATCTCCCAGACGACGTCGTCGGCGACGGTCGGCAGCAGCGCCTGCGCATCACGCTTCGCCAGCGCGATCGTGAAGTCGCGCAGGAGCTGTTTCCTGGGTGCGTTGCCGCAATCCGGTGCGATCGTGACCTGGACCATGGCGGAACACTAGCCGCCACGTCCGACAGCCGCGCATCATGCGCGCCCCGTTCTCTTTCCGTCAGGAGGGCTGGGCAGCGGGGCTGCGTGTGTGGTCCGGGTGCGTTCTGGGCTGTGCGGGTCATGGAGCCGTACCGGCGGTGGGTTTCATGAAGGGCATCCGGGCGCGCATCCCCCGAGACCGGGCCTGTGGACGACGGGTGGCGGGGGCCTGCGGCGCGCTCTACCGTGGTGGGCGACCGGTGGCGGACCGGGGACACGGGCCCGAAGCACACGCGCGACGCGGATGCGGCCCTCGAAGGAATGCGGCCGCCACGCCCTCCGGACGTCTCCGGAGGGGCCCACGGCCCGTGCCCACGGAGGTTCCATGAGCGCCGACCACGTCCCGACCACCGAGCCCGCCGGCGACCGCCGTCCGGACGGGCGCCCCGATGCGTCCCCTGCCGACGGCCCTCGCAGCGCGGCCGACCCGGCGCACCGGGTCGTCCTGGAGCTCGACCCCATGACCCACGCCGAGCTCGAACGGGCCGCCGCCGGGCGGACCGTCGGCTCCTACCTGTACGTCCTCGCCGGGCGCTACGCCCGCTGGAACGAGATGCGCGACTGGCTCGGCCACCTGGAGTCCTGCTACGGCTCCGTGCCCGCCGAGGCCCTGGAGCGGGTCCACCGGCGGATGCTCGGGCTGACCCCCGTCCGGGGCGCCGGCCGCACCCTGAGCGTGGCCTTCTCCGAGGAGGAGTTCGCCGAGCTGGAGATGTCCGCCGAGGGCCGCCCCCTGGCCCTGTTCGTCCGCGAGGCCGTCCTGGACCGCCTCACCTCGGAGGCGCCCTCCGTCTCGGACGGCGCCCGTGCCGACGGCACCGGTGACCGTTCGACCGATGGCGCCGGTGACGGCTCCACCGAGCGCGACCGACCGGCCGACAGCGACCGCGCCGCACCGTAGGGCGGTCCCGGGCGCTCCCGCCTGAGCGGCCCGGGTCGCCGGCCGGGCCGGTGGCCGGACCGCTCGGGCGGCCCGGCCACCGGCCCAGCGCGCTCTTCGCGCCCGGCGGCGCTCTACATGGCCGACAGCGACCGCGCGTAGTTCACCTGCTGGGTGACCTGCTGCATGGTCTCCGGGGTGCGCGCCGGGATGACCGTGGCGTAGTGGGAGTTGCCGTTGGACACCGTCACCTGGATGTTCCCGGTGGTCACCTTCTCCTTCATCAGGAGGAAGAACAGGCCCAGCAGCCCCAGACCGCAGAACCAGATGAACAGCACGATGGAGCCGATCGTCAGGACCAGCCCGGTCGTGGAGAGCTTCTCCTCCACGTGGCTCATGTCGGTCACGTTCCACTGCGCGCCCCGGATGGGGAAGCGCCCGGAGGGGGTGATGACCTCGCTCTGCGTGAGGGTGATGTCCCCGATCGAGGTGAGGATCGGCTCGCCGGACGCGGGCTGCGGGGCGGCGTCCCACCCGCCGGTGCCGGCCGGGACCATCTCGCCGTGGGAGTAAGGGAGGTCTCCGCCGGGGTAGGGCTGTCCGCCGTACGCCTGGTCGGCCGGCCTGCCGTACGGGTCGCCCGGGTCCGAAGGGGGTTGGGGATAGTCGCTCATGCGCCGATTCTCGCAAACCCCGGCCCTGCACAGGACGGGACGACAACCCTGGCCGGGTCCGGTCCCGCCGCTTCTGCGAAGATGGGCCTGCGCCGCCGAGGAACACGGAGCCCCGCCGCGGCGGGGTGCGAAGCCGTGGCTGTCCCGCAACTGTGAGGGAGGAGTCCGCCCCGACGCAGGCCACTGCCGGTCCGCCGGCGGGAAGGCACGGGCCGGGCGTCGATCCCCGAGCCAGGAGACTTCGCGGCGCTCGAAGAACGCTCGGCACCGGGGCGCGGACCCCGGCTCGACACGAAGGGCCACGCGTGGCAACGATCCTGCTGCTGTCCACCGCGGACACCGAACTCCTGGCCGCGCGCGCCGCGGAGGCGGGCTACCGGACCGCCAACCCGGCGCGCACCCCCGCCTCCGAGGTCCCCGCACTGCTCGACGGCGCCGACATCGCGGTGGTGCGCCTGCTGGGCGGCAGCGAGGCCTGGAAGGAGGGGCTGGAGGCGCTGCGCGCGAGCGGCGTCCCGCTGGTCGCCCTGGGCGGCGAGGCCGCCCCCGACGCCGAGATGATCGCGCTGTCCACGGTCGCCTCCGGGGTGGCCACCGAGGCCCACGCCTACCTGGCCGAGGGCGGCGTGGGCAACCTGCGCCAGCTCGCCCGCTTCCTGTCCGACACGGTGCTGCTCACCGGCGACGGCTTCGAGCCGCCGGCGAAGATGCCCGAGTTCGGGGTGCACCGCCTCCCGTGGCGCGAGGAGGCCGACCCGGAGCCGGAGGCCGGGCGCCCCACCGTCGCCGTGGTCTTCTACCGGGCGCACGAGCTGGCCGGCAACACCGACTTCGTCGACGTGCTGTGCCGCGCGGTCGAGGACGCCGGGGGCCACCCGCTGCCGGTCTTCTCCGGTTCGCTGCGCGGCCTGGACACCGACAACGCCCCGGGGCTGTTCACCCTGCTGGGCCGGGCCGACGCCGTGGTGACCACGGTGCTGGCCGCCGGGGGCGCCGTGGCCGCGGACGCCAGCGGCGGCGGCGACGAGGACGCCTGGGACGCCGGCGCCCTGGCCGCGCTCGACGTGCCGGTGCTCCAGGGCCTGGTCCTGACCTCCACCCGCGAGCAGTGGCAGGCCTCCGACGCCGCGCTCACCCCGATGGACGCGGGCATGCAGGTCGCCATCCCCGAGTTCGACGGCCGGCTGATCACCGTGCCCTTCTCCTTCAAGGAGGTCGGCGAGGCGGGCATCGCCGTGTACCGGGCCGACCCCGAGCGCGCCGCCCGCATCGCCGGGATCGCCGTGGCCCACGGCCGCCTGCGCTCGGTGCCGCACGCCGACCGCCGGCTGGCCGTGGTGCTCTCCTCCTACCCCACCAAGCACTCCCGGGTCGGCAACGCCGTGGGCCTGGACACCCCCGCCTCGGCGGTGCGCCTGTTCCGCCTGCTCGCCGAGCGCGGCTACGACCTGGGCTCCGACGACGCGCTGTGGCGCGTGCCCGCCCCGGAGGAGGGCCGGCGCGAGGACGACGGGGACCCGCTCATCCACGCGCTGATCGCCGCCGGCGGGCACGACGTGGAGTGGCTGAGCGAGGACCAGCTCGCCGCCGCCGAGGTGCGCGTGCCGCTGGAGGACTACCGGCGCTGGTTCGAGGCCCAGCCGAAGGAGCTGCGCGAGGCCGTCCGCGGCCACTGGGGCGATCCGCCCGGTGAGCTGTACGTCGACGACTCGCGCGGCCGCCCCGAGATCGTGCTGGCCTCGCTGCGCTTCGGCAACGTCGTGCTGATGATCCAGCCGCCGCGGGGCTTCGGGGAGAACCCGATCGCCATCTACCACGACCCCGACCTGCCGCCCTCGCACCACTACCTGGCCGCCTACCGGTGGATGGAGGCCGCCCCCGCCGACGGCGGCTTCGGCGCCCACGCCGTGGTGCACCTGGGCAAGCACGGCACCCTGGAGTGGCTGCCCGGCAAGGGCCTGGGCATGGCGGCCGAGGACGCGCCCGACGCGGTGCTGGGCAACCTGCCGCTGGTCTACCCCTTCATCGTCAACGACCCGGGCGAGGGCACCCAGGCCAAGCGGCGCGGCCACGCCACCGTGGTCGACCACCTGGTGCCGCCCATGGCGCGCGCCGACACCTACGGCGACATCGCCAAGCTGGAGCAGCTGCTCGACGAGTACGCCCTGGTCAGCGACCTGGACCCGGACAAGGGGCCGGCGCTGCGCGCGCAGATCTGGACCCTGATCAAGAGCGCCGAGCTGCACCACGACCTCCACCAGGAGGAGATGCCCTCCGAGGACGAGTTCGACGACTTCGTGATGCACGTCGACGGCTACCTGTGCGAGATCAAGGATGTGCAGATCCGCGACGGCCTGCACATCCTGGGCGCCGCCCCGCAGGGGGAGGCGCGGGTCAACCTCGCGCTCGCCGTGCTGCGGGCCACCCAGGTGTGGGGCGGGCGCGTGGGGGCGCTGCCGGGGCTGCGCGCGGCGCTGGCCCGCCGGTTCGGGCTGGACGAGAAGGAGCTGCTGGCCGAGCCGGGCGCCCGGGTGCAGGTGCCCGGGGAGCTGAGCGCCCTGGTCGACGGGCCCGCCCGGACCGCCTCGGACGCCGTGGACCTGATCGAGACGCTGGCCCGGCGCATGGTCGAGTACATGGAGGAGGACGGCTGGCGGGCCGACCGCGCCGAGGCTGCCGTGGCCGCGGTGCTCGGCGGCGACCGGGCCGACAGTGCCGCCGGTGCGGACGGCGGCGGGGAGGCCGCGCAGGCGACGGCCGACATGGTGCGGGTGCTGGTCTTCGCCGCGGAGGAGGTGGTGCCGCGCCTGGACGCCACCGGGGCCGAGATCGACGCGGTCCTGCACGCCCTGGACGGCGGGCACATCCCCGCCGGTCCCTCCGGCTCGCCCACCCGCGGCCTGGTCAACGTGCTGCCCACCGGCCGCAACTTCTACTCGGTCGACCCCAAGGCGATCCCCGCGCGCAACTCCTGGGACGTGGGCCAGGCGCTGGCCGACTCGCTGGTGGCGCGCCACCTGGCCGACACGGGCGCCTACCCCCGCTCGGTGGGCATCACCGTGTGGGGCACCGCCGCCATGCGCACCCAGGGCGACGACATCGCCGAGGTGCTGGCGCTGCTGGGCTGCCGCCCGGTGTGGGACGACGCCTCGCGCCGGGTGACCGGCTTCGAGGTGATCCCGCTGGAGGAGCTGGGCCGCCCGCGCATCGACGTGACGCTGCGCGTCTCCGGCTTCTTCCGGGACGCCTTCCCGCACGTGATCGGCCTGGTCGACGACGCCATCGCGGCGGTGTCGGAGCTGGACGAGCCGGCCGAGTCCAACTACTGCCGCGCCCACGCGGTGGCGGACCTCGCCGAGCACGGCGACTGGCGGCGCGCCACCACCCGCATCTTCGGCTCCAAGCCGGGCGCCTACGGGGCGGGCCTGCTGCCGCTGATCGACTCGCGGAACTGGCGCGACGACGCCGACCTGGCCGAGGTGTACGCGGTGTGGGGCGGCTACGCCTACGGCCGCGGGCTGGACGGGGCCGAGGCCCGCACCGACATGGAGTCGGCCTTCCGCCGCATCTCGGTGGCGGCCAAGAACCAGGACACCCGCGAGCACGACATCGTCGACTCCGACGACTACTTCCAGTACCACGGCGGCATGGTGGCGATGGTGCGCCGCCTGACGGGCGAGTCCCCGGCCGCTTACATCGGCGACTCGGCGGTCCCCGAGCGGGTCAAGACCCGCACCCTCGGGGAGGAGACCCGCCGGGTGTTCCGCGCGCGCGTGGTCAACCCCCGGTGGATCGCGGCGATGCGCCGCCACGGCTACAAGGGCGCGTTCGAGCTTGCGGCCACGGTGGACTACCTGTTCGGCTACGACGCCACCGCCGGGGTCGTGGACGACTGGATGTACAAGACCCTGGCCGAGACCTACGTGTTCGACCCGGAGAACAGCGAGTTCCTGGAGGACTCGAACCCGTGGGCGCTGCGGGGGATCTCCGAGCGCCTGCTGGAGGCGGCCGACCGGGGCCTGTGGGCCGAGCCCGACAAGGAGGTCCTGGACCGCCTTCGGGAGACCTACCTGCGCCTGGAGGGCGACCTGGAGGGCGACGACGAGGACTGACGGCGGTCGGCGACCGTCGGAGGCCCCTGATGCGATCGGGCCGGTGCCGCAGCAGCGGCACCGGCCCGATCGCGTGAGGCGGGTCCCGTGGAGCCGTACGGCCTCGCCCGACCGATCCGCCCTCAGGGGCGGCGCGTGGTGAGCCGGACTGGAGGGGCTGAGCGAACGGCGGGGCCTGCGCGGCCCGTGTTCGGGTCCTGAAGGGCGCGGTGAGAAGAGGCGGGAAGACGCGTCGCGTCGCGCTCGGCGGTGATTGCGGAGCCGGGCGGGTCTGCTCTCTTCTTCAGCGGTCCGGGATCAGACCTTGGTGTAGAAGTGCGCGTCGTGGCGGCCTTCCCCGGGCGTGTACAGGTAGAACCGGATGTCCTCCTCGAAGGAGACGACCATGTAGCCCTGCCAGGTGTCCGGGGAGTCCATCGTGATCCAATGGCCCGTCGAATTGATCTCGCACTCCCCGAGCCCGGTGGGGTCGCCGGGCTTCTGCTCTTCCAGCTCTTGCATGTAGTAGCAGAGGTCCCAGTCGCCGTCGAGCCGCCCGCCCTCGACCTTCTGCCCCTCACCGGGACCGATGGCGTCGCCCATGGCCGTGTAGGTGTGGTCGTCCCGAAACTCGATGGTCCGGCCCTGGTCGTCCTCCCAGGTGCCCATCACGTCGTCCCGGAAGATCCGCCCTTCCGGGTCGGCGTAGAGCAGCTCGGTGGGAATGCCGCAGCCGGCGGCAACGAGCGCGGTCACGGTGATGAGGGCCGCCGAGGCGAGGCGCCGCGGCCGGTGACGGAATCGCAATCAGGTCTCCGCTCAGGTCCGGGGGATACCGCCCCGGAGGGTGAATGCGTCCCCGATTCGCTGGTGAGCGTACCGCGGGCCTGCTCACCTGCTTCTTCGGGGTGGCCCGGCGCCGGATGTGAAGGGCCCGGGGCCGGCTCCGCGCTCGGGCCGCCCCGTCCTCTTCCGAGCGGTCGCGTTCCCCCCGGGGCCGTCGTGACCGGATGTGGCCATCCCTGCCGCATGTGGCACCGATGACGCCCGGCGCCGCCCGTTCAGTGCTGTTACCGCTGGTAGCGGAAGCGGTCCGGACCGGGCGCCCGGGGGCGCGCGCCGCACCGATCGGCCGCACGTACGGCGGAGGGGAACATGAAACTCTTTCGCGATCACCGCTGCGGTGCGTAACCTGCCGCCGACCCGACGCGTACCACGACCCTCGACACCACCCGTACCGACCCCCTGGTGATCCCCCTGCCGATCGAGGTACGACACATGCTCCAGCACCCCCGACGCAGCATCCCCGCCGCGGGGCTGGCGATCGCCTGCGCGCTCGCCCTGGCCCCCGGCCCGTTCGGCGGAGCCGCGCCGGCGGCCGCCGCGGACGGGCCCGACCCCGCCGAGATCATGGCCGCGATCGAGGACCACTGCGGCGAGGCCGGCTGCCGCGACGTCCTGCCCCCCGGCCAGAACGGCGATGCCACCCTGGTCGAGATCCTCGGCAACCAGGCCTTCGGCACCCGCCCGGCGCACTCCTCGGACCAGCTCGACCGGTACGACGACCTGCTGCACGACTACGAGGGCCTGGACGACTCCGGCCTCGACGACTACTTCATGGACGCCTCCTTCGGCGTCGACCCCGGCGACGTCGAGCGCGAGTACAGCCCGCGCGGGGACGTGACCATCCAGCGCGACAAGGGCTTCGGCGTCCCCCACATCTACGGCGAGACGCGCGAGGGCACCATGTACGGCGCCGGCTACGCCGCCGCCGAGGACCGGCTCTTCCTCATGGACGTGCTGCGCAACCTGGGCCGCGGCGAGCTGACCCCCTTCGCCGGCGGGGCGCCGGGCAACCGCTCCTTCGAGCAGATGCTCTGGCGCACGGCCCCCTACACCGAGGAGGACAAGCAGGCCCAGATCGACCGGGTCGCCGCCTCCGGCGAGCGGGGCGCACAGGCCCTGGCCGACGTGGAGTCCTACGTCGAGGGCATCAACGCCTACATCGACCGCTCCCAGGACCGCCGCGACTACCCCGGCGAGTACGTGCTGACCGGGCACAAGAACGCCATCACCCAGGAAGGCGAGATCGAGCACTTCCGCCCGACCGACGTCGTCGGCATCGCCTCCCTGGTGGGCGCGCTGTTCGGCGGCGGGGGCGGCGGCGAGGTGCAGTCCGCGCTGATCCGCCTGTCCTTCCAGAACCGGTACGGCCAGGAGGAGGGCGACCGGCACTGGCAGGCCTGGCGCATGCAGAACGACCCGGAGGCCGTGGCCACGGTCGACGGGGACTTCCCCTACGCGCGGACCCCCGAGGAGCCGGTCGGGCGCGCCATGCCCGACGAGGGGTCGGTCGAGCCCTACGACATCGTCCACGACGAGTCCGGGTCGGCCGCATCCGGCCAGGCGGCCACGCAGAGCGCCCCCGAGGCCGCCTCGGCGGCCAGTGCCGAGAAGGACGGCGGCACCGTGGAGGAGCTGCCCGCCGACCAGGAGGCCGAACTGGAGGAGAAGGCCGAGGAGGGCGACCTGGAGGAGGCCGCCGGCATCTTCAACGACGGCGTCCTCCCCGCCGACCTGGCCGAGCCGCGCGGCATGTCCAACGCGCTCATGGTCTCCGGCGAGCACACCGCCGACGGCAGCCCGATCGCCGTCATGGGACCCCAGACCGGCTACTTCTCCCCGCAGCTGCTCATGGTGCAGGAGCTGCAGGGGCCCGGCATCAGCGCCCGCGGCGCCTCCTTCGCCGGAACCAGCTTCTACGTGCAGATGGGGCGCGGCGCCGACTACGCCTGGAGCGCCACCTCCGCCGGGCAGGACATCACCGACACCTTCGCGGTGGAGCTGTGCGAGTCCGACGGGTCCGACCCCGACACCGGCTCGCGGTCCTACGTCGCCCGGGACGGCTCCTGCACCGGCTTCGAGGAGCTGACCGTGGAGAACTCCTGGGAGCCCACGGTCGCCGACCAGACGCCCGAGGGGTCCTACCGCCTGACCTCGCTGCGCTCGGAGTACGGGCTGGTGGAGTCGTTCGGCACGGTCGACGGCGCCCCCGTCGCCTTCACCGTGCGCCGCTCCACCTACATGCGGGAGGTCGACTCCATCATCGGCTTCCAGCGGTTCAACGACCCCGGCGAGATCGGATCGGCCGCCGACTTCCAGGAGGCCGCCGCCGACGTCGGCTACGCCTTCAACTGGCACTACGCCGACGCCGGCGAGGTCGCCTTCCAGAACTCCGGCGCCAACCCGGTGCGCACCGAGGGCACCGACCCCGACCTGCCCATCGCCGCCGGCTCCGAGGCCGGGTGGAAGGGGTGGGACCCTGCCGACAACGGCGCCGAGTACCACCCCCGGCAGGACCACCCCAACTCGGTCGGCCAGGACTACTACGTCAACTGGAACAACAAGGCCGGCCGGGGCTACACCTCGGGCTGGGGGACCGGGTCGGTGCACCGCGGCGACCTGCTCGACGGGCGGGTGCGCGGCCTCATCGAGGACGGGCACGCCTTCACCCGGGCCTCCCTGACCGCCACCATGATGGAGGCCGGCCACACCGACCTGCGCGGTGAGCAGGTGCTGCCGGTGCTGCTGGAGGTGCTGGAGCGCGCCGACACCTCCGACCCGGAGGCGGCCGAGGCCCTGCAGGCGCTCACCGCCTGGGAGGAGGCGGGCGCTCCGCGCCGCGAGCCCGAGCGCGACGCCGGGTCCTATGCGCACGCCGACGCGATCCGGGTCATGGACGCCTGGTGGCCGCGCCTGGTGGAGGCCCAGTTCGAGCCGGGGCTGGGCGAGGCCCTGTACGGCGAGATCGGCAGGGCGGTCCAGCTCGGCGAGACGCCCCACGGGGACGGCGAGCACAAGGGCTCGGCGTTCCAGTACGGCTGGTGGTCCTACGTGGACAAGGACCTGCGCACCGTGCTCGGCGAGGACGTCGAGGGCGGACTGGGCGGCCCCTACTGCGGGGGCGGCGACGCCGACGTCTGTGCCCAGGTGCTCGCCGACACCCTGGCCGAGGCGGCGGCGGTGCCCGCCGAGGAGGTCTACCCGGCCCGCGGCGGCTGCGACGCGGGCGACCAGCTGTGCGCCGACACGGTCGTGCACCAGGCCCTGGGCGGCATCAACATGTGGCCCATCGCCTGGCAGAACCGGCCGACCTACCAGATGGTGATGCAGTTCGAGAGCCGGCGGGGCTGACCCGCGCCGGACGCGGGGGCGGGCCGGCGGCCCGCCCCCGCGCGCCTGTCCGGCGGCCCTTCTCCGGGGCGGCGCGGGGCGCGCGCGGCGGACGCTGCGCCGATCTCCCGGGCCTCTTCGGAGAGGCGGCGGTGCGGGTGCGGTGCGGCGGGCCGGAAACCTCCGGAACGGAGGGGATCCCGTGCCCGAAAGATGTGTGCTTCCTCACCACGGCGCGGGTAGTTTAGGGGTACCCGCTGGACGGGAGGCCGTTTATGCCGCTATGGGTCCTCTGGCTGATCGCCGCCGTTGCGCTCGGCGTCGCCGAGGCCTTCACCCTGACCCTCTCCCTCGGCCTGCTGGCGGTCGCGGCGCTGGTCGCCGGTGTCGTCGGCGCCGCGGGCATGGGGGTGGTGGCCCAGGTGCTGGCCTTCATCGTGACGTCGGCCGCCGGGCTGCTGGTGATCCGCCCCATCGCCCGCCGCCACATGCGCCAGCCGCCGCTGCTGCCGTCGGGCACCGACGCCCTCGTGGGCCGCTCCGCCGTGGTCATCGAGGAGGTCACCGGCGACGACGGGCGCATCAAGCTGCTCGGAGAGGAGTGGTCCGCGCGCGCCCTGGACGAGGACCATGTGATCCCCGCGGGCGTGCACGTGGACGTCATGGAGATCGACGGCGCCACCGCCGTGGTCTATCCGCGCGAGGCCTTGCCGTGAGCCCCACGCACCGACCCCTAGATCCGACTCGCAGGGCAGGTACATCATGGGAGCCGACATCCTCTTCATCGTCCTGGCGGCCATCGCGGTACTGCTGGTGGTCTCCACGGTGCGGATCGTTCCGCAGGCCCGCGCCTACAACATCGAGCGCTTCGGCCGCTACCAGCGCACCCTCCAGCCCGGGCTGAACTTCATCATCCCGGTGGTGGACCGCGTCAATACCAAGTTCGACCTGCGCGAGCAGGTGTTCTCCTCCCGGCCGCAGCCGGTCATCACCGAGGACAACCTGGTCGTCAACATCGACACGGTGCTCTACTACCAGATCACCGAGCCCAAGGCGGCGGCCTATGAGGTCGCCAACTACCTGCAGGCCATCGACCAGCTGACCGTCACCACGCTGCGCAACGTGATCGGCGGGATGGACCTGGAGCGCACGCTGACCTCCCGGGAGGAGATCAACACCAAGCTTCGCGGCGTGCTGGACGAGGCCACCGGCAAGTGGGGCATCCGCGTCAACCGGGTGGAGATCAAGGCGATCGACCCGCCGCCCACCATCAAGGAGGCGATGGAGAAGCAGATGCGGGCCGAGCGCGACAAGCGGGCCGTGGTCCTGCACGCGGAGGGCGAGCGGCAGCAGCGCATCCTCACCGCGGAGGGCGCCCGCCAGCAGGCGATCCTGGAGGCGCAGGGCGACCAGCAGGCGCGGATCCTGCGTGCGGACGGCGAGGCCCAGGCCGTCGAGCGGGTCTTCCAGGCGGTGCACCGCAACAACGCCGACCCCAAGCTCCTGGCCTACAAGTACCTGGAGACGCTGCCGGCGCTGGCCAACGGCGAGGGCAACACCTTCTGGGTGATCCCGGGCGAGCTGACCTCGGCGGTGCAGAACGTGACCCGGGCCTTCGCCGGGGAGGCGGGCGCCGCGTCCGACGGCGGCGGCGAGCACGGCGGCGACGAGAGCGCGGGGCGCTCCGAGCGCACGGACGAGCTGGAGGAGGGCGCGACCCCGGAGCTGACCTCGGGCGTGTACGGCGACCGTGCCTCCCGGTCCGCAGCGGACGAGGCCGCCCAGAGCGCGGCCGAGGCGGTGGAGAGCGCCCGCAGGGCGGCGGAGGCGGCCGCGGCCGGAGGGACGGTCTCCGACTCCGGCATCCCGGAGCAGAGCGGCGGTGAGCGCTGAGGCCTCCGACACCGGGACGGGGGCGCCGGAGCGCCCGGGCAGGACGGCGGTGAGTCCCGCCCCTCGCCGGGGGCGCCGGGTGTGCCGGGTCTCCGGGTGGTAGCGGGGGAGGGACTTTCGGTGGGCAGAGTCGGCGGGCAGAGCAGGTGCACCGGTAGGGAGGCCACGGCGGCCGCCGGTGTGTGACGCCAGGGCGGCGCTGCCGTGTCGGGGGTGAAGAGCACGGACGAGGGCGCGCGGGCTACGGGGCCCGGCCACGGACGAGGACGCCGGGGCGCCGGTGCCGTCGGCGGGGCCCGGTCCGGTGCGGACGACCGTTTCGCCGCACCGCCTGCGGGCATGGGGCGCACACCGTGCCCATTCGATACGCCGGGTCGTGACGCCAGGGACCCAGCCGGACGCGGAGGTGGCGGCCTTAGCGGGTCACCGTCCCCTCCGGCAGTGGACGAGGCGGCTCCGTACCGATGACGCCATAGGGGGCCGGGTCCGGTCTCTGCCCAAGACCTCTGGGAACCGCGGCCCCGGGCATCAGCCCTCGCTCGATTCGGAGTCCTCTTGGGGCTCCTCGTCCTCCGTGGCGGGGGCGGTCTCCATCAGCTTGTAGTCGTCGAACAGGGCGACCGCGTCGTCGCCGCTGCCGCCGGAGCGGGTCAGCAGAAGGCCGGTGCCGCGGCCCAGGATCGGCTGCTCGTCGGTGGCCTCGGCCACGAACTCGCCGTTGAGCCAGGCGCGGACGGTCACGACGCCGTCCTCGAGGTCCTGGCCCTCCTCGACGGTGCGGTCGCAGGTGATCTGCAGGGTGTTGACGGCCTCGTCGCCCGACTCGTACCCGGGGACCTCGGTGATGCCGGCCAGGGTGCCCTGCCCCTCCTCGGACCCGCCGTTGCGCCGGATGACCAGCTCCTTGCCGTCCTTGCGGAGCATGACCTCGTACTGGCGGTAGTCCTCGTCGTAGCGGTCCTCGTCGGCGTCGTAGCCGAAGCAGTACATCCCCGCCTCGGCGTACTCGGGACCGGAGTCCCACCGCAGGTCGGCCGAGGCCGCCATGTGCACCGGGTGCTTGTCGCCCAGCGGCGCGTAGGCCCGCACCCACGGCTCGTCCTCGTCGGCGCGCATCGCGAAGGCCTGGTCGGTGTGGCCGGTGGTCGAGTCGTCCTCGAACTCGTAGTCGTACTTGTCGGTCCACGAGGTCTCGCCGCTGTCGAAGTCCTGCTGGTAGACGCTGCGGGCCTCGGTGGGGAACGCCGGGTCGCGGTTCAGGTAGAGGGCGGCCCCGCCGGCGGCGAGCAGCACGAGCACCGCGCCCCCGCCGATCAGGGCCATGACGGGCTTGGAGCGCCGCTTGCGCCCGCCGGGCGGCACCTGGCCGCCGGGCGGGGTGCCCGGTCCTCCCGGTCCACCGGGACCGCCCGGACCTCCGACACCGGCCGCCGCGAAGGGCGCGGGCCCACCGTGCGGGGGCGAGGGCGCACCCAGGCCGCCGGCACCGGGAGGCGCACCCGGGCCTGCAGGGGCGCCGGGGCCGTGCGCCTGCGGGGGAGCCCCGTACTGCGGCTGCTGCGGCCCGGAGGGGACGGCCCCGTGCGGGGCGCCCGGCACGGGCTGCTGCGGGCCGGACGGGGGGTGCGGCACGTACGGCGCGGTCGGCGGCGCCGCGGCGGTCTCCTGCGGGGACGGGCCCTGCGGGGTCGGCCCCTGCGGCGGCAGCGCGGCGGTCGGCTGGGCCTGGAGGTCGGCGGTGGGGGTGTCCTCCTCCGCCGCCGGTGCGGCCACGGCCTGCGTGGGGCGCGCGGTCGACGGCGGCGTCCAGGAGCGCACCAGCGTCTGGTCGACCACCGAGGCGCTGGGGTCCTCCTTGCCGACCAGGCGGTTGAGGAGCTGCTGGGCGGTCGGGCGGCCGGCAGGGTCCTTGGACAGGGCGGCCGCGACCATGTCCCGCAGCGGCGGCTCCAGGTCGCCCAGCTCGGGGGCCATCGAGGAGATCTGGTGCAGCACCGCCGGGACGCTGGGGGCGTCGAAGGGGGCGCGGCCGGTCCCGGCGAAGGTGACCAGGCAGCCCCAGGAGAAGATGTCGGAGGCGGGCGTGATGTCGTCGCCCGCGATGAGCTCGGGGGCCAGGTAGGCGGGGGTGCCCATGAGCTGGCTGGAGCGGGTGACCGCGCCCTCGTCCTCCATGGCGCGGGCGATGCCGAAGTCGATCACCTTGGGGCCCACCGAGGACAGCAGCACGTTGGCCGGCTTGAGGTCGCGGTGGATCACCCCGGCGCCGTGGATCGCGGTGAGCGCCGCGGCCACGCCCATGGCCAGGCCGTCCAGCGTGCCGCCGACCATCGGCCCCTCGGCGGCGATCGCCTCGGCCAGGTTGGGGCCCGGCACGTACTCGGAGACGATGAACAGCGGCTCGCCGTCCAGGCGGGCGTCGAGCACGCCGGCGGTGGAGAACCGGGCCACCCGGCGGGCCGACTCCACCTCCCGGCCGAAGCGCCGCCGGAAGTCCTCGTCGTCGGCGAGGCCGGGGTGGATGAGTTTGACCGCGACCCGTCGGCCCTGTGCGGTGCGGGCCAGGTAGACGGTGCCCATGCCGCCGCGCCCCAGCCGGCCCAGGACCGTGTAGTCGCCGAGCTCGCGGGGGTCGCCGGTGCGCAGGGGTCTGGCGCTGTCGTGCCCGTTAGACGTCACTGTTCCGAAGTTCCTTTGCGGGTCGCGATTCGCCGTCATAGCGTACCGACGCCGCGACCGCCCGGGTATCGGTGCTTCGGTCCCCGCGGCCGGACCGGCGCCGCTATGATGGGAACACGTGTTCGAAGCCTGTCCTTCCCCGCAGGCTCTGGTCGTGCTGTCGGCGCAGAGGCGCCGGCGCCGGAAGGGGAGGAGGCCGATGAGCCGGGTGTACGGCGCGCAGATCGACGTGGTGGAGAAGGAGGGGCGGCCGGTCCGCTTCACCTGGAGCGGGCGGATCCACACCGTGCGCCGGGTGATCGACCACTGGGTGACCCTGCGGGCCGAGTGGGCGGCGGAGGCGGGCGAGCGGCTGNGCGGCGCCACTGGCGGGTCGAGGCGGGCTCGAACCGCTCGCTGGGCGTCTACGAGCTGCGGCACGATGTCGTCGCGGGGTCCTGGACGCTGGTGCGGGTGCTGGACTGATCCGCCGGGGCCCACCGGTGCGGCCCTCCGGGGCCTCGGGCGCGGGGCCCGTCGAGTGCGTGCGCGGCATGGGCAGGGCCGGCGGGAGGCGCCCGCGGTCCGGTCGCCGATCCGCTTCGGCGGCCGGAGGCGGAACGGAATGCGCGCCCCCGCGGGTGACGCCCCTCCCTGCTCCCCTGCTCCGGTCGATGGGCGGGCTCACCCCAGGACCATGTCCCGGAGGGCGCGCAGGGTGGGCTCGTCGCGCACGCCGGCCACCACCAGCGTCGTGACGGGGGTGCCGCGCCAGGCCTCCAGCCGCTCGGCGATCCGGGAGAGCGGGCCCACCAGGCACAGGGCGTCGGCGAGTTCGTCGGGAACGGCGCTCACCGCCTCGCCGCGGCGGCCCGCCAGGAACAGCTCCTGCACCTTGCGGGCGGCGTCGCCGAAGCCGAGGCGGACGAAGGCCTGGAGGTGGAAGTTGCGGCGGGCGGCGCCCATGCCCCCGATGTAGAAGGCCAGCGGCGCCTTGGCGGCGTACAGCGCGGCGGCGGTGTCGGTGCCCGGCACGACGGTGACGGTGCAGGCGATGTCGAAGCCGGGGGGAGCGGCGGCCAGGGCGTCGGCGTACAGGGCGGGGCTGCGCTCGGGGTGGAAGAACATGGGCGCCCAGCCGTCGGCGGCCTCGGCGGCGAGGGCGGCGTTGCGTGGGCCCTCGGCGCCCAGGTAGACGGGGATGCGCGGGCGCAGCGGGCGGGTGATGGGCTTGAGCGGCTTGCCGAGTCCGGTGCCTCCGGGCAGCGGCAGGGGGTAGTGCGGCCCGTCGGAGACGACAGGGGCCTCGCGGCGCCAGACCTGGCGCATGATGTCGAGGTATTCGCGGGTGCGCTCCAGGGGGCGGGGGAAGGGGCGGCCGTACCAGCCCTCCACGACCTGCGGTCCGGAGACGCCGATGCCCAGGCGCAGGCGCCCGCCGGAGAGGTGGTCGAGGGTCAGGGCGTGCATCGCGGTGGCGGTGGGGGTGCGGGCGGAGATCTGTGCGACGGCGGTCCCCAGACCGATGCGCCGGGTCTGCGCGCCGTACCAGGCGAGCGGGGTGAAGGCGTCGGAGCCGTAGGCTTCGGCGGTCCACACCGAGTCGTACCCGAGCGCCTCGGCGGTGCGCACGGTGGCGGAGGCGTCCTCGCCTTCGGCCCCCCAGTAGCCGAGGGCGAGCCCGATCCTCATATCCGTGGCCACGGCGCCTCCCCAGGGGTCGGGTGGCCTGCATGGTAGAACGCGTTCCATTTCGGGGGGAAGGGCCGGTGCCGGAGGGCGTCGTCCGGGGCGTCCGGGGCGGGCCGGTCGCCGGTTCGACCCCTGGCCGGAAACGGCCCGGAACACGTCGTATGAGACTGTGTAGGGCGGTGCCGAGGCAGGAACGCCGGTGTGAGGCCGGGGCGGACCCGCCACTGTGACCGGGGAGCGGACCCGCGGGAGGACGCCACCGCCGATGTGTGCGGCGGGGAGGGGGGGGGGGGGGNAGGCGGCGGGCGAGCGCCGATCCGGGAGCCAGGACACTGCACGGCGCCGCGACCGACCCCTATGGGCGTGGACTCCCGAGGAAGGACTGACCCGCGTGAGCGCTACCGCTCGCTATCCCTTCAGCGCGGTCGTCGGCATGGACGACCTGAAACTTGCCCTGCTCGTCAACGCGGTCTCCCCGGCGGTCGGCGGGGTCCTGGTCCGCGGCGAGAAGGGCACCGCAAAGTCGACCGCGGTGCGCGCACTGGCGACGCTGCTGCCCGACCAGCAGGCGGTGGCCGGGTGCCGGTTCGGCTGCGACCCCGACGCCCCCGACCCCGAGTGCCCGGACGGCCCGCACCCCGCCGGCGCGGTCCCCGAAGACCGCCCGGCCCGGCTGGTGGAGCTGCCGGTGGGCGCCAGCGAGGACCGGCTCGTCGGTTCCCTCGACATCGAGCGCGCCCTCACCGAGGGCGTGACGGCCTTCGAGCCCGGCCTGCTCGCCGCCGCGCACCGCGGGGTGCTGTACGTGGACGAGGTGAACCTGCTCCACGACCACCTGGTCGACCTCATGCTGGACGCGGCCGCCATGGGCACCTGCCACGTCGAGCGCGAGGGCGTCTCGGTGCGGCACGCCGCCCGGTTCATCCTGGTCGGCACCATGAACCCCGAGGAGGGGGAGCTGCGGCCGCAGCTGCTGGACCGCTTCGGCCTGACCGTGGAGGTCGCCGCCACCCGCGACCCGGCCGAGCGGGCCGAGGTGGTGCGCCGCCGCCTGGCCTTCGAGACCGACCCCGCCGGGTTCGCGGCGGGCTTCCAGCACGAGGAGCGCGAGCTGGCCGAGCGGATCCGCGCGGCCCGCAAGCGGCTGCCCGGCGTGGTGCTCACCGACGCGGCGCTGCGCCAGGTCACCGCCGTGTGCGCGGCCTTCGAGGTGGACGGGCTGCGTGCGGACATCGTGACCGCGCGCGCCGCGATGGCGCTGGCCGCCTGGCGGGACCGCACCGAGGTCACCTCCGACGACGTGCGCGACGCCGCCCGGCTGTCGCTGCCGCACCGCCGGCGCCGCGACCCCTTCGACGCTCCGGGCCTGGACGAGGACCGGCTCTCCGACGCCCTGCAGGAGGCGGGTGAGCAGGACCCAAAAGGCCCTGAGGACGACCCGGACGGCCCGGGGAGTCCAGACGGCGGCGGACAGGGCGGTGACGGCGACGACGGCGGTGACGGGAACGGCGGTGACGGCGGCGGGCAGGGCCCGGCGCCCGAGGCCGGCGAGGCCCGTGAGGACGACGACGGCCGCGACGGCGGCCCCGAGGAGTCCGCGCAGGAGGGCGAGGCGCCCGCCGACCCCCCTCCCGGCCGGCCGCAGGAGCGGCCGGCCGGGGAGGACGGGGAGAACGAGCAGCGGAAGGGTGCCGGCGCCGGAGGCGAGCAGTCCTCCGAGGCCGGCGAGACCTTCCGTCCCCGGCTGTTCAGCGTCAAGGGGATCGGCGCGGGCGCGCCCGGCCGCCGCTCGCGGGCGGAGACCCCGTTCGGCCGCGCCTCCGGCGCCCGCCGGCCCGGCGAGGGCCGCGGGCCGCTGCACCTGACCGCGACGCTGCGCGCGGCCGCACCGCACCAGCGGGCGCGCGGGCGCACCGGCGCCGGCCTGGTCCTGCGCCGCGGCGACCTGCGCGAGGCGGTGCGCGAGGGCCGGGAGGGCAACCTGGTGCTGTTCTGCGTGGACGCCAGCGGGTCGATGGCGGCGCGGCAGCGCATGCGGGCGGTCAAGGGGGCGGTGCTGAGCCTGCTCCTGGACGCCTACCAGCGTCGTGACAAGGTCGGGCTGGTGACCTTCCGCGGCCGTGAGGGCCGGGTGGAGCTGCCGCCCACCTCTTCGGTGGAGGCGGGGGCACGGCGGCTGCACGACCTGCGCACCGGGGGGCGCACCCCGCTGGCGGCGGGGCTGCTGCAGGCGGCGGACGTGCTGCGTGTGGAGCGGCTGCGCGACGCGCGCCGCCGGCCGCTGCTGGTGCTCGTCACCGACGGGCGCGCCACCCACGGCGGCCTCGACGACGCACTGCGGGCGGCGGCGTGGATCGGCGCCCAGGACGTGCAGACGGTGGTCGTGGACTGCGAGTCGGGGCCGGTCCGCCTGGGGCTGGCCGAGCGGCTGGCGGCCCAGGCCGGAGGCGAGGCGGTCCGCCTGGAGGAGCTGGGGGCCGAGGCCCTCACCGGGCTGGTGCGCGGCACACGCGGCCGCGTCGCCTGAGGGCGGCCCGAGACCGGCCTCGACCCCGCACCCACCACCGGGCATCGGAACAGAAAGCAGGAAGAGCACATGCCTCAGGGCAAACCCAACTACGTCCCCGACGACGGGCTGACCACGCGGCAGCGGCGGCACCGGCCGCTGGTGGTCGTGCACACCGGGCCGGGCAAGGGCAAGTCGACGGCGGCCTTCGGGCTGGCCACCCGTGCGTGGGCGCAGGGGTGGGACATCGGCGTGTTCCAGTTCGTGAAGTCGGCCAAGTGGCGCATCGGGGAGGAGAAGGCGCTGCAGGTGCTGGGGGCCACCGGCGAGGGCGGCGCGGTCACCTGGAACAAGATGGGCGAGGGGTGGTCCTGGATCCAGCGCCCGGGCAGCGAGCAGGACCACGCCGCCGACGCCGCCGAGGGCTGGGCCCAGATCAAGCGCGACCTGGCGGCCGAGACCTACCGGATGTACGTGCTGGACGAGTTCACCTACCCGATGAAGTGGGGGTGGGTGGACCCCGAGGACGTCGTCGAGACGCTGCGCAACCGGCCCGGGACCCAGCACGTGGTGATCACCGGCCGCGACGCCGACCCGCGCCTGCTGGAGGCGGCGGACCTGGTGACGGAGATGACCAAGGTCAAGCACCCGATGGACAACGGCCAGAAGGGCCAGCGCGGCATCGAGTGGTGACCCCGCCGTCCCGGAGGACGCCTCCGGGACGTCCCCGGGCGTCCGCGAACCAGCGAGCCCCGGGACGGTATATGCGCACCGCCGGGAGCGCGTCCGGCGAACCGATGCACCATTCCCGGTCGCGGCGGTCCCGGCCCCCCGGTCGGCCGGCCGCCCGGCCGGGGGCCGGGACCGCGCTCGGTTCGGCGCTTCCGGCGGGCGGCGATGTTTGTGCTTCTTCCCGACCGTCGCCGTCCGTCGGACCGACCGCAGCCCAGGGTCCCCCGCTCACGCCTGTCGGCCGGGTGTCGGGCCGGCGGAGTGCAAGGGGACGGCGACGAGGACGAGGGCCGCGGATGTCCGGGCAGCGCCGCCGGGTACCGGGCGTGCGGACGGTCGCGGACGAGAGCGGCGACGGAGCAGCAGGTACCGCGCCCCTCGGCGGCCTGCCGGGCGCCAGGCCGGCAGCGGTCCCGCGTGCGGGCAGCGACGAAGGGTGGTGGGGCCCGGGCCTGTCAGCCGCTGGCCGCCCGCATCGACACCCTTGTTGATCTCGGGAAAGTCGGGGTAATACTCGCCGGTATTACCCCGACTTTCCCGAGATCAACAAGGAAGGAGGGCGAGCGATCAGCGGTCGCACCTTCAGACCAGGTCGGACGGGATCAGGCTGTACACCGCCAGGCCGGTCCGGCCCTCGTGGAGGGGCATGGCGTTGCGTTCGATGCCCTCGAACGTGAAGCCCGTCTTCTCGGCCACCCTCCTCGAGGCCCGGTTCCCCGTGGCCGCCTTCAGTTCCACCCGTTCGAAGCCCTGGTCGGCGATGGCCCACCGGCTCACCGCCAGCACCGCCTCGGTCGCCATGCCCCGGCCGCGGGCCCAGGGGGAGAACCAGTACCCGACCTCGGTCGTGCGCGCCTTCCACAGCGTCCGCAGCAGGCCGATCGCCCCCACGAACCGCCCCGTCGCGGCGTCGCAGGCCGCCCACTGCTGCCCGTCGCCCGAGGCCCGCAGCGCCGGGGCGGTGACCGTGCACCACTTCTCCGCCTCGTCCCGGGTGTAGGGCACCCCCGGCGCGGGCATCGGGACCCACTCCTGTGTGGACGGAGCCGAGGCCGCCTCCAGCACGCCGTCCACGTCGGCCTCGGTGAACGCCCGCAGGACCAGCCGCTCGGTCTCCAGGACCACCATGGGCATCCGCTCGGTCCCCGCACCGCCCGTGCTCACGAGCGCCCCCTCTCCGCGTGGGTGCGTGCCGCCTCCAGGAAGCGGGCGGCGATACCCGGCGCGCCGGCCCAGTGCAGGTGCAGGTAGGACGCGCACATCGTCGCCCCGCCGAACCCCTCCGGGGCGTCGGGGCTCCACTGCCAGGCGGGCGCGGACCCGTGGGCCGGGTCCACCGCCGTCCGGTGGAACTCGTGCCCGTGCACCCGGGTGCCCGCCGCGGCCAGCACCGAGTCGCCGACCGCGACCGCCTCCCGGTAGCCCAGCGTCAGCCGCCCGGTCATCCGGGCCTTGGCCGGGAGCACCCCGCACATGGGCGCCCCGTCCAGGCTCTCCGACAGGTACAGCAGCCCCGCGCACTCGGCGGCCAGTGGGCCCCCGGCGGCGGCGAAGGAGGCCACACGCCCGCGCAGCGGTGCGTTGGCCGACAGCCGCTCGGCGTGCATCTCGGGGAACCCGCCGCCCACGACGAGCCCCGTCGTCCCCTCCGGGAGCTTCTCGTCCCGCAGCGGGTCGACCGTGCGCACCTCGGCGCCGCCCGCCCGCAGCAGCTCGGTGTTCTCGGTGTAGGCGAAGGTGAACGCCTCCCCGCCGGCCGCGGCCACCACGGGGGCCGGACCGGTGCCCGGGACCGCGTCCAGCGCCGCCGCCTCGTCCGCGGGGCTCCACGCCGGGCCGTCCAGCGGGCCGGCGGTGCGCGCCAGTGCCGCCACCGCGTCCAGGTCGCAGGAGTCGGCGACCAGGCTCCCTAGCGCCCGCACCGCCTCGGACGCCTCCGCGGCCCGCTCGGCCGCCGGGATCAGCCCCAGGTGGCGGGCGGGCGTCTCCACCGAGTCGTGCCGGCGCAGCGCCCCCAGCACCGGCACCCCGGCGTCGTCCATGGCCGCGCGCAGCAGCTCCTCGTGCCGGTCGGAGCCGACCCGGTTGAGGATCACGCCGCCGACCCGCACCCGGGTGTCGTAGGTGCAGAACCCGTGCACCAGCGCCGCCACCGAGCGGGAGGCGCGGGCGGCGTCCACCACCAGCACCACCGGCGCCCGCAGCAGCCCGGCCACGTGCGCCGTCGAGGCGAAGTCGCCCGCGCCGGCGTGGTGCCGCGGCCGGGAGGCCCCGTCGAAGAGCCCCATGACCCCTTCCACCACGGCGATGTCGGCGCCCGCCGACCCGTGCAGGAACAGCGGGGCCACCCGCCCCTCCCCGCACAGCACCGGGTCCAGGTTGCGCGGCGGCCGCCCCGTGGCCAGCGCGTGGTACCCGGGGTCGATGTAGTCCGGACCCACCTTGTGGCCGGAGACCCGGTCCCCCCGAGCGGCGAACGCCGCCATCAGCCCTGTGGCCACCGTGGTCTTCCCGCTCCCCGACGCGGGGGCCGCGACCACCACACGCGGTACCGCCACCCGGGCCTCCCTCCTGCTCGCTCCGCCGACCGTGCGCCGCCCGGGACCCGGCCCCGGCGGCGACCGCCAAGGGTACGCGCAGGGCGGCCGACGGCGCGCGCGGGCCGCACCGATACGCTGTCCTGCGGTCCGGCCCGCCGCGGCGCGGCCGGGCCGCAGGACACGGACGCGGCTCAGGCCGCCAGAACCCGAGCAGAAAGCGGTGGGATGGGCGCGAGCAGGACGCTCGTCGGGGTCGGCGTCGGCCCCGGAGACCCCGAGCAGGTGACGGTCAAGGCGGTGCGGCGCATGCGCGAGGCCGACGTCGTCCTGGTGCCGGTGATGGCGCCGGACGAGCCGGGACGGGCCGAGGCGACGGTGCGCGCGCATGTTCCCGCCGACCGGATCGAGCGGGTGGTGTTCGCCCTCAACGACCGCGGCGGCCGCAGCGAGCGCCGGGTGCGCGCCTGGGACGAGGCCGCCCGCACGGTGCTGGACCGCTTCGAGCGCGGCGCGGGCACGGTCGCCTTCGCCACCATCGGCGACCCCAACATCTACTCCACCTTCACCTACCTGGCGCAGACGGTGCGCGAGGGCGACCCGCGCACGCGGGTCGAGACCCTGCCCGGCATCACCGCCATGCAGGACCTGGCCGCCCGGTCGGGGCGGGTGCTGGTGGAGGGGACCGAGCCGCTCACCCTGATGCCGGTCACCGGCGGAGTGGAGCGGCTGCGGGAGGCGCTGGACGGCGATGCGACGGTGGTGGCCTACAAGTTCGGCCGGTTCGCCGCCGACACCGTCGAGGCGCTGCGTGATTCGGGGCGCGACGACCAGGCCGTGTACGGTTCCCGGCTGGGACTGCCCGACGAGGAGGTGGCGCCGGTGGGCGACCTCGGCGACAGGGCGTGCGAGCTGCCGTACCTGTCGACCCTGATCGCCCCGGCGCCCCGCAACGGACGTGGAGGCAAGCTGTGATGGAGGACCCGGCGCGCACCGCCGGAACGGACGCGGACACCGGACCGGAGGCCCCAGGGGCCCGGGGCAGGGTGGTCTTCGTGGGGGCCGGGCCGGGCGCCGCCGACCTGCTGACCCTCCGCGCGGCCCGCGCCATCGCCGAGGCCGACATCGTCATCTGGGCCGCCAGCCTGGTGCACGAGGACGTGCTGGAGCACGCCGCCGAGGGCGCGGAGATCGTCGACTCGGCGAAGCTGCCCATGGAGGGCGTCATGCCCTACTACGAGCGGGCGGCGCGCGAGGGGCTGCAGGTCGCCCGCATCCACTCCGGCGACCCGTCGCTGTGGGGCGCGGTCCAGGAGCAGTTCGACCAGTGCGAGCGGATGGGCCTGGACACCGAGATCATCCCCGGGGTGCCGGCGTTCAGCGCCGTCGCCGCCATCGCCGGGCGCGAGCTGACCATCCCCGAGGTGGCCCAGTCCGTGGTGCTGACCCGCCTGGGCGGGGGCAAGACCCCCATGCCCGAGGGCGAGGAGGTGCGCGAGTTCGCGCGCCACGGCACCACCATGGCGCTGTTCCTCTCGGCGGCGCGCTCGGGGCAGCTGCAGACCGAGCTGCTGGAGGGCGGCTACCCCGAGGACACCCCGTGCGTGGTGGCCTACCAGGCGACCTGGCCGGACGAGCTGATCGCGCGGTGCACCCTGGGCGAGCTGGAGGCCACGATCAAGGAGCACCGGCTGTGGAAGCACACCCTGGTGCTGGTCGGCCCGGCGCTGAACGCGGGCGGCACCCGCTCGCACCTGTACCACCCGGGCCACTTCCACGGTTACCGCCGTGCCGACCGCGACGCCCGCCGCGCCCTGCGCGCGTCGCGGGCGGGGTCGTGACCTCCGGCGCGGCCGGAGGCGCACGGGGTCCGGCGGCCGCCGGACCCCGCGGTGGAGCGGGCGGCCCGCGCGCGGCGCCGGCGCCGCGCGGGAGCGGTCCTCGGCCCCGGCCGCACGCCGTGGCGACCGCGGTCCCCCGCCGAAGCACGGGAATCACGGAAGGGGGTCGCCCCGCGCCGCCCCCGCCGGCCGCGGGGCGGATGCTCCCGCGAACCGCTCACATGCGTGAGTGCGGGCACGAGGGCCGGACGAGGGCGGCCATGGGGCGCCCCGCCGGCCGAACGCCGGCCCCGGCACGGGTGCCGGCAGACCAGAGGCGACCGCAGGAGGGCGTCCACGGTGAGTACGGACGAGCCTGAGCGCACGAGCGGCACCCGCCCCGGGCGCGGCGGCGATGCCCGGACCGCCGACACCGGGACCGGGACCGACGCCGGGACCGGGGCCGGAGGCGGTTCGGGCTCTGGACCGGACGCCGCCGACCCCGGGGCCGCAGCACCCGAACTGCGCGAACCCGACCTGCCGCGCACCGCGAAGGTCCGGCAGAAGGCCCTGCGCACCGGGTGGACCACCGGTGCGTGTGCGTCGGCGGCCGCCAAGGCCGCCGCGCAGGCGCTGGCGACCGGGGAGCCGGTCGAGGTCGTGGAGATCGGCCTGCCCTCCGGGCGGCGGGTGACCTTCGCCACCGAGCGGTGCGCGCTGCTCTCCGCCGACCGGGCCGAGGCGGTCGTGGTCAAGGACGCCGGGGACGACCCGGACGTGACGCACGGGGCGCACATCACCGCCACCGTGACCCGCGCCCCCGGCAGCGGGCTGCGGTTGGACGGCGGGATCGGCGTCGGCGTGGTCACCCGGCCCGGGCTGGGGCTGGAGCCGGGCGAGGCGGCGATCAACCCGGTGCCCCGGCAGATGATCGGCGAGGCGGTGCGCGAGGCCGCCGACGCCGACGGCCAGGAGCTGACCGTGGTGATCAGCGTCCCCGACGGCGAGCGGATGGCGCGCAAGACGACCAACGCCAAGCTGGGGATCATCGGCGGCATCTCGATCCTGGGCACCACCGGCATCGTGCGCCCGTTCTCCACCGCGTCCTGGCGGGCGAGCGTGGAGCAGGCGGTGTCGGTGATGGCGGCCCAGGGCGAGGACACCCTGGTGCTGTGCACCGGCGGGCGCACCGAGAAGGGCGCCATGCAGATGCTGCCGCACCTGCCCGAGGTGTGCTTCGTCGAGGTGGGCGACTTCACCGGCGCCGCGCTGCGGCGCGCGGCCGGGTACGGGCTGTCGAAGGTGGTCTTCGTCGGCATGGCGGGCAAGCTGACCAAACTGGCCGCCGGGGTGCTGATGACCCACTACACCCGGTCGAAGGTGTCGACGCGGCTGCTGGGCGACATCACCCGCGAGGTCGGCGGGGGAGAGGAGCTGGCCGCCCGGGTGGACGTCGCGAACACCGGCCGCCACGCCTACGAGCTGTGGGAGGAGGCCGGGCTCCTGCGCACCGCCGGGGACGTCCTGTGCCACAGGGTCGCCGATGTGCTGTCCCGCTTCACCGAAGGGGCGATGGAGGCCGAGGTGGCCATGGTGGACTTCACCGGCAAGCGCATCATGGCCGCCTACCCGCCCCGGGAGGAGGGGCAGTGAGCGTGCGCATGAGCGGGAGCCCCTTGCGGGCAGGGGACAGCGTCGCCGATGGCGGTGCCGCCGCCCGTACCTCCAGGGCGCCGACCGCCCGCCTGGGGAGTGTCCGCGGGAGCGGCTTGTTCGTGCGTCCTGAGGATTTTCGGGGCCGCGCGGGTACGGGGGCCCAGGCCGATGGGCCGGTGCCGTGCCGGGGGCGTGCGCGCTCCCGAGCCTGCCGAACCCGCGTCGGTCTCGGGGACGCCGACCTTGCGAGGGCCCTGACAGGACCGGCGTCCCCGAGATCGACGACAGGGGGGCGTCCTGTCGTGGGTGGTTCCCGCGCGGCTTCCGACGGCCTCGCTACCGAGCCGTTCGCGAGCCGTACGGGCAGGGCCGGGCCGCCGGGGGGCCGATGCCCCGTGGCGGGCCGAGGGCGGTGGAAGCACGGCCGCAGGCAGCTTGGGGCGGCCGACTCACCCCTGTCCTGCGTCGGAGCCGCGGCTCCCGGAACACCGAGAACGCCGGAACCGGCCCGAGCACGGGCGGCAGAAGCGGAAGCGGAGGCGGTATGACCAGGCTCTCCGCATCCCCCGGCATCACCGTCATCGGCATGGACGGGCGCCGGCTCCCCGCCGAGGCCCGGCGGGCGCTGTGGACCGCGCGGACCGTCGCCGGGGCCGCACGCCACCTGGACGCCGTCGCCGGCCTCGTCCCCTCCGGGACCGAGCTGGTCAAGCTCGGGCGGCTCGACCCCGTCCTCGACCGGATCGCCGCCTCGAGCGAGCCCGCCGCCGTCCTGGCCTCCGGCGACCCCGGCTTCTTCGGGATCGTCCGCGCCCTGCGCGAGCGCGGCCTGACCCCCCGGGTGCACCCCGCCGTCTCCTCCGTGGCCGCGGCCTTCGCCCGCGCCGGACTGCCGTGGGACGACGCCGTCGTGGTCTCGGCGCACGGCCGCGCCGAATCGGGCCGCTCCGCAGAGCGCGCCCTGGCCGCCGCGCTCGCCCACCCCAAGGCCGCCGTGCTGACCGCCCCCGGCGGTGCCGGCCCCGAGGCCTTCGTCGGCCCCCTGCTGCGGGCCGGCCGCACGGTCTACGTGGCCCAGCGGCTGGAGACCCCCGAGGAGTCGGTGGTCGAGGCGGGAGCGGACGACGCCGACCGCACCGACTGGGCGCACCCCAACGTCGTGCTGTCGGTCGACCCCGCCCGCGCGGTCGCCCCGTCCATGGCGTGGATGCCCGGCCACCAGGGCGCCCCCGACGGGTGGGCGCTGCCCGAGGACGCCTTCGAGCACCGTGCCTCCATGGTCACCAAGCCCGAGGTGCGCGCCCTGGCCCTGGCCCGCCTGGCCCCCCGGCCCGGCACCGTGGTCTGGGACGTCGGCGCGTGCAGCGGATCGGTGGCCGTCGAGTGCGCCCGCTTCGGCGCGCACGCCGTCGCCTTCGAGCAGAGCGGCGAGGACTGTGCGCGCATCCGGGCCAACGCTCTTGAGTACGGCGTGCACGTGGACGTCCGCCACGGCCGCCTCCCCGAGGCCTTCCCCGGCGCCCCCGGTGACGACGGGGTCCCCGCCCCGGACGCGGTGTTCCTCGGAGGGGGCGACGACCGCGTGGCCGCCGAGGCCCTGCGCCGCTTCCGCCCCGCGCGCGCGGTGGCGGCCCTGGCATCGGTCGACCGGGTCGGGACCGTGCACGCACTGCTCTGTGACGCGGGGTACGACGTCGGGGGGACCCAGCTCCAGGCCTCCCGCCTGGCCCCGCTGCCCAACGGGTCGCTGCGGCTGGCCGCCGCCAACCCGGTGACACTGCTGTGGGGGACCGCGGCCCCGGACGGCTCTGCGCCCTCCGGCCCCTGACCGCACCCCGATCCTGATTCCCTGACCCCTTCCGGAAAGGTGGACATGAGCGACATCGGCGTCATCGCCGTCACCGCACGCGGCCGGGTGGCCGCCGAGAGCCTGGCCCAGGCCTGGCCCGATGAGGTGCGCATCGTCGAGGCCGAGCGGCCGGCCGACGCCCTGCGCACCGCCTTCGCCGAGTGCGGGGCGGTGGTGAGCATGCTCGCCGTCGGAGCCACCGTCCGGGTGCTGGCCCCGCTGCTCGGCGGAAAGACCACCGACCCGGCGGTGGTCTGCGTCGACGAGGGGCTGGAGCACGCCGTCGCCGTGCTCGGCGGCCACTACGGGGCGAACGCCCTGGCGACCCGCGTCTCCTCGGTGCTCGGCACCCGCCCGGTGGTCACCACCGCCAGCGACGCGGTCTCGGCCGTCTCCCTCGATGCCTACGGCGCCGACCTGGGGCTGCGCATCGCCGACCGCGACCGGCTGGGCTCCG
>NZ_ANAD01000098.1 GCF_000341245.1 Nocardiopsis halophila DSM 44494
CGTCTCCCTCGATGCCTACGGCGCCGACCTGGGGCTGCGCATCGCCGACCGCGACCGGCTGGCCTCCGTCGGCACCGCCGTGCTCTCGGGGGACCCGGTGCGCCTGGAGGGCGCCGAAGGGCTCCCGCTGCCGCCGCTGCCGGAGAACGTGTCGCCGCAGGTGCCCTCGTCCGAGGCGGCGGCGGTGATCCGCGTCACGGACCGCACCGAGCTGTGCCATGAGTGCGCCTCCTACGGCCTGCCCACCCTCACCTACCGGCCGCCGTCGCTGGTGGTGGGGGTCGGCTCGGCGCGCGGCGTCTCCGCCGAGGAGGTCGGGGCGCTGATCGACCGGGTGCTGGCCGAGCAGTGGCTCTCCCCGGCGTCGGTGCGTGCGGTGGCCACCGTCGACGTGAAGGCCGACGAGGAGGGCATCCTGCGCGCCGCACGCGAGCGCGGGTGGGAGGTGCTCACCTTCCCCGCAGAGGAGCTGGCCGCCGTGGAGGTGCCCAACCCGAGCGAGACGGTGCGCGCCGAGGTCGGCACGCCGAGCGTGGCCGAGGCGGCGGCGCTGCACGCGGCGGGCGCGGTCGGCGGCGCCCCGGAGCTGGTGGCGGCCAAGTCCAAGACCGCCAACGCCACCGCGGCGGTGGCCCGGGCGGCGTTCCGGGGGCGGCTGGCCGTGATCGGGCTGGGGCCGGGGGCGCGCGACCTGACGGCCCCGCGCGCCGCGGAGGAGCTGCGCCGGGCCTCGGTGGCCGTGGGGCTCGACCAGTACCTGGACCAGGTGCGGGACCTGCTGCGGCCGGGCACCCGGGTGGTCTCCAGCGGGCTGGGCCAGGAGGAGGAGCGGGCCCGCACGGCGGTGCGCGAGGCGCAGGCCGGGGCGGCGGTCGCGCTGATCGGGTCCGGCGACGCGGGGGTGTACGCCATGGCGAGCCCGGCGCTGGACTTCGCGGGGGCCGACATCGAGGTGGTCGGCGTCCCGGGGATCACGGCGGCGGTGGCGGCGTCGAACCTGCTCGGGGCGCCGCTGGGGCACGACCACGCTTACATCTCCCTGTCGAACCTGCACACCCCGTGGGAGGCGATCGAGCGGCGGGGGGGGGGCGCC
>NZ_ANAD01000099.1 GCF_000341245.1 Nocardiopsis halophila DSM 44494
CTGACCAGGGCGCTGGAGATGCTGGCCGAGCACCGGCCCGAGGACACGCCCGTGGGGTACGTGCACAACGCGACCCGGGAGAGCGAGCGGACGGTCCTGACGACGCTGCGCGCGATGCTCGACGGGGAGGTCGACCAGGTGGACATGTTCACCGTGGTCCTGGTCGGCAGCTCGGCCTCCAGGGACGTCGCGGGACGGTTCGTGACCCCGCGCGGCTACACCTGGCGCGGGGCGCCCGAGGACTGAGCACCGGGGGACGGTGCAGGGACGGTCCGTGGTCGTCTCCCGGCGGGGGCCGCCGGGAGACGACCACGGGAAGAAGCGGGCGGAAGCCGTGCGTGGCCGACGGCCGGGGACGGTTCCCTTTGAGCGGCGGACGCGTCTCGACTCAAAGCGGCCTGCTTGCCGGGTGGCAGGGCCCTTAGGGGGAGGGGTAGGCGGCGACGGTACGGCTGGTGCCCCGCTCCGGCCTGTTTGCCGGGTGGCGGGGCCCTTCGGTGCAGGGGAAGGGCGGCGACGAGGGTCGGCGCCGCCTGCAGGTAGCACTGTCGGGCGCACGGCATGCGGGCGGCCGGCGGAGTCGGCAACGGCGGCGCGGCTGGTGCCCCGCTCCGGTCTGCTTGCGTGGCGGCGGGCCGCCGGGGTGTCG
>NZ_ANAD01000100.1 GCF_000341245.1 Nocardiopsis halophila DSM 44494
GCCGCCTCCCACCCGACCAGCGCGGACCCGGCGCCCGGCAAGCAGCCGTGGGCGGAGCACCAGCTGCGCCGTCGCCGCCTGCTCCGGTGGCCATCCGCGCGCCCGGCACCCGGGAGCGCTGCGGCGAGGTCCGCCGACCTTCGCCGCCGCCGACTCCCCGCACTGCGCCGGCATCCGACAGGGTTCCCGGCCGACCGCCGGGGGGGGCGCCCGGACGTCGGCCCACCACCTCCTGCACATCTCTAGGCAGGAGGGCCATCGCTATGCATACTGTATGCACTACGGGAGGTGATCCATGAACCCCACCCCGTCGCCGCCCCTCACCGACCGGGGCGGCCACCTGCCTTCGCCCTATGCCCCGCCCCCGACCGGGGTCTGCCGCGACTGGGCCGGGCGGCGCTACCGGGTCGGACCCGCCGCACGGGACCTCGCCGGGTGCGACCGCCCCCGCCTGCTCGGCTTCGCGGCCGCCGCACTGGCCTCGGTCGGGGTGCTCCAGTTCGGCTACGGCACCGCCGTTCCCGCCATCGCCGCCGCGCACGGATGGCAGCCCGGCGCGGCGCTGCTGCCGTTCGCCCTGTGGGCGCTCGTCCAGGCCGGGTGCGCCGCACCCGCCGCCCGACTGCGCGCGGCGGGCCTGCTCCCGCCGCGGACCGCCGTCCCGATCGGGGCCGTCCTCGCCTGCCTGGCCCTGCTCACGCTCGGCTTCGCGCCCGGCCTGGGCTGGACGCTGCTCGGCTACGGCGTCGCGGGCGGGATCGGCGCCGGGCTGGTCTACCACTCGTGCGTCCACCTCGCCGCCGCCTGGTACCCCGAGCGCCCCACGTGGCACACCGCCTTCACCGGCGCCGCCTTCGCCCTGGGCACCGTCCCCTTGGCCGCGGCCGCCCCGTTCGGGCTCGGCGCCGCGTCCCTGCCCGCGGTCTGCGCGGTGCTCGCCGCCGCCGTCGCCCTGGTCGGCGCGGTCTGCGGCCGGCGGCTCACCCTCCCGCCGGACGACTGGTGGCCGCCGCAGACCGACCCGCGCACCTGGGCCCTGCGCCCGCGCGCCGGTCCGGCGGCCGCCCGCGACCACACCCCGGCCGAGGCCTGGCGCAGCGGCGCCCTTCCGGCGCTGCACGCCGTCGTCGCGGGCGCGGGGGCCGCCGCCCTGTTCGACCTGGCGGCCCTGCCCCTGCTGCTGAGCGCCTCCGGGTTCGCCCCCGGCGCCGTCGCCGCAGCCATGGCCGCGCTCATCGCCTCCAGCGGGCTCGGCCGCATCGCCGCCGGGCGCTGGGCCGAGCGCGGCGACCGCCGACGGGTGCTCGCGGCGGCACTGGCCTGCGGGGCCCTCGCCCACCTGGGGATGGCCGGGGCGCTGGCGGCGGCCTCCCCCGTCGCGCTCGCGCTGTTCGCGGCGCCCGCCGGCCTCGGCGGGGGCGCCTGCTATCCGCTCACCCGCGCCCTCGCCGAGGACTACTTCGGGGTGCGCGGCTCGGCCCGCATCCACGGCCTGGTCTACAGCGCGAAGGGGGCGGGCGGCCTTCTGGGCGTCGGCGGCGCCGCCGCGCTCATCGCCTGGGGCCCACCGGCCGGCGACGCGGCGCTGATCGGTGTCGCGGCCGCGGGGGCCGTCGCGGCGGGCCCNGCCTCCGGCGCCCGGTCCCCACCAGGACCCTGCCCCCGGTGCACCGCACGGCGGTGTGAAGGGCAGGACACCAGAACGGGGAAGACGGAGGCACGGTGGCGCCGGGGCCCACCGCCCGCCCGCACCCGGTCCGCCGCCCGCAGGGGCCGCAGGTGCAGGTGGCTCACGGCCGCCGACGCCTCTCGATGCGGGGCGGGAACGGCGCCCCGCCGGCGAGTCGCGCCGAGCGACGGGGCCCTCAGCCCCCGCCGGGGCGGATCCACCGACCGGGCCTCCCTTTCCCCTTCCCCTCCCCCGGCAGCGCCTCCAGGGCGGCTCCCCTGCGGAGGGCTCCTGCGGCTGCGCCCGCAGGGGCGCCCTCCCGCCCCCGCACCCTTCCGGCGTCTTCACCCCCTCGGCCTCCCGTGACCGAGATCGGCGGGCCATGGGTCCTGGACAGCGGACGCAAGCTGATGTAGCAAAGAAGCACATACTGTATGCAGTATTCGGACGCCTCGATCGGCACCGACGAGTGAGGAGCGCATCCCTCCATGAGCAACGACACCGGCGAGGGGACCTCGATCTCCGGCGGCCACCTGGTGGCCAAGGCCCTCAAATCCGAGGGCGTGGACGTGGTCTTCACCCTTTGCGGCGGACACATCATCGACATCTACGACGGCTGCGCCGACGAGGGCATCGACGTCATCGACGTCCGCCACGAGCAGGTCGCCGCGCACGCCGCGGACGGGTACGCCCGGGTCACCGGCCGCCCCGGATGCGCCGTGGTCACCGCCGGCCCCGGCACCACCGACGCCGTCACCGGCATCGCCAACGCCTACCGCGCGGAGAGCCCCCTGCTCGTCATCGGCGGCCAGGGCGCACTGAGCCAGCACAAGATGGGCTCCCTGCAGGACCTCCCGCACGTCGACATGATCGCGCCGATCTCCAAGTTCGCCGCGACCGTGCCGCACACCGAGCGCGTCGCCGACATGGTCTCCATGGCCTTCCGCGAGGCGCACAACGGCGCCCCCGGGCCCGCCTTCCTGGAGATCCCGCGGGACGTCCTCGACGCGCGCGTCCCCCTGGAGAGCGCCCGCATCCCCCAGGCGGGCCACTACCGCGCCTCGGGCCGCCAGGCGGGCGACCCCGCGGCGATCGAACGCCTCACCGAGCTCCTGGTCCGCTCCGAGCGCCCCAGCATCCTCCTGGGCGGGCAGGTGTGGACCGCCAGGGCCACCGACACCGCAGCCGACCTGGTGCGCTCGCTCAACGTCCCCGCCTTCATGAACGGGGCCGGCCGCGGCACCCTTCCGCCCGGGGACCCCCACCACTTCCAGCTCTCCCGGCGGCACGCCTTCCGCGAGTCCGACCTCATCATCATCGTGGGTACGCCGTTCGACTTCCGGATGGGCTACGGCAAGCGCCTGTCGCACGACGCGGCCGTGGTGCAGATCGACATGTCCTACACGACGGTCGGCAAGAACCGCGACGTCGACCTGGGGATCGTCGGCGACCCCGAGACCGTCCTGTCGGCGGTCCTGCAGGCCGCCTCAGGGTTCAAGGACACCGGCGCCCAGGGGCGCAAGGCGTGGCTGGAGGAGCTGCGCGCCGTGGAGGCCAAGACCCGCAATGAGCGCGCCTCGCTCTTCACCTCCGACGCCACCCCCATCCACCCCTACCGCCTGGTCTCGGAGATCAACGACTTCCTCACCGAGGACTCCATGTACATCGGCGACGGCGGCGACATCGTCACGTTCTCCGGCCAGGTGGTCCAGCCCAAGTCCCCCGGCCACTGGCTGGACCCGGGGCCGCTGGGCACGCTCGGCGTGGGCGTCCCCTTCGCGATGGCCGCAAAGTACGCCCGGCCCGACAAGGAGATCGTGGCGCTCTTCGGGGACGGCGCCTTCAGCCTCACCGGCTGGGACTTCGAGACGATGGTCCGCTTCGGCCTGCCGTTCGTGGGTGTGGTCGGCAACAACTCCTCGATGAACCAGATCCGCTACGGCCAGATCGCCAAGTACGGCGCCGACCGCGGCGAGATCGGCAACACCCTGGGCGACGTGCGCTACTCCGAGTTCGCCCGGATGCTCGGCGGCTACGGCGAGGAGGTCCACGACCCCTCCGAGATCGGCCCCGCGCTGCGCCGCGCGCGCGAGTCCGGCAAGCCCTCGCTCATCAACGTCTGGATCGATCCGGAGGTCTACGCCCCCGGGACGATGAACCAGACCATGTACAAGTGATCCGGCCCCGAAGGGAGACTCGGCCATGAGCAAGGCACTCGACGGGGTCCGCGTGCTCGACATGACGCACGTGCAGTCGGGCCCCTCGGCGACGCAGATCCTGGCGTGGCTCGGCGCGGACGTGGTCAAGCTGGAGGCCCCCTCCGGCGACATCACCCGCCGCCAGCTGCGGGACCTGCCCGACGCCGACAGCCTGTACTTCACGATGCTGAACTCCAACAAGCGCAGCATCACCCTCAACACCAAGTCCGAGGAGGGCAAGCGGATCTTCCTCGACCTGGTCCGGCGCAGCGACGTGCTGGTGGAGAACTTCGCCCCGGGCGCGCTGGACCGGATGGGGTTCACCTGGGAGGTGCTGCGCGGGGCCAACCCGCGCCTGGTCTACGCCTCCATCAAGGGCTTCGGCCCGGGCGCCTACGCCGACTTCAAGGCCTACGAGGTCATCGCCCAGGCGATGGGCGGGTCGATGAGCACCACGGGCTTCGACTCCGGCCCGCCGCTGGCCACCGGGGCGCAGATCGGCGACTCGGGCACCGGGATGCACACCGTCGCCGGCATCCTGGCCGCGCTCTACCAGCGCACCTCCACCGGCCGGGGCCAGCGGGTCGAGGTGGCCATGCAGGACGCGGTGCTCAACCTGTGCCGGGTCAAGCTGCGCGACCAGCAGCGCCTGGCGCACGGGGCGCTCAAGGAGTACCCCAACTCCGAGTTCGGCGACGAGGTGCCGCGCTCGGGCAACGCCTCGGGCGGCGGACAGCCGGGCTGGGCGGTGCGCACCGCCCCCGGCGGCCCCAACGACTACGTCTACGTCATCATCCAGCCGCAGGGCTGGGCGCACCTGGCCGAGCTGGCCGGCCGCCCGGAGCTGGCCGAGGACCCCGAGTGGGCCACCCCCGAGGCGCGGCTGGACAAGCTGGACAAGGCCTTCGGGATCATCGAGGAGTGGTCCGCGCGCCTGCCCAAGTGGGAGGTGCTGGGCAAGCTCACCGAGCGCGGCATCCCCTGCGGCCCGATCCTGTCCACCAAGGAGATCATCGAGGACCCCACGCTGCGGGCCAACGGCATCGTCACCGACGTCGAGCACCCGGAGCGCGGCGGCTACACCACGGTGGGCCTGCCCATCCGCCTGTCGGACTCCGCGGCCGACGTGGCGCGCTCGCCGCTGCTGGGCGAGCACAACGCCGACGTCTACGGCGCGGAGCTGGGCCTTTCCGACGAGGAGATCGCCCACCTCGCATCGAACGGAGTGATCTGACCGATGTCCCCCTCCCCCTCTTCTCCCGGACGCGGCCGCGCCGCCGTGCGCGCGGTGCTGGACCGGGCGCGCGCCGAGGGCCGCACCGCACTGACCGCCCCCGAGGGCAAGGCGCTGGCCGAGGCCTACGGCATCGCCGTTCCCGGCGAGGCGGTGGCCTCCTCGGCCGACGATGCGGTGTCCCTGGCCGTGGAGCTGGGCCTGCCCGTGGTGGCCAAGATCGTCTCCCCCGACATCCTGCACAAGACCGACGCCGGCGGGGTGGAGGTGGGCCTGGACTCCCCGCAGGCGGTCAAGGAGGCCTACACCCGCATCACCGCCGCGGCGCGCGCCTACGACCCCGGAGCCCGCATCGACGGCGTGCAGCTGCAGCGGCAGGTGGCCGGGGGCACCGAGGTGCTGATCGGCGCCGCCACCGACCCCACCTTCGGCAAGATCGCGGTGTTCGGCCTGGGCGGTGTGCTGGTCGAGGTGGTCAAGGACGCCGCGTTCCGGCTGGCGCCGCTGACCCGCGAGGAGGCGCTGGAGCAGATCGGCTCCATCCGCGCCGCCGAGGTCCTGGACGGGGTGCGCGGCGGCGCGGCGGTGGACCGCGGTGCCCTGGCCGACCTGCTGGTGCGCCTGTCGGAGCTGGTCACCGACTTCCCCGAGATCGCCGAGGCCGACCTGAACCCGGTCTTCGCCTCCGCCTCCGGCGCGATCGCCGCCGACCTGCGGTTCGTGCTGGACTTCGACCCGCCGGAGCCGCCCCCGCGGTTCGGGCGCGAGGAGATCCAGTCGGCGATGGAGCGCATGTTCCGCCCCCGGTCGATCGCGGTGGTCGGCGCCTCCAACGAGGCCGGCAAGATCGGCAACTCGGTGATGCGCAACATCGTCGACGGCGGGTACGCGGGCGAGGTGTACCCGGTCAACCCCAAGGCCGACGAGGTCTACGGCAGGCGGGCCTACGCCTCGGTGGGCGACATCCCCGGCGGGATCGACGTCGCGGTGTTCGCCATCCCGGCCCAGTTCGTGGCCGGGGCGCTGGAGGAGGTCGGCGCCAAGGGCGCGGCGGGCGCCGTGCTGATCCCCTCCGGTTTCGCCGAGACCGGCCGCCAGGACCTGCAGGACGAGGTCCTGGCGGTCGCGCGGCGGCACGGGGTGCGGCTGCTGGGCCCCAACATCTACGGCTACTACTACACGCCCGAGAACCTGTCAGCGACCTTCTGCACCCCCTACGACGTCTCCGGCGGCACCGCCCTGACCTCCCAGTCCGGGGGCATCGGCATGGCCATCCTGGGCTTCAGCCGCAGCACCGGCACCGGGGTGTCGGCGATCGTGGGCGTGGGCAACAAGGCCGACATCGACGAGGACGACCTGCTGACGTTCTTCGGTTCCGACGACAACACGCGCGCCGTGGCGATGCACCTGGAGGACCTCAAGGACGGCCGGGCGTTCGTCGAGGCCGCGCGCGAGGTGGTGCCCCGCAAGCCGGTGGTGGTGCTCAAGGCCGGGCGGACCTCGGCCGGGGCGAAGGCGGCGGGGTCGCACACCGGGGCGCTCGCCGGGGACGACAAGGTCTACGACGACATCCTGCGGCAGGCGGGCGTGGTCCGCGCGCCGGGCCTGCGGGAGCTGTTGGAGTACGGAAGGGCGCTGCCGGTGCTGCCGGCCCCGCAGGGCGAGAACGTCGTGATCATCACGGGGGCCGGCGGTTCGGGCGTGCTGCTGTCCGACGCGGTCGTGGACAACGGCATGTCGCTCTATGAGATCCCGCCGGACCTGGACGAGGCGTTCCGCGCCTTCATCCCCCCGTTCGGCGCCGCGGGGAACCCGGTGGACATCACCGGGGGCGAGCCCCCGTCCACCTATGAGAAGACCATCCGGCTGGGCCTTGAGGACCCGCGGGTGCACGCGCTGGTGCTGGGCTACTGGCACACCATCGTCACTCCTCCGATGGTCTTCGCCGAGCTGGTGGCCGACGTGGTGACGCGCGCGCGGGCCGAGGGCATCGACAAGCCGGTGGTGGCCTCGCTGTCCGGTGACACCGAGGTCGAGGCCGCGTGCGCCCACCTGTTCGAGCACGGGGTGGCCGCCTACCCCTACACCACCGAGATGCCGGTACAGGTGCTGGGCGCCAAGTACCGGTGGGCCCGGGCCGCCGGCCTCCTCTGAGCGCGCAGCGCCGGCCGGAGGGGCCGCTCGGGACGGAACCGGGGGAACGGCGACGGGGCGCGGCTTGACCGGGCCGCGCCCCGGGGCGCAGGATCCTTCGCATCCGTCCCGCCCGCCACGGGCGGCCCTTCCTCCCCGGACCGCCTCCGACCGACACGATACCCGGCCACCACCGCTGACACGCGCCCCGAGCCGCGGTCCGCCATCCGCGCCCCGGGGCACCGGCCGCACCGCCGGCGGCCCCGACCGACCCGACCACCCCCGACCGCAGGAGACGGCCACGTACGAGAGCAACGACCCATGGCGTTCCAAGGGGGCTGATGGGGGCTGTGCTTCCCGCCCGCATCCGCACTGTCGTCCAAGGAGTCGACCCCATGGATCCAGCCGGTAGAGCACCTGGCGGAGTACCCGAGGACGGCGCCGCGAGCGCCGCCGACCAGCCGCACGCGCCCGGGCCCGAGGCCGAGGCGCCCTACGTCCCCCGTCCCCGTCCGCCCGCCGATGCGGACGGCGACGCGCGATCCCCCGAGCCCTCCGCGACCGCCGAGGCGCCGCCGATCCGCCTGGAGGCCCCCGGCACCGGCGTGCGCGACACCTGGAAGGCGATGGGGCCCGGCATCGCCGCGGCGATGACCGGCATCGGCGCCAGCCACATCATGCACGGCCCCACGGCCGGGGCGCAGTTCGGCTACGCCCTGCTGTGGGTGATCCCGTTCGCCTACATCATGAAGTACTGCGCGTTCGAGTTCGCGCACCGCTACACCCTGGTGCGCGGCGAGAGCATCATGGAGGCCTACGAGCGCGTCGGCACCGGGCGCGGGATGTGGCCGCTGTGGTACCTGGGCGGGCAGTCCCTGGTCAACACCTTCGGCATCGCGGGCCGCGCCCTGGGGTGTGCGGCGATGCTGTGGGCCGCGTTCCCGTTCCTGCCCCTGCAGGCGTGGGCGATGGTGGTGCTGGTCTCGTGCGTGGGCGTCCTGTGGGCCGGCCGGTACCAGGCCCTGGAGGTCGTGGTGAAGGTGGCGATCATCGTCTTCGCCGCCGCGGTGATCCTGGCGTTCCTGCTGCAGTCGCCGCCGCCCGGCGAGTACCTGGCGCGCCTGGCGCCCGCCCTGCCGCCCGCCGGGGCGATGCTGCTGTTCAGCGCGATGTGGGGGTACTTCCCCACCACCGTCGAGGTCGCCCCCATGCAGTCCAACTGGGCGGTGGACAAGAAGAGCGGCATGGTGCGGGTGCGCGAGCTGCGCGCGCAGGGCCACCGCGTCGAGGTCGCTCCGGGCTACCTGCGCAACCACCTGAAGCTGATGCGCCGCGACATGAACATCTCCTACGTCGTCTCGGCGCTGACCGGCATGGCGTTTTTGATCGTGGGCGCGGTGGTGCTCAACCCCCTGGGGCTGGTGCCCGAGTCGCAGGAGATGGGCTCGACCATCGCCCGGATCTACACCGACACCTTCGGCGTGTGGATCTTCCCGGTGATCATCGCCGGGGGCGTGGCCGCGCTGTGGTCCACGGTCTTCACCTACTTCGACGGCCAGGCCCGGGTGTTCGAGGAGTGCTGCGTGCGGATCCGCAAGGCGTGGGACTCCCCGTCCACCCGCAAGCTGCTCTACCGGGGGTTCCAGGTGCTGTGGGTGGTCGCGGGCGCCGCGATCATCTTCGGGATGCCCGAGCCGATCCTGGTGGTGCAGATCGCCTCGGTGCTGGCGCTGTTCTTCGCGCCGGTGCTGTTCTGGCTGAACATCCGCGCGCTGAAGGACTTCACCGGGGAGGAGCGCGAGCACCTGCCGTCCCGCTTCATGATGGGCTGGGCCTGGGCCGGCATGATCGGCCTGGCGGCGGTGAGCCTGTTCTTCCTGTACACCGAGTTCTTCGTGTGAGCCGCCCGTTCCACTGACCGGCCGCCGGATGCGACGGCCCGGCCGAAGGCGCCCGACCGGCACTCGCCCGCCGGCCGGGCGCCTTCGCCGCTCCCGGGCGGCCCCTGCTCAGGCCCCGGCTGCGGCGGCGCCGTGGGCGTCGTCAGCGCCGTCGCCGCGGTCGGCGTCGTCGGGGGCGCAGTCCTCGGCCGGGCGCTCGTCGATGTAGCCCCACTCGACCAGGGAGTCGGCGCCCAGCACGTCGTCGCCTTCGGCCTCGGGGACCAGGGCGGGATCGAGGAGGACCTGCTCACCGCCGCCCGGCTGCTCGAACGCGGGGGCGATGGGGCCGACCTGGGCCTCGAAGGGCTCGTCCACCACATAGCACAGGTAGTTGTGCTCGGCTCCGCCTTCCCAGGTGTTGAGGGCGTCGGGCGGAAGGGAACGCTGGGCGAAGGGGGCGCCCGCGGGCGCGAGGTAGCTCCCCCAGGGGGAGCCGAAGCGGTCCAGCACCTCGCCTTCGGCGAGGGTCTCGACCTCCTTGACCGGTTCGCCGTCGACGACCTCGAAACCTTCGTGGGGCGGGTAGTCCCAGCCCTCCCGGGGCTCCCCCGTGTCGGGGTCGACACCGCGCTCCCAGTGCCGGGCGAGGAAGGCCACGGGGTTGAGCCGGCCGAGCCGGTCGTAGTCCTCCACGAGGTCGCCGACCACGCCCTCTTCCGGGATCTCCTCGGGTCCGAGGCGGGCGTCCCCGCACAGGTGGGGGCCGCGGACCCCGTCCGTGGGCGGCGCGTCGCCGACGGGGCAGGGGCTCTCGAAGTCGGGGAGCGGCGGCGGGTCCGCGGGGGCGGCGGCCGCGGGTCCGGCCGGAGCGACCGCCCAGACGAGCGCCAGAGAGGAAGCGACACCGAGGGAGCGTGCGAGGAGCAGGGGCATGCGTTCTCCGTTCGACTACCGGTCCTACAGGTACACAGAGCAACGCACATACTACTGAGCGCGATTGACTCGTCGGAGCGGATCCCCGGCCAACCCGCCTCCCGCCGCCCATCCGGTGAATCCGGCCGTTTTCCCCGCACGACGCGGGAAGTCGCTCTATCGTTACGCGACGTGCCATCTCCACGACACGACGGGGTCAAGGACCTCGTCCGCGAATCCCCCCAGACGGTCGCCAGGCTCGTGTGCGCCAAGAACGCGGAGGCCGCCATCCGGCCCCACGTCCCCCTCCGAGAGGCGTCGAACGAGCTCAACGACCGCCCGTCCAGGGACTTCTATCCCGACAACGTCTTCACCCAGGGCTCGCCCTCGGCTCCGTCGAGCGTCCTGGTGGTGGAGATCCAACACGAGAAGGAGGAGCAGAAGCGCCGCCAGATCGCCCGGTACGCCGCGGCGCTGTGGCTGTTCCACAGGTGCGCCCCCGTCGTCGCAGTGGTCTGCCCTTCCCAGGCCGCGGCCGACTTCTACGACGAACCGATCGGCACAGAGCTCCCGGGGTACCGCTACCCTCCGGTGGCGATCGGTCCCGACGACATCCCCCGGGTCGAGGACGCCGGCACCGTGGCCGACGACCCCGCCCTGGCGGCCCTGAGCGTCATGGCGCACGGATCGTCCATGAGCGTGCTGACCGCGTTCCTGGAGGGGCTGAGCAGGCTCGAAACCGATGACTCGTCGAAGTACTATGAATACGCCTATCGACTCGCGTCACAGCAGGTCAAACAATCACTGGAGGCCGAAATGACGTCCGGCACCTGGCCCGTCTACAGCCCCTTCGCCAAGACCCACTACGGCCATGGCCGCGAGGACGGACGTGAGGAAGGGCGCACTGCAGAGCGCGCCGCTACGGTCATCGATCTCCTGGAGGCCCGCGGACTGCCGGTCGACGATGCCACCCGTGCACGCATCACCGCCTGCAACGACATCGAACGCCTCAAGGCCTGGAGCATCGCGGCCCTCACCGTGGACAGGGCCGAGGACATCTTCGAGGCCTGACCGCTGAGCGGGCACCCCGGCGGGACAACGGATGCCCGCACGCCCCGCGAAGGCGAGGCCCCCTGCGCGAGGCCCCTGTGAATACGGCCATCGACTCGCGCCACCGCAGGTCGACCGAACCCTGGAGGGCGGAACGACGTCCGGCACCTGGCCCGTCTACAGCCCGTTCGCCAAGGAGCACTACTCCAAGGGCTACGCGGCGGGGCTCGCGGAAGCACGCGCGGAAGCACGCGCGGCCGCGATCGTCGATGTCCTGCTTGCGCGGGGGCTGACGGTCGACCACGCCGTCCGGGCACGCATCGCGGCGTGCTCCGATATCGGGTTGCTGAGGACCTGGTTCCTCGCGGCCGTGAACGCCGAGCGGGCCGAGGACATCTTCGAGGCGTGACCATCGGGCGGGGCCGCCCCGTGCAGGGGACGGCCCCGCCCGATGCGCCGGGCGCCCGGCCCCGCTTCAGGACTTCTTCGCCGCGGCCTTGGCCGCACGCTTGGTCTCGCGGACCTCTTTGAGGGTCTGCTCGTCGACCACGTCCGCGATCGAGCGGCGCGCCCCCTCCTCGGCGTAGGCGCCCGCGGCCTCACGCCACCCCTTCGGGCGGACCTCCAGCCGCTTGCCCAACAGGGCGAGGAAGATGCGCGCCTTCTGGTCGCCGTAGCCCGGCAGGGCCTTGAGGCGCTTGAGCACCTCCTTGCCGTCGGGGTCCCCCTCGGTCCACACCGCGTCGGCCCGCCCGCCGTACTCGGAGGCGACCGTCCCGCACAGCGCCTGTACGCGCTTGGCCATCGACCCGGGGAACCGGTGCACCGCCGGCGTCCGGGAGAACAGCCCGGCGAAGGCCTCCGGGTCGTACCCGGCGATCTCGGCGGCGTCGAGGCGCTCGCGCCCCATCCGGTCGGCGATCTTCTTCGGCCCGGCGAAGGCCGTCTCCATGGCCACCTGCTGGTCCAGGAGCATGCCGATCATCAGCGCCAGCGGGTCCGACGACAGCAGCCCGTCGGCGCCGGCGTCCCCGGTCAGGTGAAGCTCGTGTTCCATGCCCCCGATCATCCCACCGCGCGCCCCGCCGACCGCCCTCCCGCGCCCGGGCGGGACGCGGCGGCCCGAGCGCGGTCGCCAACGGGCGACCGTTCCGTCCCGGCGTGTCGCCGATGCCGTTATTCGGTCCGCCGAAATTCCCGTTCACCACGGCGGCACCCTGCCCTGCTGTGTCCCGGTTCGCCCGCCGCACAAGGCGTCTCCGACACACCGCCGACCTCAAGGTCTTCACACTGGGTATTGAATTCGCTACTGTACGTCGTGACCAAAAGGGGGCCGACCGCCCCTGATCCTGTCTCTCGTATGAGGAGATCCCGTGAAGAAGTTCCTCGCGGTCGCGGCCGTCGCTGCCGGCGCCCTGATGGCCACCGCGCCCGCGGCCTCCGCCGGCGACAGCTACGCGCTGATCAACGGCGACGTGCTGCCCTGCGCCGTGGCGCCGTGGAACTGGGAGGGCCCGCTGAACATCCTGTCGCCCAGCGGCGACTACAACGCCTGCCAGAAGACCGGCGTCACCCACGGCGGCTGATCTTCGGCCCGAGGCTGCCTTCGCGCGGTGGACGCTGCGAGGCGGAACGGGCGCGGAGCCGGGAGAGGCGCACCCCCTTCCGGCTCCGCACTCCGCCCGGCGCCTGCCGTGCCGGCCACTTTTTCGACCATTCACGAACTGGAGTGAGAACCATGAAGAAGGCCTTCGCGGTCGCCGCCCTGACCGCCGCCGCGTTCACCGCGGCCGCCCCCGCCTACGCGGGCGGCTACGGCCACGGGCACGACGACGGTGACAGCTACGCGCTGATCAACGGCGACGTCGCGCCCTGCGCGATCGCCCCCTGGAACTGGGAGGGCCCGCTGAACATCCTGTCGGTCACCGGCGACTACAACGCCTGCCAGAAGACCGGCGTCACCCACGGCGGCTGAGTCCGTCCACCGGAGTGCGGCAAGGGTCGGGGAGCGCTACTCCCCGACCCTTGCCCGTGTCAGGGCGCGGATCAGCGGTATCCGCCCTCCAGGCGCGGGCGGACCACCTCGTCGAAGGCGGCGGCGAAGGTGTTCCCCGGGCACTCGGTGGCCAGCCAGTCGCGGTGCCGCGACACGCCGAGCTGCACCGCCGTCTCCCCGTTGACCGGGTTCTCGTACTCCACCTCGCCGTTGGGCGGCACACCGGTCCGCTCGCACAGCAGCCGCAGCACCGCGACCAGGGCGTCGACCGCCGCGTCCGTGGGCATCGCGTCGGTGAAGTCGCCGAGCAGGCACACCCCGATGTTGCCGCTGTTCCTCAGGTACACGTGGCCGGCCGTCACCGACTCGGCCGACCCCGGCGCGGGCTCCTCGGCGAAGACCGGAAGGCCGTCCTCGCCCGAGTAGCGCCCCTCGTAGACCCGCCCCTCGGGGTCGATGAGCAGGTGGTAGCCGATGTCGCCCCACCCCTGGGTCGCCGCGTGGTAGTGGTACACCGCCCGCACGTCGGCCGCGTGGTCGCCGGTGGTCTCCACGGCGGTGTGGTGCACGGTGACGGTCTGCACCGGGTAGTACTCGGCCGGCCAGATCTCCTCCCCGGAGCCGTCGAAGCGCAGCGACTCGTCGGCGCCCCAGCCCGCGCGGGTCAGGTAGGTGACCTCGGCGCCGCCCGGGGCCCCGGTGTCGGCGCGCAGCCCGCCGCCGCGCCGGCCGCCGATGCGCACCTGCGGCCCCTGCGTCACGTTCAGCGCCGCGCTGCGGACGACGCCGCCCTCGGCGCGGACCTGGTACCCGGTGCACCCGGGCGGGGCGGCGGCCAGCGCGGTGGTCGCCGGGCTGCCGTCCGGACCGCCGCCGTGCACGTGGACCGGGCGCCACGCGGTGGAACCGCCGGCGGTGGCGAACCGCACCTCGGCCGCCTCGCCGTCGCGCGGCTCGACGGCCACGTACTCCACGCCGATCTCCGGCCGCACCCACCGCCCGCCGGCCTCCCGGCCGGCCGGTGCGCCCTCCTCCAGGACCCGGGGTACGCCCTCGGCGCCGACGCCGGCGCCCTCGGGCGCCCTCCCCTCGGCCGCCGCGGTGCCGCCCGCCGCCGCGGCCATCGCCGCGCCGCCGATGCCCGCCTTGACGAACTCGCGCCGTCTCACCTGGCTTCTCCGTCCGTGTGGGGAATGCGCGGGGTCCCCCGGGCCGGCGCCCGTGCCCCGCGGAACGCGCACACGATACAGGCGGCGCCCCTGTGGCGGGAGGGCCCGCAGGGGCCCGGGCCCTTGACGGGCCGGGCGGCGCGGGCGAGGCTCCAGGCGTCGGAACAGCGCGTTCGAGGAGGCACGCGAGATGGCCGCTGGACATGCCGAGGGATGCCGCCGCGTCGGCGAGGGCGACCACCCGGTGATCGCACTGCACGGGTGGTTCGGCTCCGGTGAGGCCTGGGCGCCCCTGTGGCCGCATCTGGACCGGCGGGCGTTCAGCTACGCCTTCCCCGACTACCGCGGCTACGGCCGCCGCAAGGGCGAGACGGGCGCCTTCACCATCGCCGAGGCCGCCGCCGACGTGCTCGACCTGGCCGACGCCCTGGGCTGGGACCGCTTCTCCCTGGTCGGCCACTCGATGGGCGGGAGCGTGATGCAGCGGGTGCTGGCCGACGCGCCCGACCGGGTCCGGGCGATGGTCGGCGCGGCGCCGGTGCCCGCCTCCGGGGTGCCCTTCGACGCCGAGACGCGGGCGGTGTTCGAGGGCGCCGCCGACGACCCGGCGCTGCGGCGGGCGATCGTGGACATGACGACCGGCAAGCGGCTGACCGGGGTGTGGCTGGACGCGGTGGTGGAGCACTCGCTGGCCGCCTCGGACCGCGACGCCTTCGCCGCCTACCTCACGGCCTGGGCCGACACCGACTTCCACAAGGAGATCGAGGGCAGCCCGGTCCCGGTCCTGGCGATCGCCGGGGAGCACGACCCGGCGCTGGGCGCCGACGCCCTGCGGCCCACCTTCGGCGCCTGGTACCCGGCGGCCCGGATCGAGGTGCTCTCCGGCGCCGGGCACTACCCGGCCGACGAGGTGCCGGTGGCGCTGGCCACCCTGGTCGAGCGGCACCTGGCGGGCGCGGAGTGAGCGCTCCCCCGCGCACGCCGGACGTGTTCGACCCGCGGGTGTTCGCCGGCGGCGTCCCGCACGGCTCCCTGCGGGAGCTGCGCGACACCGCCCCGGTGTCCTGGCAGGCCGAGCACGAGGTCGACGGGTGGCCGGCCGGGCCCGGGTTCTGGGCGGTCACGCGGCACGCCGACGTGCGGCACGTGCTGCGCACCCCGCAGGTGTTCTCCTCCAGCGCCGGGGCCACCCAGATCCGCGACCCCGACCCCGGCGACCTGCCGTTCCTGCGGCGCACCGTCCTGAACATGGACCCGCCCGAGCACATGCGGCTGCGGCGGGGGGGGGC
>NZ_ANAD01000101.1 GCF_000341245.1 Nocardiopsis halophila DSM 44494
GGCGCACCGTCCTGAACATGGACCCGCCCGAGCACATGCGGCTGCGGCGGCTGGTGACCTCGGCCTTCACCCGCAGGCGCCTGGACCGCTTCACCGCGGCGGTCACCGCGCGCGCCAGGGCGCTGCTGGAGCCGGTGGCCCGGAGCGGCCGGTGCGACCTGCCGGTGGAGGTCACCGACGACTTCCCGCTGAGCAACCTCGCCGAGCTGCTGGGCATGCCGCCGGGTGAGCGGCACCTGATGCTCGAGTGGACCAACCGGGTCATCGGTTACCAGGACGACGAGCACGCCGCGCCCGTCCCGGGCTCGGACGGGCGGCCGGTGAACCCGCGTTCCCCGGCCATGCTGGGCGACATGTTCGCCTACGCGGACGGGCTGGCGGAGGCCAAGCGGCGCCGTCCGGGCGAGGACCTGATGAGCGCGCTGGTGCAGGCCGAGGTCGACGGGCGCCGCCTGGACGACGACGAGCTGCGCATGTTCTTCTTCCTGCTGGTCATCGCGGGCAACGACACGGTGCGCAGCGCGCTTCCCGGGGGCGTGCTGGCCCTGGCCGACCACCCCGGCGAGCACGCCCGGCTGGCGGCCGACCCCGCCCTGGTGCCGTCGGCGGTGGAGGAGGTCCTGCGCTGGCACCCGCCGGTGCTGACCTTCCGCCGCACGGCGGTGCGCGACGCCGAGCTGGGCGGGCGGCGCATCCGCGCCGGGGACAAGGTGGTGGTCTACCACTGCTCGGCCCATTTCGACGAGCGGGTGTTCGACGCGCCCATGCGCTTCGACGCGGGGCGCTCCCCCAACGACCACCTGGCCTTCGGCGACGGCCCGCACCTGTGCCTGGGCGCGCACTTCGCCCGGCTGCAGATGCGGATCTTCTTCACCGAGATGGTGCGCATGCTCCCCTGCCCCCGCCGCGACGGCCCGGTCAAGCGCCTGACCTCCAACTTCATCAACGGAATCTCGCACCTGCCGCTGCGCTGGGAAGGGTGAGGAGGAGCCCCGGTCCTGCTGCCCGCACGGCGAGGAGCGCCCGCGCAGCGTCTCGCGTCCTCGGCCCCCATGCCCCACAGGGCCCGGCGGCGCTCCGCGGGTTCCCCGGCCTGATCGGACCCCGGCCGCGGTGTCCGGCCGCGATACCGCCGCATCGGCCGCTCGTGCTCCCCCTCCATCCGGAGCCCAAGCCCATCGCGTCAAGCTACCGGTGGCCCCGCTCCTTGGGCGCCTTGTCGCCGGTGAGCGCCGTCGCCGCTTGGACGAAGGCGCGGCAGCGGGCGAACTCCACGGCGGTGAAGGGCACCTGTTCGCGGTGCAGGAGCACGTACCCGGCCCCGGGCACCGTCAGGCACAGGGCGGTCCCGGCCAGTTCGTCGGGCCCCGGACCGTCCGGCCGGGCGGCGGTGTGCTCGGCCGCGTCGGCCCCGCACAGTGCGGCCAGCGCCTCGGCGAGCGTGGTGCCCCCGGCGGCGACCGCGGCCGCCAGTGAGAGCGCACGGCCCGTGGTGTCGCTGAGCTCGTGCAGGTCGGCGGGCTCGACCACCGGCGTGCGGCCGCCGGCGCGGGCCACGGCCTCGCGCAGCCGGTCCGGACCGACCGGCCCCGGAGCGGTCAGGTAGAAGTCGTCGAGCGCCTCCCCCGCGCCCGGGTGGATCTGGACCAGCCTGATGTCGACGCCCAGTTCGGCCATCCGGGCGGTGAGCGCGGCCAGGCCGCCGGGCAGGTCGTCCACGGCCACCCGGAGCCGCCACAGCCGCTCGCCCTGCCTGCGCGGGCCGGCGGTGCGGAGCCCCGGCCCCGGTTCCCTGGCGGCCCGGCGGTGGCGGCGCCAGCGCTGCACCGAGGCGCCCGCGACCAGTGCGGCGCCCAAGGCGATCAGGAGCGCTCCCCCGCCCTCGCTGTGGCCCAAGGAGAGCACCAGCAGGTGCGCGGCGCCCCCGGCCAGCAGCAGCGCCCCCAGTTCCAGGGCCTCCCGGCCGAGGAAGCCGGCGTGCGGTGCCGAGGGCGGTCCGGGCGGCGCCCCGTGCGGGGTGCGGTCCGTTGCGGTGGTGCGTGCGTCTGCTCCCATGCCGGCGATGGTGCCCGCCGCACGTTGCACCCGCTCGACGGCCCGTGACAGGCCTGTTACCGCCGACCGTGAGGCCGCTCACCCCCGCCGGCGGCCGGTTCGGCGGGCCCGNGCCCTCCGGTCCGGTGTCCAGGTCGGCCCGCAGCCACCGCTCGACCTCCATGACGTGCATGGTGGCGGCGGCCCGCGCGGCGTCGGGGTCGCGGTCCAGCAGGGCTCGGTAGATCCGCTCGTGGTCCTGGCGCAGGCGCGCGGCCTGCCCGGCCGCGCAGTGCCCGCGCCACACCCGCGCGTTGAAGGTGCGCGAGGAGAGCCCGTCGTTGATGGCCGACAGCGTGGCGTTCCCGGTGATCTGCACGATCGCCTGGTGGAAGGTCAGGTCGGCGGCGACCGTCTCCCGGCCGCCCCCGCCCGAGGAGATCCGGTCCAGGATGGCGCCGACCCGCTCCAGCTGCGCGTCGGTGGCGCGGGCCGCGGCCAGCGCGGTGGCGGCCGGCTCCAGCATCCGGCGCACCTGCAGCACCTCGATGAGGGTGTCGCCCTGGGAGATCTCGGCCAGCACCGAGAAGGTCTCCAGCAGGTCGGCCGGGCGCAGCGAGGAGACGTAGACGCCCGCACCGTGCCGCACCTCCAGCACGCCCAGGGTGGTCAGCGTGCGCACCGCCTCGCGCATGGAGCTGCGCGAGACCTCGAACTCCTGGGCCAGGTCCCGCTCGGTGGGCAGGCGGTCGCCGGGGCGCAGCCGCCCCTCGGCGATCATCTCCTTGATCCGCTCGACGGGGCGCCGGGTCACCGGCATGCGCGCCTCGGTCGCGGCGGGGCTCGGGCCGTCGGTCGGCATCACGCGGGGTCCTCTCCAGGGGGCGGCGGGCCTCGGCACCGCGCACGGTCGTTCTGCTCCGCCCATCTTGACACCCCCTCTCCGCTGCACGTAGAAGTGATCCGACCACTTTGTCGACATGAGGCAGACCACACCGTCATCTACCGGCCCGAATCCGGGACATCGGCGGACGGACAGCACCGAACTGATCAGACCAATCGACGCGCCCGTGCGCCGCGCCGGCCGCGGACGCCGCCGACGGAAAGGCCTGCACCGTGAAGCTGCTGAGGATCGGACCGCCCGGGGCCGAACGGCCCGCCGCCCTGTCCCCCGAGGGCGTGCCCCTCGACCTGTCCCCGATCACCGACGACATCGACGGGGCCTTCCTGTCCGGCGGGGGCCTGGAGCGCGCCCGCTCCGCCCTGGAGGCCGGCGGCCTGCCGGTGCTGTCCGGGGCCGCCGGGGCCGGCGCCCCCGGCGGCCCGCGCGTGGGCCCGCCGGTGGCGCCCCGCGGCAAGCTCATCGGGATCGGCACCAACTACGCCGACTACGCGGCGGCCACCGGGGCCGAGCCGCCCGAGCGGCCGATCGTCTTCATCAAGCCCACCGACACCGTGGTGGGCCCACACGACCCGGTGCGCATCCCGCGCGGCTGCTCGGCCACCGACCACGAGGTGGAGCTGGCCGTGGTGATCGGGCGCACCGCCCGCTACCTGGAGACCGACGCCGAGGCCGAGGCGGCCGTGGCCGGGTACGCGGTGGCCAACGACGTCACCGAGCGCGAGCACCAGTTCGGCCACGGCGGCCAGTGGGGCAAGGGCAAGTCCTTCGAGACCTTCACCCCGCTGGGCCCGTGGCTGGTCACCCCCGACGAACTGGGGGCGCGCGGCACTGCCGCGCTCGGCCTGCGCACCCGGGTCAACGGCGCACTGGTGCAGGACGGCACCACCGAGGCGATGATCTTCGACGTGCCCTTCCTGGTGCGCCACCTGAGCCGCTTCATGGCGCTGCGCCCGGGCGACGTCGTCATCACCGGCACCCCCGCGGGCGTGGCCATGACCCGGCCGGACACGCCCTACCTGCGGGCCGGCGACGTGATGGAACTGGAGGTGGACGGACTGGGCGGCCAGCGGCAGGTGCTGGCGGCCGCCTGAGCACGGGCGGAGGGACGCGCCGACACGCCCTTCCGCCGCCGGGTGGGCGCCCGGCTCCGCGTCTAGGGTGAGCCCCGCGGACGCCTCCCGGCGCCCGGACCGCCCCCCACCGGGGCGGTCCGGGCGCACCGGACGGGGTCCGGCGGCCCACGCCGAAGTGTCGGCACCCGACCGACCGCGCGGGCCGCCCCACGGGAGCGGCCCTGGAGAAGAGGGAGCGCATGCGGATCGCGCTATTCGTCACCTGCGTCAACGACACGCTGTACCCGGGGACCGGGCGAGCGGTGGTGCGGCTGCTGGAGCGGCTGGGGCACGAGGTCGTGTTCTCCGAGGACCAGACCTGCTGCGGGCAGATGCACTACAACTCCGGCTACCGGCGGGACGCCCAGCGCCTGGCCGTGCGCTTCCTGCGCACGTTCGAGGGCGCCGACGCCGTCGTCGCGCCCTCCGGCTCCTGCGCGGCGATGATCCGCGACAACTACCCGCGCCTTGGCGAGGACGGCAGCCGCCTGCAGCGCGCCGCCGCCGAGCTGGCGCCGCGCGTGTACGACCTGTCCGAGCTGCTGGTGGACGTGCTGGGCGTCACCGACGTGGGCGCCTACTTCCCGCACACCGTCACCTACCACCCCACCTGCCACGGGCTGCGCATGCTGCGCCTGGGCGACCGCCCCTACCGGCTGCTGCGCGCCGTGCGCGGGCTGAGCCTGGTGGACCTGCCCGGCGCCGCCGAGTGCTGCGGCTTCGGCGGCACGTTCGCGGTGAAGAACCCGGACGTGTCGGCGGCGATGGGCTCGGACAAGGCCCGCAACGCCGCCTCCACCGGTGCCGAGGTGCTGTGCGCGGTCGACAACTCCTGCCTGATGCACATCGGCGGGACGCTCAGCCGCGAGCGCGCCGGCATGCGCGTGGTGCACCTGGCGGAGATCCTGGCGTCGACGGAACGGGAGCCGGCCCTCGCATGAGCAGCGCGACATTCGTGGGGATGCCCGCCTTCCCCGACGCGGCCCGCGGGGCCACCGGGAACGCCCAGCTCAGACACAACCTGCGCAAGGCCACGCACACCATCCGCGGCAAGCGCGGGGAGGTGGTCGAGGAGCTGGACGACTGGGCCGGGCTGCGCGAGGCCGGGCGGGCCGTCAAGGACCGCACCCTGCGCCACCTGGACCACTACCTGGAGAGGCTGGAGGAGGCGGTGACCGCCGCGGGCGGCACGGTGCACTGGGCCTCCGACGCCGACGAGGCCCGCGCGATCGTGACCCGGCTGGTGCACGCCACCGGCGAGCGCGAGGTCGTCAAGGTCAAGTCGATGGCCACCCAGGAGATCGAGCTGAACAACGCCCTGGAGCAGGAGGGCATCACCGCCTACGAGACCGACCTGGCCGAGCTGATCGTCCAGCTCGGGGACGACCTGCCCTCGCACTTCCTGGTCCCTGCCATCCACCGCAACCGGGCCGAGATCGGGCGGATCTTCCGCGAGCGCATGGGCGCCTGGGGCGTGCCCGCCCCCGAGGGGCTCGGCGACGACCCGCGCGAGCTGGCCGAGGCCGCCCGGCGGCACCTGCGGCAGAAGTTCCTGGAGACCCGGGTGGCGGTGTCGGGGGCCAACTTCGCGGTGGCCGACACCGGCAGCATGGTGGTGCTGGAGTCCGAGGGCAACGGGCGGATGTGCCTGACGCTGCCCGAGACGCTCATCTCGGTGGTGGGCATCGAGAAGCTGGTGCCGAGCTGGTCGGACCTGGAGGTGTTCATGCAGCTGCTGCCGCGCTCCTCCACCGGCGAGCGGATGAACCCCTACAGCACCGTGTGGACGGGCGTGACGCCCGGGGACGGGCCCCAGGAGTTCCACCTCGTGCTGCTCGACAACGGGCGCACCGACACCCTCGCCGACCGGGTGGGGCGCCAGGCGCTGCGGTGCATCCGCTGCTCGGCGTGCCTGAACATCTGCCCGGTCTACGAGCGCACCGGCGGCCACGCCTACGGGTCGGTCTATCCGGGACCGATCGGCGCGATCCTGACCCCGCAGCTGCAGGGCATGCAGGGGCCGGTCGAGAAGGCGCTGCCGTTCGCCTCTACGCTGTGCGGGGCGTGCTACGACGTGTGCCCGGTGGCCATCGACATCCCCGAAGTGCTGGTGCACCTGCGCGAGCGCGCGGTGGAGGGCAAGCGGCCGGGGCCGGAGAAGACGGCCATGGCGGCGGCCGAATGGGTGCTGGACGACCCGCGGCGGATGCACCTGGCCCAGCGCGCCGCCTCGTCGCTGCGCGGGGCGGTGCCCCGGCGGCTGCCCGGCCCCGGCGCGGCCTGGACCGACACCCGCGACCTGCCCGACATCCCCGAGCGGCCGTTCCGCGACTGGTGGCGCGAGCACGCCCGGGGCGGGGAGGAGCAGCGATGAGCGCACCGCTCGGATCGCGTGAGCGCGTACTGGCCAAGGTGCGCGCCGCGCTGGCGGACGTGCCCCGGGGCGAGGACCCCGGGGACGCGCCGGTGCCGCGGGACTACGCGCGCACCCACCGCCAGGGGCCCGCGCTGGACCTGCTGGTGGACCGGCTGGAGGACTACCGGGCGCAGGTGCGCCGGGTGCGCGGTGCGGAGCTGCCCGCGGCGGTCGCCGAGGCGCTGGAGCGCCGGGGCGCCGCCCGGGTGGCGGTGCCGGGCGACGCCCCCGGGGAGTGGTTCTCCCGGAGCGGCGCCGAGGTGCTGCGGGACGCGCCGTGGGAGGACCGGGTGCTGTCCGTGTCCGAGCTGGACGCGGTGGACGGCGCGGTGACCGGGTGCGCGGTGGCCGTGGCCGAGACCGGCACGATCATCCTGGACACCGGCGAGCACCAGGGGCGGCGGGCGCTGACCCTGGTCCCGGACTACCACCTGTGCGTGGTGCGGGCCCGCCAGGTGGTGGACGGGGTCCCCGAGGCCGTGGAGCGCCTGGACCCGGTGCTGCCGCAGACCTGGATCAGCGGCCCGTCGGCGACCAGCGACATCGAACTGGAGCGCGTGGAGGGCGTCCACGGCCCCAGGACGCTGGAGGTCCTGCTGGTCGAATAGTCGGCGCAAGACGGCACAATGGTGCGACCGCCCCGGCCCCTGCCGGGGCGGTCGCACCGCTTCTCCTGTTCGGACGGCACATCCCGGTTCAAGGGACGCATTGACCGACCCCCTCCCCGCGCTCGTGTCCCGCCACCGGCTCTTGGCCATGCCCGACTACCAGATGGTCTCGGTCCACGACGGAGGCGGACCCGATCGCGGGACCCACGGAGCGATCTCCCGATCCACGACCGACGGTGCCGGGGGCGACGAACACTGGATCGTGATCGCGTGCGGCAACTCGACCGTGGGAGTGGGGTTCGATATCCGCATTCGGAGCACAGAACCACCCTTCGAAGAGAGAGGCGAAGACGCCGGCTTCGACCGCGAACACCGGTTCACTGTCCGCTTCTTCGAGGCGGAACTCGTCGTGGACCAGGGAACGATGGGCTCCGCCGCCCAGATTCCTCTCCCCTGCCAGGGCTCCTACGGCGTTCGCGTGAGGTCCTGGAACCAGGACACGGTCATGCGAGAGGGCGAAGCGATCGACATGCAGGCCTCCGAGGAGGACTGGGACCTCGATTTCCAAAGGGAGATGCACGAGCGCCTGGACGGGAAGGAGCACTACGCCCTCGATCTCTGGCCGGTCGTGACGAACGCGCCGGTCGAGTGAGGCCGCTCTCCGACTCCAGGTGGGCCGCTTCCCTAGCACCGCTCTCGGGAGGTTGCTCCATGGCGGGCGGCGATGGCGGCGGCGCGGGTGCCGAGTGAATCGCGCAGCCATTGCGGTGAAAGGGCCTCGGCGTGCTCGGCCGCCTCCCACAGTGCCCATTCGGCGTGCCTCGCGTCCTGGAAGGTGACCTCCAGCCGGAGCCGGCCGTCCGGCCCGGTCTGCTCGGCGAGGACGGCCAGTGCGGTTCCCGTCAGGTCCTCCCGCCGTGCAGGGTCGACCCGCGCCAGGACGGTGACCTGGTCGCCGCCGGTCCGGAACCCGGGCAGCAACGCGAAACCGCCGTTGCGGCCGCGCTCGGCGTAGACCGGGACACCGGCGGCGGAGAGCGCCTGGACGTCGCGCTGCACGGTGCGGGCGGACACCTCCAGCTCGCGCGCGAGCGCGGCCGCGGAAACATCGGTGCGGCGCTCACCGCGCACGGGCTCGACTTCGGCCACGTCGTCCAGCTCAGAACGTACGTCGTGGACCATGACGCCACCAGGCTCGGGCCGATCGCCGAGGCCGCGCAGGGGTACTGGGGGGCCGAGCCGCCCGTGCAGACCCTTCTCGGCGTCGCGGCCCTGGCGGCGCCCGACGTGCTGTTCGAGGTCGAGGCCATCGCGGCCCGCGCCTGATCTGCCGACGGGCGCCGGCTCCGGGCCCTGGCCGCCGGGTGTCGGGGGGCGGCCGCTCCGAACCGCCGTCGGAACGGCCGCGCCCGGCAAGACGGCTCCGCGACAGAGCGGCTAGGGGACGCGGGCGGTCCAGTCGCGGGAGCCGAACTTGGTGGCGGCCAGCTCGTGCGCGGTCTCCAGCTCGGCGTCGGTCAGGGTGTCCTCGGTGAGGCCGTTGCGCTCCCGGAAGGTCGCCACCATGGCGTCCATGACCTGCTCGCGGGCGAGGCCGGTCTGGCGGCGCAGCGGGTCCACGCGCTTCTGGGCGCTCTTGGTGCCCTTGTCCGACAGCTTCTCCCTGCCGATGCGCAGCACATCGACCATCTTCTCGGCATCGATGTCGTAGGCCATCATCACGTGGTGCAGGACCGCCCCGTCGTGCGCCGACACCCGCTTCTGGGCGGCGCCGGCGATCTTGCCTCCCTTGGAGGCGATGTCGTTGAGCGGCTGGTACCAGGCGTCCACGCCCAGTCCGCTCAGCGCCTCGAGCACCCAGTCGTCCAGGTAGGCGTAGCTGTCGGCGAAGGGCATGCCGTGCACCATCGGCTCGGGCACGTACAGCGAGTAGGTGATGCTGTTGCCCGGCTCTTGGAACATCGCCCCGCCGCCGCTGATACGGCGCACCACCGTGACGTCGTGGCGGCGGGCCCCGTCCGGGTCGACCTCGTTGCGCAGGGACTGGAAGCTGCCGATGACCACCGAGGGGCGGTCCCACTCCCAGAAGCGCAGGGTGGGCCTGCGCCGCCCGGAGGCCACCTCTCGGGTCAGGACCTCGTCCAGGGCCATGTGCACCTCAGGGGCGTGCGGCCCGTCCTTGATCAGCTGCCAGTCGTAGTCGCTCCACGTCGTGGCGTGCGATAGCGCGCGGCGCACCGCCACGCCCACCGCCTCGGCGGAGAAGCCGAACATGGACGTGCCTTCGGGCAGGGCGCTCTCGATGCGGCGCCCCAAGGCGTTGGCGTCGGTGTCGGCCGGGGCCCCTTCGAGGGCGCGGTCGATCTCCTCCAGGGCCTCATCGGGCTCCAGGAAGAAGTCGCCGGCCACGCGGACGTGCCGCAGCCGGCCGTCCTCCAGCTCGAAGTCGACCACCACGAGCTTTCCGCCCGGGACCTTGTACTCTCCGTGCACTGCCACTCCCCCGTGCCGCGGCGCGCGGCCGCCCCATTGCGACGTGGCAAAGACTATGCGCCGGTGGGCCCAGGGGCGGGGTGGCCCGGACGTGAGGTGTCTCGCTCCCCTGAGCGGGAATCCTCCGGGGGCTCGGCTCCGATGCAGCGGAGAACCGCCGCCGCCTTGAGGAGCGTCTCGTGGTGCTCTTCGGCGGGGTCGGACAGGGCGGTGATGGCGCCGCCGGTTCCCAGGCGCGCGCCCTCCGGGTCGCACACCAGGGTGCGGATGACGATGCTCAGGTCCGCGGTCCCGTTGAACCCCAGGTATCCCAGGCAGCCCGCGTAAGGGCCGCGCGGACGGCTCTCCAGGGCGTCGAGGAGGGCGACGGTGCGCTCCTTGGGGGCTCCGGTCATCGAGCCGCCGGGGAAGAGCGCGCGCAGGCAGTCCACGGCTCCGCGGTCGGCGCGCAACCGCCCCTTGACCGAGGTGACCAGCTGGTGGACGGTCGCGTAGGACTCCACACCCATGAGGCGGGGCACGTGGACGCTTCCGGGGCGGCACACCCGGCCCAGGTCGTTGCGGATCAGGTCGGCGATCATCAGGTTCTCGCCGCGGGTCTTGGTGTCGGAGGCCAGCTCCCGCGCGGCCTCAGCATCGGCGGCGGGCTCGGGGAGGCGGGCGGCGGTCCCCTTGATGGGCTTGCTCTCGGCCCAGCCGTGGGCGTCGATCTCCAGGAAGCGCTCGGGGGAGGCGCTGAGCACGGTGCGCGCCCCACTGCGCAGGTAGGCGGCATAGGGGGCGGGGTTGTCGCGGCGCAGGCGCCGGTAGGCGGCCAGGAGGCCGCCGGGGCCGTCGGGCGCGGCGGCGTCCATGGCGTAGGTGTAGCACGCCTCGTAGCTCTCGCCGTCGAGCAGCCAGGAGCGGACCTGCGCCAGGTCGTCCAGGTAGTCCCCGCGCGCGACGGTGGCGCGGGCCGCTCCCTGCGGTGCGGGCGGGGGCGGTGGCGGCGCGGGGTGCACGGTGCGCAGCCGCTCCTGGTAGCCGTCGAACCAGGCGGCCGCCTCGGCGGCGGTGCCGCCGCTGTGCACGAGCCAGGCGGCGCCGGTGAGGTGGTCGGCGGCCAGGAAGCGCCGCACGGTGAGGAACTCGGCGTCGGGGCCGCGCGGGTCGGGCCGGACGGGTCCGGCCGAGGCGGTGCCGTCGGCGGCGCCGTAGCCCAGGTAGCCGACGAGGCCGCCGAGGAAGGGCAGCGGGAAGGCGTCGGGGTCGACGCGGTCGGCGGCGGTGCGGCGGGCGAGCTCGTCGAACAGGCCGCCGCTCAGGGGGCGGGCGGTGCCGCCGCGGACCTCCTCCAGGCGGGGGGCGCCGGGGCCGGCGCTGTAGCGCAGCAGCGGGTCGCGGCGGGTGTCGACGGAGCCGAGGAAGCTGTACCGCCCCATGCCGTAGGCGGTGCGGGCGCTGTCCAGCCAGAAGGCGTGGTCGTCGCCGGCGTGCAGGGCGGTGAAGACGTCCTCGGGCGAGACGTCGAGGTCGACGGCGCGCACGTGCACGTCACGGGCCGGGCTGCCGGGCACCCCTCGCACCGGTTCCGGGCGGCCCTGCGCGGCCACCGCGGCACAGTCGCGATCCGCCGTCCCGGGTGCGGAGGAACCGGGGTCCGCCGTCCCGTTCCTCCCCGTCCCAGGCACGTCGGGGGCGGTGGCGCCGTCGCGGGAGCACTCGCTCCGGAGCGTTGCCGCACCGCTCCGCCGCTCCGGCGGCCCCTGCGCAGTGGGACTCCGCTCCTCCGCGCGCCCCGGCAGGGCCAGGAAGTTCGCGATCAGTTCGCGCCCGTACTCGGTCTCGACCGATTCGGGGTGGAACTGGACGCCGTGCAGGGGCCGTTCCCGGTGCCGCAGGCCCATCAGGACGCCGTCGGACGCGCGCGCCGTCACCTGCAGCTCGGGCGGCAGCGGTTCCGGGACGGCCAGGGAGTGGTAGCGCACGCACCGGAACCCCTGGGGCAGACCGGCGAAGACCCCGCGCCCGTCGTGGGCGACCTCGTCGACCCGGCCGTGCATGACCCGGGGCGCGTGCTCGGCCTTGCCTCCGCTCAGCGCGGCCAGCAGCTGGTGCCCCAGGCACACGCCCAGGACGGGGCCGGGGAAGGCTTCCAGCAGCTCGGGCAGGCGCCCGATGTCGCCGGGCACGTGCGGGCTGCCGGGGCCGGGCGAGACCACGAGGTGGGTGTGGCCCCCGGCGAGCACCTCGGCCGGGTCGAAGCCGTCGTTGGGCACGGTGTGCGGCTCGGCCCCCGCGACCTGCCAGATGAGCTGGTGCAGGTTGAAGGTGTAGGAGTCGTGGTTGTCCACGAGCAGGATGCGCGGCGCCGCGTCGGGAGGCGCCCCGCTCCCGGACGGGTCGTCGCGCATGCAGGGCCTTTCACGGGGCCGCGCGCCGCGCGGCCGGGTCGTTTCGTTCGGTTCGGGGGGCGTTTCCACGATATCGACCGCGGCCAGGGACGCGGGCGCCGGTATCGGATCGCCCGGGGACGCCCGCCCTCGCCTCCGGATCGGCGTTCCTGGGAGCCGTGGCGACGGCGGCCCGGCGGGCGCCCCCTCGTCGCCGCCCCGGGCCGCGTCCCTCGGTGTGGTGTCGTTGCCGTCCGACCAGGTCAGCGCGGCCGTTCCGCCTCGGAGCCGTGCCCGCCCCGCCTTCGGCTCCCGGCCGGCCCCGCCTCTCCGGTCGTCGGGCCGCCCCTAAAGCAGGGACGCCGCCTCGGTCAGCACCGACCGCAGGATCTGCTCGATCTCGTCGAACACGGGCTGGTCGGCGATGAGCGCCGGGGCCAGCTGGATCACCGGGTCGCCGCGGTCGTCGGCGCGGCAGTACAGGCCCGCGTCGAACAGCGCCCCGGACACGAAGCCGCGCAGGATGCGCTCGGACTCCTCGGCGTCGAAGGACCGCCGGGTCTCGCGGTCCTTGACCAGCTCGATGCCGTAGAAGTAGCCGTCCCCGCGCACATCGCCCACGATCGGCAGGTCCTTCAGCTTCTCCAGCGTGCCCCGGAACGCCGCCTCGTTCTCGCGGACGTGCCCGGGGAGCCCTTCGCGCTCGAACACGTCGAGGTTGGCCAGCGCCACCGCCGAGGACACCGGGTGCCCGCCGAAGGTGTACCCGTGGGTGAAGGCGTTGCTGCCCTCCCGGAACGGCGCGAAGACCCGGTCGGAGGCGATGGCCGCGCCGATGGGGGCGTACCCGGAGGTCATCCCCTTCGCGCAGGTGATGATGTCCGGGGTGTAGCCGTAGCGCTCGCAGGCGAACATGTGGCCCACCCGCCCGAAGGCGCAGATGACCTCGTCGGAGACCAGCAGTACGTCGTACCGGTCGCAGATCTCGCGGACCGCACGGAAGTAGCCGGGCGGCGGCGGGAAGCAGCCGCCCGAGTTCTGCACCGGTTCCAGGAACACCGCGGCCACGGTCTCCGGCCCCTCGGCCTGGACGGCCAGCTCGATCTGGCGGGCGGCCCAGCGGCCGAACGCCTCGGGGTCATCGGCCGTCCCGGGTTCGCCGGTGATCTCGTCGGCGCGGTACAGGTTGGTGTTGGCGACCTTGAGGGCGCCCGGGACCAGGGGCTCGAAGACCTTCTTCAGGTCGGGGACGCCGGTGATGGACAGCGCGCCCTGGGTGGTGCCGTGGTAGGCGACCGACCGGCTGATGACCTTGCGCTTGTCGGGCCGCCCGGTCAGCGCGAAGTACTGCTTGGCCAGCTTCCAGGCGGTCTCCACCGCCTCGCTGCCGCTGGTGGTGAAGAAGACCCGGTCCAGGTCGCCGGGGGTGTGCGCGGCGAGCCGCTCGGCCAGTTCGATGGCGGCGGGGTGGGCGTGGCTCCACAGCGGGAAGTAGGCCAGGTCGGCGGCCTGCCGCGCGGCCGCCTCGGCGATCTCGCGGCGCCCGTGTCCGGCCTGGACGACGAAGAGGCCGGCCAGCCCGTCGATGTAGCGGCGGCCCTCGGCGTCCCAGATGTGGACCCCGTCCCCGCGGGTGACGACCGGGACGCGGGCACCGTCCTCGAAGGCCGAGTGGCGGGTGAAGTGCATCCACAGGTGGTCCCGGGCGGCGTCCGAGAGCCGCTGGACGTCCTCGCGGGTCGCTTCCTGCGCGGTGTTCGTGCTCATGGCCCCTTGCCCATCGTCCGATTCGGGTGCGGTGCCCCATGATCAGCACTCACCCCCGGATTCGTCAACTGTTTCAGGGGCGAAACTTGAGATCGACAACTGATAACGCGGCTAGTCGGCGATCTTCTGACGGTTTTCGCATTAGAGGTCGATGGTGGGGTCCACCTGCTCCCGGTCGTCGGGCACGACCTCGGCCACCGCGAACGCGTGCCCGCCCAGGCACAGCCGGCCGCCCCGCACCCGCGGCTCGCCCGAGGCCAGCAGCACCCGCCGCACCGGTGCGTCCAGCACCGCGTCGGCCGGATGCGGACGCAGGTTGCACGCCACCCGCAGCGGGCCGCGGTGCAGCACCAGCACCCGCCCGTCGTCGGAGGCGCGCACCGCGAACCGGTCCAGCCGCGGGTCGGCCAGCTCGGGGCGGGCCCGGCGCAGCGCGATCAGCTCCCGGTAGGCGCACAGCACCGCCCGGTGGGGGTCGGTCGCGGGCTCCTCCCAGTCCAGGACGGAGGCCTCCCGCGCGGCCGGGTCCATCGGGTCGGGGACCGCGTCGGTCCACCCGTGCGCGGCGAACTCGCGCCGGCGGCCGCGCCGCACCGCCTCGGCCAGGTCCGGGTCGGGGAAGGAGGCGAAGAACCGCCACGGCGTGGAGGCCGCCCACTCCTCGCCCATGAAGAGCATCGGGGTGTAGGGCGAGCACAGCACCAGCGCCGCCCCGCACACCAGCAGGTCCGGCGGGACCGAGGCGGACAGGCGGTCGCCCAGGGCGCGGTTGCCGACCTGGTCGTGGGTCTGCAGGTAGGCCAGGAAGCGGGCCCCGGAGTCCTCGGCGGCGTCGACCGGGGCGCCGTGGCTCCGGCCGCGGAAGGAGGAGTACCCGCCGTCGTGCAGGAAGACCCGGCGCAGGGTGCGCGGCAGCACCGCGGGGCCGGCGAAGTCGGCGTAGTAGCCGTGGGTCTCCCCGGTGAGCGCGGTGTGCAGGGCGTGGTGCAGGTCGTCCGACCACTGGGCGGTCATGCCCAGGCCGCCGGCGGCGCGGGGGCGGACCGTGCGCGGGTCGTTGCGGTCGCTCTCGGCGATCAGCGACAGCGGCCGGCGCAGTCCGGCGGCCAGCGCCTCGGTGCGCGCCGACAGCTCGGCCAGGAGGGGGCGGGCGCCGTCGTCGCGCAGCGCGTGCACGGCGTCCAGGCGCAGGCCGTCCAGGTGGAAGTGGCGCAGCCGGTCCAGCGCGTTGTCCAGGACGTGGCGCCGCACCTCGTCGGACCCGGGGCCGTCGAGGTTGAGCGATGGGCCCCAGGCGGTCTCGCCGCCGGTGAAGTAGGGCCCGAAGCGGTGCAGGGTGGCGCCGGAGGGGCCCAGATGGTTGTAGACGACGTCCAGGACGACGCCGAGGCCGCGGGTGTGGCAGGCGTCGACGAAGCGCTTGAGGCCGTCGGGGCCGCCGTAGGGCTCGTGCACGGCGTACCAGAGCACCCCGTCGTAGCCCCACCCGCGGTCGCCGTCGAAGGCGTTGACCGGCATGACCTCGACCAGGTCCGCCCCCAGGTCGACCAGGTGGTCCAGGCGTCCGATCGCGGCGTCGAAGGTGCCCTCGGCGGTGAAGGTGCCGATGTGCAGCTCGTAGAGGACCGACCCGGGAAGGGCGCGCCCGGTCCAGGCCCCGTCGGTCCAGGGGAAGGCGGAGTGGTCGTAGGCGCGCGAGGGGCCGGTGACGCCGTAGGGCTGGTGCACCGACCGGGGATCGGGCAGCGGTTCGGGGTCGTCGCCCAGGAGGAAGGCGTAGTCGGTCCCCGGTTCGGGCGGCGGCCCGTCGAGCACCCACCGGCCTCCCGGCCGCGGTTCCATGTCCCGGTCCCGTCCACCGGCCCGTACGCGCACCCGGTCATGGTCCGGGGCCCACACGGAGAGCCGGTCACCTGCGCCGTCGCTCACGGAGTGGCCCTACCCGCCCGCCCCGGAGATCACGCCGGGGCGGCGCCCTGCGGTGCCGTCCGGCGGACCTCGGAGGCCCGGCGCGGTCCCGTCCTCTGGGGTCCGCGCGCCGCCGGCCTCAGTGGCGGGGGCGGTAGAGGCCGATCCGGAAGGAGGCCGTGACCTCGACGGGGTCGGGGAGGGTCGCGGCGCGGCGCTCCAGCTCCCCGGCCTCCAGGTGGCGGGCGCTGGGGCCCATGCCCGCGACCGTCACCGCGTCGCGGCGGGGAAGGCTCAGGGAGAGGTCCAGGGCTTCGCCGCGGGCGTGCTCGAAGCGGGTGGCGAGCGTCTCCTCCAGGCGCTCCTCTTTGCGCGCGTCGACCGAGACCATGCCCAGGGCCTCGACCAGTTCGCCCAGGTGGCCGGGGCCGGGGGTGACGACGACGAGGAGGCCGTCGGGGCCCAGCACGCGGTGGAACTCCTCGGCGCCGCGCGGCGCGAACACGTTGAGCAGCACCGATGCGGCGCCGTCGCTCAGCGGCAGGCCCCGCCAGGCGTCGCAGGCGGCGGCCCCGGCGCGCGGGTGGGCCTTGGCGGCGCGGCGCAGGGCGTACTTGGACAGGTCCAGGCCGAGGCCGCAGGCCTGCGGGGAGCGGTCCAGCACGCGGGCGAGGTAGTAGCCGGTGCCGCCGCCGATGTCGGCGACCAGGCCGCCGTCGGCCAGGGCGGGCGCGGCCGCCTCGGCGATGCGCGCGGCCAGGGGGTCGTAGTGCCCGGCCTCCTGGAAGCCCTGCCGGTCGCGGACCATGTCGGCCGAGTCGGCGGTCCCGGTCGGCTTGGCGCCGGTGAGCAGGCCGAGGTAGCCCTCCTTGGCGACGTCGAAGGCGTGCCCGGACGAGCAGCGCACGGCGTTGCCCACCGGTTCGAGCCCGGCCCCGCAGTGGGGACAGGCCAGGCGGGCGAGGACAGGGGCGGGCATCCGGAGCCGGTCGAGCACGGGAGGACGCCCGTCGTCGCGCAAGGTAGCCATGATCGCCGTCCACTCTACTGAGCCCGGCGAGGGACCGGCGGACGAGCGCCGTCCCCCGTCCCGGCGCGGACCCCGAGGGCGGGTCCCGAGGGCGGGCCCCGAGGGCGGGCCCCGAGG
>NZ_ANAD01000102.1 GCF_000341245.1 Nocardiopsis halophila DSM 44494
GCGGGCCCCGAGGNAAAGGCTCGGCCCGGCCGCTCACTCCCTCCGTTCCAGGAGGGCCACCGGATAGTCGGCCAGGAGGTCGGACAGCCTCGGCGCGACCAGGCCGCCGGCGGCCGGGGCCTCCACCTCGCGGCCGCTGAGCAGGTCCCGCCAGCGCCCCGGGCCCGATGGGAGCGGGAGGACCGTGTCCCTCCACCCCCCGTCCGCCTCCAGCGCCACCGGGAGGCGGGTGGCCACCGCGGCGGCCCCCAGGCCGGGCCCCCGGGCGAAGGCGACCGCGTGTCCGGCCGCGCACCCCTCGGCGCGCAGGGGCAGGTACCCGCGCAGGTCCCGGCGGCGGCGCAGGCGCAGCGCCTGGCGCACCACGTGCATCTTCGCCTCCCCCGAGGCGTCCACCGGGGGGCGCCGCCCCGACTCCAGCCGCTCCAGCAGCACCTCCCGGGCGGTGAAGTCGACCGGGCGCCGGTTGTCGGGGTCCACCAGCGACAGGTCCCACAGCTCGGTGCCCTGGTACACGTCGGGGACGCCCGGCATGGCCAGCTGCACCAGCTTCTGCCCGAGTGCGTTGCTCCACCCGTGCGGCCGGATCCGGGACACCAGGCCCTGGACGCCGACCGTGATGCGCCGGTCGGAGAGCACCCGCTCGGGCCAGGCCCGCACCTCCTCCTCGAAGGCGGGGTCCGGGTCGGTCCAGGACGTGGCCGCCTTCGCCTCGCGCGCCGCCTTGAGCAGGTGCTCGCGCAGCCGCACCGCGCTGATCGGCCACGCCCCCACCAGGGTCTGCCAGGCGAGCAGGTTCAGTGACGGCTCGCTCAGCCCGCGGCGGACGGTCCACTCGCGCACCGCGGCCGCGAACTCCTCGGGGATCTCCGTGAGGACCGCCAGGCGCGCGCGCACGTCCTCGGAGCGCTTGGTGTCGTGGGTGGACAGCGTGGTCATGCCGTGCGGCCGGGCCGTCTCCCTGCGGGCCTGGGCGGTGTGGAAGGCGCCGACGGACACCCCGAACCCGGCCGGGTCGCCGCCGACCTCGTTGAGCGCGATGAACCGCGTCGCCCGGTAGAAGGCGGTGTCCTCCACCCCTTTGGCCGTCACCATGCCGCTGGTCTGCTGGATGCGCACGGCGGCCTCGCCACCGGGGTCGCCGCGCACCAGGCGGTCGATCAGCGCCAGCTCGGCGGCGGCCTCCGGCACGCGCTCGCGGGCGCGCCGCACCGCCTCGGCCCACCGGCCGAGCCCCTCGGGAAGGTAGGTGCGGTACACGGGGAAGGCGGCCAGCAGTTCGGCCACGGCCCGGACGGTGGCCTCCGCGGGGCCGCGGCCCCCCGCCCCGCGTTCGTCCGCGCCGCCGGCTTCCCCTCCGGCCTCCGCGGCGGCCGCGCGCTCGACGGCCGAGGCGATGCGGCGGGTCTCCGCCGCCAGCACCTCGGTGGCCGCCCGGCGCTTGCACTCCTCCTCCACCCGGCGCGGGTCCCCCGGCGCCCCCAGCTCCTCGGCCAGGCGGGTCAGCGGCCCCTCCGCCCGCGGGTCGACGAACAGCCCGCACACCTCGCGCGCGGCGTCGTAGCCGGTGGTGCCCTCGACCGGCCAGCTCGCGGGCGCCTCCTCCCCCGGCGCCAGGATCTTCTCCACCGCGATCCACCCGCCGAACCGGTCCCGCAGGCGGCGCAGGTACCCGCCGGGGTCGGCCAGCCCGTCGGGGTGGTCCACCCGCAGACCGGTCACCTCCCCCGCGTCGGCCCAGCGCAGCACCTCCCGGTGGACCCGCTCGAACACCCACGGGTCCTCCACCCGCAGCGCCGCCAGGTCGGACACGTCGAAGAACCGGCGGTAGGACATGGCCTCGCGGGAGCGGCGCCAGGACACCAGGCGGTAGTGCTGCGCCCGGTGCACCTGCTCCGGATCGGCCTCCCCGTCGTGGGGGACGGTGCCCTCGGCCACCGGGTAGCGGCGCCCGTCCAGTTCCAGGTGCCCCCCGCGCAGGACCAGGCGGGACAGCGCCGTCCGCCCGCCGTCGCCGTCGTCGGGCAGCACCGGAAGCTCCAGCGGGCCGCGCTCCCAGTCGATGTCGAAGCAGCGGGCGTGCACGGCGCGGGGACCGTCCCGCAGCACCTCCCACCACCAGGCGTTGGCCTCGGGCAGGGCCACCGACATGTGGTTGGGGACGATGTCCGCCACCAGCCCCATGCCCAGGGCCCGCAGCCGCGCCGCCAGCGCGGCGCGCGCCTCCTCCCCGCCCAGGTCGGGGCAGACCCGGCGGGGGTCGGTCCAGTCGTAGCCGTGGGTGGAGCCGGGGGCGGCGAGCAGGGGGGCGGTGTAGACCGCCCCCACCCCGAGCCGGTGCAGGTAGGAGGCGGTGTCGGCGGCATCGCGAAGGCCGCCCGCAGGGCGCATCTGCAGGCGGTAGGTCGACGTCGGCGCGGTCGGTCCGTGGCTGCTCATCTGCACTCCTTGGTGCCCGCGTGCGCGCGGCCGGTAACCGTGCCATCGGTCCCGGGGCTAGGCTTTCCGGCACCGGCCGCTCCCGCCGGCCGGCGCCCGCCGCACGACCGCCACCCGACCGCACGGAAGGCCTCCCCTTGTCCGAAGCGACCGACCGCCCGACCGTCCTGCTGCTGAACGGCCCCAACCTCGGCCTGCTGGGCCGCAGGGACCCCGCCACCTACGGCTCCNCGCTGGGGGCCGAGCTGGGGGCCGAGGTGCGGTGCGCGCAGAGCAACCACGAGGGCGAACTGGTCGACCTCGTGCACGGCGCCGCCGACCTCGACGGCATCGTCGTCAACCCGGGCGCCTTCGCCCACTACAGCATCGCGCTGCGCGACGCGGTGGACGCGGTGGACACGCCCTGCGTGGAGGTCCACATCTCCAACGTCTACGCGCGCGAGGAGTTCCGGCACACCTCGGTCACCGCGCCGGTGATGCAGGGCTACATCGCGGGCTGCGGGGCGTTCGGCTACGAGCTGGGGCTGCGCGCCGTCCTGGAGCGCATCCGCCAGGCCCGCGACCGGGCCTGACGGGTTCCCGGGCCGGGTGAGCCCATCACCACACCGGCCCGGTTCGGCGCGGCGCGCCACCAGTTGTTAAATTCTTCGACGTCGTTCGTTCAGCCGCGCCGGTGCGCCGTGCCCGGAACCGTCCGACGGGCCGTACCGTGCCCGACAGGGGGCGGCCGCCGGAACGCCGCCGAGGCGCCCACCAGGGGAGAACACCACAGCCATGCGCATGCGTCCGTCCAGCCGCCGCGCCTGCCTCGCGGCCGCCCTGTCCGGGGCCGTCGCCCTGACCACGGGGTGCGGGAGCGACAACGCCGTGCGCGGCAACGACCCGATCCCGGTGCCCGAGAACATGGCCTGCTTCGACGGCACCCTGTCCGGTGCGGGCTCCAGCGCCCAGGAGAACGCGATGACCACGTGGATCGCGGGCTACCAGACCTCCTGCGAGGACGCGCTGGTCTTCTACGACGCGATCGGGTCGGGCGGCGGCCGCAGCCAGTTCCTCGACGGCGCGGTCGCCTTCGCCGGGTCCGACGCCGCGCTGGACCCCGTCGAGCACGAGGAGGCGGTGGGGCGCTGCGACTCCTCCGAGGCGGTGAACATCCCCGCCTACGTGGTCCCGATCGCGGTCGTGTTCAACCTGGAGGGCGTGGAGGAGCTGAACCTGGCGCCAGCCACCATCGCGGGCATCTTCAAGGGCGACATCACGACGTGGGACGCCCCCGAGATCGCCGAGGACAACCCGGACGCCGACCTGCCGGACATGCCCATCACACCGGTCTCGCGCTCGGACGAGTCGGGCACCACGGAGAACTTCACCGAGTACCTGCACAGCACCGCCTCGGACACCTGGACCTTCGATCCCGGCGGCCAGTGGCCGCTGCCCCCGGTCGAGGCCGCACAGGGCAACAGCGGCATCGCCGAGGCGGTGTCCGGCGGTGAGGGCACCATCGGCTACGTGGAAGCTTCCCACGTGGGGCACATGTCGGCGGCGCGCGTCGGCGTGGGCGAGGAGTTCGTGGAGCTGTCCCCGGAGTCGGCGGCCAAGGTGGTGGCCGACGCCCCCGAGCGCGAGGGGTCGAGCCGCTACGACCACGCGCTGGAGCTGGACTACGGCACGACCGAGAAGGGTGTCTACCCGATCGTCCTGGTCAGCTACCAGGTCGCCTGCATGGACTATGAGGACGAGACCAGGGGCGAGCGGGTGCGGGACTTCCTGAGCTACGTCATCAGCCCTGAGGGCCAGGAGGCGGCGTCCGCCGAGACCGGGTCGGCGCCCCTGCCCGAGGAGATCCGCGAGGACCTGCAGGCGACCCTGGACGCCATCGGCACGGGCGAGGGCTAGCCCTTCAGTTGGAGATCCTCACCTCTGCGGTAGTTCGTCGATCTCCCGGGTACTGCAACGACAGGTCGGTCGAGGACCCGGTGGACGCCGACCACACGACAGGGGCGGACACGTCCCCGGGCCCGCCTGCCGGGCGGCGGGGTCGCAGGGGCGTCGGGTCGTGTCCGTGTCCGGCACCGTGGTCCGGCTTGCGCCCGCTCCCGTGCCGGCCCCGGGAGAAGCCGGCCCTGGAACCGCGCCTGCAGGGCCGTTCCCCTTTCCGTTGTTGATCTCGGGGAAGTCGGGGTTGTACCGGCCGGTATAGGGCCGACTTTCCCGAGATCAACAACGCGGCCCGCCCGCGGGGCCCGCTGTGGCGGGCCGGGTCAGCGGATGAAACGCAGAGGGTTCGCACAGAGGCGGCGCACCCGGGCCACGGCGCCGCCGATCCCCGCCGCCAGGGCCCGCAGGCGCCCCTGCCCGACCCCTTCCCTATCGGGTCCCCCGCGCAGGGAGCGGTCGTCGTCCGGGACGGCGTCCTCGTCGGCGCCGTACCCCTCGGGCTCTGCGGCCCCTCCCCCGCCGTCGGCCTCGGCGGCGGTTCCGGTCCGCAGCGGTTCGGAGCGGTAGTGGCAGGCCTCCGGGTCGGTGAGGTCCACCAGCGTGCCCTCACCCGCCCGGATGCGGTAGCGCCCGTGCACCTCGGCGACGACGTCGGCCGCCCGCTCCCCCTCGCAGCGCTCGCGCAGCGCCCGCGTGAGCGCGCGGGTGCGCCAGAGCCGGACGCCGGAGCCCGGTGTGGGGGCGGCCTCGGGGACGAGTTCGACGATCCCGGCCTGCGCCCGCTCGGCGCGGGCGGTCAGCAGTCCGAGCGTTCCGGGGGCCAGGCCCCAGGCGACGGGGAGCTGGAGCAGGAAGGGCGAGGGGAAGCCGGTCCGGGGCGGGTCCGGCACGAAGCGCACCCGCGCGTCCGCCAGGTAGGCGGCCTGGATCAGGCGCAGTTCCAGCAGCGCCTCCTCGGAGACGCGCTCCCCCTCCCAGTCGGCGACCAGGTCGACGCCGACGTCGGGCTCGCCGGCGTCCAGCAGCCGGTCGACGCACCCGCGCACCATGTCGTAGTCGGCGCCGCCGATGTCGACGACCGCGCGGACACGCGGCGGGTGCGGCCCGCCCCGGTGCCCGGTGGCCAGGGCCGGGGCGGCGTCGCCGGTGGACCAGGCGGGCGCGTCGCGGTCGGCCAGGAACAGGGCTCCGGCGTTCCAGAGCCGGTCGGCCAGCTCGGCCTCGCCGAAGGGGGCGTCGCCGTCGGCGGCGGCCCGGTAGAAGGCGCTGCGCACGGCGCATGCGGCGCGAGTGAACGCCAGGCGGGCGCGGCCGTCGGCCTCGGCCAGGTCGCCGGTGGCGTCCAGCAGGGCGTCGCGGTCGGCGCAGGCGCCCTCACCGCCCAGGGCGTCGGCCATGCCGCCGGACAGGGCCATGACCGCCACGTCCGCGGGGTCGGCGGGGGCGTCCTGGGCCCAGAGCACGTCGGCCAGGGTCACGCAGTCGGGGCGCATGTGGTGCCAGCGGGCGTGCGTCTCGGCGTAGAAGGGGTCGACGAGCATGCCGGCGTCGAGCCAGCACAGGATGTCGCCCTCGGCGAGCCGGGCGCCCAGGGCGCGTGCGGCCGCGGCCCCGGTGCCCGCGGGGACCCGTTCGACGCGGACGCTCTCGCCCGGGTCGGCGGGCACCGGGACCCTGTCCGCGGCGATGACGACCACGTCGAGCAGGTGCGCGGGGTAGGTCTGGACCGACAGCGCCGCCAGGGTCAGGTCCAGGCGCTCGCCGCCGAGGGCGGTGACCACGGCGCCGACCGCCAGACGGGGCGTCCAGGACCCCGGATCGGGCGGGTGGAGGCCGGTCCAGTCGTTGCGGAAGGCCCGCGCCCGCCCCGGCCGGCCGCGGTCGGCGGGGCGCACACCTGCGGGCTGCGACGCTGAGTGGCGATGTGGCAACACATAGTCACTATACCGGCACGGAGGGTCATAATCGCGGAAGGCGCGGAAGACATGCCCCGAATCCCGCCCATTCACATCGCCGGGCCCCGCTCATCCCCGATGCCGCACATGCACCCCAGGACGGGGAAGGGCCCCGCTTGACGCCGCCGGCCTCGGCCACACGGGCCACACGGGCCCATGGTCGCACGGCCGCCCTTCCAGAGCAGCGGAACCGTGCAGGGCCGCGGCCCCCTCACCGGGCACACGACGGCCGGCGCCACTGTGGCTTTCGGAAATCGTCCAGGGCCGCTTGCAGGGCGCTCGGCTCCCGCACATCGATAGTGGTGGAATCGCCACGATCAGCGGCTTGAAGTGGTGAATCCACCACTATCGATCGCCGGTCCCGCTTTCGGCCGGTCGCATGCCGCGTGAGGGGGCCGTCATTCTGACGGCCCCCGGGTGGGCCCTCGCCGTGGCCGCGTCTTCGGGGTCCGGCCTGGTCGCGGCTCCTCGGAACGTCGCTCTCGACGAGGAGGCCGCCTGCCCCGCCCGCTACGCCCGGGGGGCAGGCGGTCTCCGGGGAGGGGCTCAGCTCTTGTCGGTATCGGTCTCCAGATGGGTGCACACCCACAGGCCCTCCTTCCGCACCACGCGGAAGGCCAGGGCCCGGTGGCGGCGCCCGCACCGCACCAGTGCCGCCACCTCGGCCACCGCGGGGCCCTGGCACCGGACCCAGGTGCGCAGGACGCGCGGGCGGGTGCGTTCGCGGAAGACGCCGGCCCTGCGGCACAGCAGCGAGTACGGGCGCGGGTCGAGCAGGGGCTCCACCTGGACCGGCGCGCGCTCGCCCGCCAGGACCTCGGCGGTGAGCTGGGCCAGTCGGGACACCTGGCGAGCCGACCAGGCTCCCTGGACACGCTGGCAGCGGATCGCGGACGGACGCCGGGGCGGATGCAGTCGCGGCATTTCCAGCTCCTCTCGGGCACCGACGGGAGCGGGGAGGCGGCTCGGAGCCGCGCCCGTCACAGATACAGAGGCCGCGGCCACCGCCCGTTGCCACATGGAATTCCAGCTTTTTCGCCGGGCACCGCGCGTTCGGCCTTCCGGTCGGCCCGGGAAGCGGGATCAGCGCCGCCCTGATCCCGATCGCCGCCCCGGCCCGGGGCCCATGGGGCGATGGCGGTACCGCCGACACGGCGGCCACGGCGGGTGCCGGGCCCGGACCGGTCAGGCGAACAGCGCGGAAGGCACGCCTCAGGGGACGCCCGGCCCCCGCCCCCGCACCGCGCGTTCGCCTTCGGGGGTGGTGCGGGCCGCCGGGCGGTGGTGTCCGTGTCGCCGCAGAACGGCATACTTCTGGGTGTGACTCACCGCTACCTCGATCTCCCCGTCCCCATCGGGCTGGCGCACCGGGGCGGGTGGCTCTTCGACGCCGCCGGGAACGCGCGCACCGAGCTGGAGAACACCGCGGCCGCCTTCCAGCACGCGGTCGACCTGGGCTACCTCTACCTGGAGACCGACGTGCACGCCACCCGGGACGGCGTGCTCGTGGCCTTCCACGACGAGACCCTGGACCGGGCGACCGACCGCTCCGGCGCCATCGCCGACCTGCCCTCCACCGAGGTCGCCCGGGCCCGGGTGGGCGGCGGCGAGCCGGTCCCGCTGCTGGAGGACCTGCTGGACGCCTGGCCGCAGGCCCGCTTCAACATCGACGTCAAGGCCGACGGCGCCGTGGAGCCCCTGGCCGGGGTGCTCGACCGCACCGGCGCCTGGGACCGGGTCTGCCTCGGCTCGTTCGACCAGGCCCGGCTCGACCGCGTCCGCCGGACCATGGGCCCCCGCGTGGCCACCTCCTGCGGCCCCGTCGACGTCGCCCGGCTGCGCGTCGCCTCGCTCCACCCCGCGCTGCGCCCGCTCGCCCGCCGCGGCGTGCAGTGCGTGCAGATCCCCATGCGCATGCACGGCTTCCCCGTGCTCAGCCGCGACCTGATCGCCACCGCCCACCGGCTGGGCATGCAGGTGCACGTGTGGACCGTCAACGACACCGGCGTGATGGCGCGCCTGCTCGACGCCGGGGTGGACGGCATCGTCACCGACAACACCACCGGGCTCCGCGACGTCCTCAGGGCCCGCGGCGCCTGGCCGCCCGCCGGAGGCGACCCCGTCCCCCCCGCCGACGACCAGGACGGATCCCGCACCAGATGACCTCCGCCGCCCCCACCCCCGCACCCGGCAACGCCCCCTCCCCCGATCCGGCCCAGCGCAAGCGGGAGCAGCGCGGCTGGTACCTGTACGACTGGGCCAACCAGGTGTTCATCACCTCGGTGGTCACCGTGCTCATCGGCCCCTACCTGAGCGGCCTGGCCTGCGCCGCCGCCGGGGCGCCGGACACCACCGTGTGCACCGGCGGCCCCTACTACGTGTATCCGCTGGGCATCAAGCTGCACGCCAACGCCCTGTACCCGGCGGTGACCACCACCGCGATCCTGCTGCAGATCCTGCTGCTCCCGGCGGTGGGCGCCCTGGCCGACCGCTCCCGGCACAAGAAGCGGTGGCTGTTCTGGCTGGCCTTCACCGGCTCGGTCGCCGTCAGCGCCCTGTACCTCGCCGGCGACCGCTGGCTGCTCGCCTCGGCCCTGTTCCTGGTCGCCAACGTCGTCTACGGCGCCTCCCTGGCGGTCTTCAACTCCTTCCTTCCCGAGATCGCCACCCCCGACGAGCGCGACCGGGTCTCCAGCACCGGGTGGGCCCTGGCCTATCTGGGCGGGGCCACCATGCTCGCCGCCCATCTGGCGCTGGTGCTGATGGCCGACGACCTGGGCGTGGGCCAGGCCGACGCGGTCCGCATCGCCTTCGCCTCTGCCGGTGTGTGGTGGGCCGGGTTCACCGTGCTGGCGCTGCGCCCGCTGCGCAACCGCTACACCGACCTGGCGCTCACGGCCGGCCGCCCCACGGCCAAGCTGACCGTGCTGCAGTTCGCGCACACGGTGAAGGGGATGCGCCACCACCCGCAGACGCTGCTGTTCCTGCTGGCGTTCATCCTGTTCAACGACGGCATCCAGGCCGCCGTGCGCTACGCCGCCCCGTTCGCCACCCAGGACCTGGGCATCGGCCAAGAGGTCATGATGGGCACGATCCTCATGATCCAGTTCGTGGCGTTCGGCGGCGCCCTGCTGGTCGGCGCGCTGGCGCGGGTGACCGGCCCCAAGAACGCCGTGCTGGCCACCCTGGCCGTGTGGTGCGTGCTGGTGACGCTGGGCTACCTGCTGCCGGCCGGGGAGCCGGTGCTGTTCATGGCGCTGGGCGTGGGCATCGCCCTGGTCCTGGGCGGGTCCCAGGCCCTGGCCCGCGCGCTGTTCTCCCAGCTCATCCCCAGCGGCCGGGAGGCCGAGTACTTCGCGGTCTACCAGATCAGCGACCGGGGGTCGACGTTCCTGGGCTCGCTGGCGGTGACGGTGGCGGTGACGCTCACCGGCGGCTACCGGGTGGCGATCTTCTCCTTGATCGCCTTCTTCATCATCGGCGGGTTCCTGCTGTGGAAGACCGACTTCCGCAAGGGCATCCGCGACGCCGGCAACGAAGTGCCCGAACGGCTCTGAGGCGGGTGCGGCCGCGGGGCGCGCCCCGCGGCCGCACCCGCTCACCCCTTGACCGCGCCCCGGGTGACCCCTTCGACGAAGCTGCGCTGGAAGACCAGGTAGACCACGACGATGGGGGCGATGACGATGAGGCTCGCCGCGGCCAGCAGGGGCACGTCGGTTCCGTAGCGCCCCACGAACAGCCCCAGGCCGGTCGGCGGGGTGCGCATCGACGGGTCCTGCATCATCACCAGCACCAGCAGGAACTGGTTCCACGACCACATGAACACCAGCACCGCCAGGGTGGTCACGGCGGGCCCGGAGAGCGGCATCAGCACCCGCCAGAGCACGGTCGCGTTGCCGGCCCCGTCCATGCGGGCGGACTCCACGAGCTCCCGGGGAACCCCCGAGAAGTGCGACTGCATCCAGTAGACGCCGAACGGCAGGAACAGGGCGGCCTCGGCCATGACCACGCCGGTGTAGGAGTCGGTCAGGCCGACCTCGCGCAGGTTGTAGTACAGGGCGATGACCAGCAGCTCGACCGGGACGGTGAGGCCCAGCACGAACCCCAGGGACAGGGCCCGGCCGCCGCGCACCTTCAGCACCCCCAGCGCGAACCCGGCCGTCGTGGCCGGCAGGACGGTCAGCGGGACCACCGCCCCGCTGATGATCAGCCCCGAGCGCATCAGGTCCCCGAAGCCGCCGGCCTCCCAGGCCAGGGCGAAGTTCTCCCAGGACCACCGGTCGGGCAGGGCGGCCCCGGCGACCTGGGCCCCGGCCGGGTGCAGGGCCGCCAGGACGATGCCGGCGAAGGGCAGGAGCACGAGCACGGCCAGGAGGTTGAGCAGTCCGTAGCGCAGGGCCGTGCCCAGAGCGCTCTGCCCCATGGGGCCTGCCCCGCTCATGCGTCCTCCCGGGTCAGCAGGCGGATCGCGCCGACGAACACCGCGACGAGCACGGTCAGGACGACCGCCAGCGCACTGGCGGCGCCGATGTCGCCCTCGTTGAAGGCCAGCCGGTACACCAGAAGCGCCGGAACGTTGGTCGCCCCGGCGGGACCGCCGTCGGTGGTGACGAACACCAGGTCGAAGCCGGCCAGGGCGGCGATGGTGGTGATGACCCCGGCGATGCCGATCTCCTTGCGCAGCCCGGGGAGGGTGACGCTGAGGAAGCGGCGGGCCGGCCCCGCCCCGTCGATGGCGGCGGCCTCGTGCAGGGCCGCGTCGACCTTCTGCGCCCCGCTGATGAACAGCACCATGCACAGGCCGCTCATGCACCAGGTGCCGATCAGCCCCAGGGCCGCGAGCGCGGTGTTCTCGTCGCCCAGCCAGGCCCGCGCATGGTCCCCGAGCCCGACCGCCCCCAGGAACCGGTTGACCATCCCGTCCTCGCTGTACATCCAGCGCCAGGTGGTGCCCACGGCCACCAGCGGCAGGACCTGCGGCAGGAAGAACACCACCCGGTAGAAGGCGGCCCCGCGGCGCGCCCTGCCGGCGATCAGGGCCGTCATCACCAGCCCCAGGGCGATCGGCAGGACGGTGAAGAAGACGATAAGCAGCAGCGCGTTGAGGATCGCCCGGCCCAGCAGCGGCTCGGTCACCACCCGCAGGAAGTTGTCGACACCGGCCCAGGCCGGCGGCGCCACCCCGTCCCAGTCCAGGAACGAGAACTGCAGGGTGCTGACGGCCGGGTAGACGGCGAAGCCCACGTAGACCAGCACCGCCGGCAGCAGGTAGGGCCAGGCGCCCGTCCCCACCCGGCCCGGGCGCGGGCTCCCGGCCCGGGGGCCGCGCTCGGAGCGGCGCGCGGGGCGGGGGCGCGGGGCCGCCGGGGCGCCCTCACTCATGCTCGTCCTCCCATTCCTCCTGGAGGGAGGCGAGGAACTCCTCCTCGGTCCGCACCCCGGCCACCAGCCCCTGGACCCCGGGGGTGAGCCGGTCGATCATCCCGGGGGTGGCGTAGTCGGGGAAGGGCACCAGCCCTTCCGCCTCGATGACCTCGGCGAAGCCGGCGTTGATCTGGCCCATCACCCCCTCCCCCGCCCCGGCCGCCGCCGGGTCGACCGGCATGAACCCGCTCCGGGCCTGGATCCGCGCCGCCTCGTACGTGCCCAGGTAGTCGAGGAAGGCCGCGGCGACGTCGGGGTGCCCGGTCCGGGAGGAGACGGCGTAGGACACGCTGGAGCCCGAGGCCACCGGCGGCTCCCGGCCCGTGGGCCCGGGCATGAGGAAGAAGCCGACGTCTTGGCCCATCTCCTCGGACAGCGCGGCGGCCGCCCAGTTGCCCGTCACCAGGTAGGCGCTCCCGCCCGCGGCGAAGTCGGCCTGGGCGTCCATGTCGGAGGCGGCGTTGGCGCCCTCGGACAGGTAGCCCGCGCGCTCCCACCGGGTCAGGGTGCGCGCGGCCCGCTCGGCGGCCGCGGTCTCGATGGTGGCGCCGGGCGAGCCGTAGACCCAGTCGCGGTAGTCCTGCTGGTCGCCCAGGACGTTGAGCAGCGCGTTCCACAGGTGGAAGCCGCCGACCTCCAGGGCCCCGGCGCCCAGCGGCGTCGTCCCGGTGTCCTCCACCCGCTCCAGGTCCTGCTCGAACTCCTCCAGGGTCGCCGGGGGACCGTCGACGCCCGCCTCCTCCAGCAGCTCGGTGTTGAAGAAGACCCCCAGCACCGACAGCGACCCCGGGACGGCGTACAGGCTGCCGCTGCCGTACTCTCCGGCGTCCTCGCCGGTGCGCAGGGGCTCCAGGGCGCTGGAGGGGAACTCCTCCTGCCACCCGTAGGCCTCGGCGTGCAGGTCCAGGTTCATGATGAGCCCGGCCGGGATCAGCGACCCCATGGCGCCCGGGTTGTACTGGGCGATGTCGGGCGGGTCGTCTGAGGACATGGAGAGCTTGACGGTCGTGACGTAGTCGCGGAACTGCGTCCGCTCCAGCTCGACCGTCACGTTCGGATGGCGCCGGGTGAACCCGTCCACCAGGGCCTTCGTGGGCGGGTCGTCGGCGTAGGCGAGCCTGAGGGTGACGGGCTCGCCGGTGACGGAGGTGGAGGCGGAGTCGGGCGTGTCGTCCTCGCGCACGCTCGTGGACAGCACCGCGCACGAGCCGAGGAGCAGGCAGGGGGGCCCCCCNCCGGCGACATGAGGTGGGCATCGTCCCTCCCCTTCCCTCCCTGCGGAGCGGGGCGCGGCGGACGGGGCGGCGGGCGGCCCGTTCCCGTCACTCACCCCTCGGACGGCTCGGGGCCATGATCGGCCGGACCGGCACCGGTGTACAGGGCCCGGGCCCGGCGGCGCCCGGCGCCACGCGGCCGCCGCACGCGGGATTCCGCCCGGGGCGGGGAGGGTAACTGGAGTGCCAGACGGCAGCGGTGGGCCCCGGGCCGCCGGCAGGGGCCGTGCGCGCCGGGCGCCCGCCGTCCGACCACGACACGAGGGGGAGCAGATGCTGTTCGGCAAGGAGCACGTGGAGCGGTACCGGGAGACCGACGGCGCCGAGGGGCACGACTGGAACGGGACCACGGTCCTCATCCTCACCACCACCGGGCGTTCGTCCGGGCGGCCGCGCAGCACGCCGCTGATCTACCGGACCGACGGGGACTCCTATGTGGTCGTCGCCTCCAACGGCGGCGCCCCGGACCACCCGCAGTGGTACAAGAACCTCCAGGCCGACCCCGAGGCCGGGGTGCAGGTGCGCGGTGACCGCTTCACCGCGCGCGCCCGGACGGCCGATGCCGGGGAGAAGCAGCGCCTGTGGCCGGTGATGGCGGCGACCTGGCCCGACTACGACCAGTACCGGACCAAGACCGACCGCGACATCCCGGTGGTGATCCTGGAACCGGTCTCCTGAGCGGAGCCCCGGGCGTTCTTCGCGGGCCCCGGCCGTCCCGTGGGCCGGTACGGCGCCTGCGGCGTCCCTGCCGGGGCTCACCGCTCCTTCCACCGCTCCAGGAGGCGGTCCAGGTCGTCGGGCTCCGGGGCGGGGGGCGGGGCCATCGGGGCCAGGTAGCGGGCCCCGGCCCGCCCCGGGGCCGCCAGGGTACGTGCCGCGCGCACCGGGGCCTCCCGGGGCGGCGGCTCGTGCCCTCCGTCGTCCGCGGGCGCCGACGGCGGGCCGTACCTGGCCCCCTGGGGCCGGGGGCGGCTGCGCGCCTTGCGCAGGATCCTGCGCAGGCCTCCCCCGCCCTCGCGCCCGCTCCCGCCCGGAGCCGGGCCGGTCCCGGACGGCTCCTCGGCCGGGAAGACCACCGGGAGCCGCCCGGGGCCGCCGGCCCCGCCCCCGGCCGGACGCTCCTCGGGTCCGTCCGGGCGCATCCGCGGCAACCGGTCCAGCAGCGCCTGCACCCCCGCCGCCGCCATCTCCGCAGCCTGCCCGCGGAAGGGGCACCGGTGCTCGCCCGCGCCCCAGGCCAGGTGCGAGCGGTCCCCGAACGCGCGCCCCGCTCCGGCCACGGACGGGTCCCCGTGAGCCGCGGCCAGCGCCACCATCACCGGCTGTCCGCGGCGCATGACGGCGCCGCCGAAGCGCACGTCCCGGGTGCAGTAGCGGCCCGCCACCACGTCGGCCGGCGGGTCCGACCACAGCACCCGCTCCAGCAGCTCGTGCGCCGGGGGGACGGTGCCGCCCGGCGGGTCCCGCAGGAGCACCGACACCGCCCCGGCCACCAGGGCCGCCGTCGGACGCGCCCCGGCCCGCCACAGCCCCTCCAGGGCGCGCGCCGCCTCGGCGTCGGTCAGCGGCCCGTCCTCCCCGGTATGGGCGAGCAGCGCCGAGGCCGTGTCGTCCCCGGGCGTGCGCCGGCGCCGGCGCACGAGCCCGTCGAAGTAGGCGGCGGCCTCGCCGGGGCCGGCGGCGGCCAGCAGCCGCCCGTGGTCGGGGCCGAGTCCGAACAGCCCGTTGAGCGCCATCGACGGCAGCGGGGCGGCGTAGTCGGCGACCAGGTCCCCCTCGCCCCGCGGGGCGAGGGCGTCCAGCAGGAGCCCCGCGGCCCGGCGCACCTCGCCGGTCGTGCGGTCCGGGGTCATCGCGGCCGCCCCGGCCAGCAGGGCCGAGCGCACCCGCCGGTGGCCGGCCCCGTCCGCCGGCACCGCACCCGACCAGGGGCCGGGCGCCCGCCGCGCCCCTTCGGGCGATTCCGCGGCGAAGCGGTCGCGGTCGCGCAGGACGTCCAGAGCGGCACGGTAGCCCAGCACCAGCCAGCCGGGGACGCCGGGCGCCGCCTCCACCGCGACGACCTCCCCCGACCGGGCCCGCAGCTCCTCCCACCGGCGGGTCGGCGCTCCGGCGCCGGCGGCCGTGCCCGCGCCGGTCCCGTGACCGGGCGCGGGGCCGGAAGGGGGCGCGCTTGCGGGGGCGGGGGCGGGGGCGGAGTCCACGGCGACCACCTCGTGCGAGTGCGGGCAGGGCTCCGGTGACACTAGGACCGCCGTGTTTCCGCCGTGCTTCCGCCGGGGCAACTCCGCGAAAAGCCCGGGGCCGTCGATCGCGCCCCGTGACCGGGCGCGGACCGCCCTCACGGACGGTAAGGTGCCCCCGATGCGAGCATCGCGGACCGACCCCCTATCATCGCACGGTTGGACCCCGATCGTCCGGGGAATCTTTGAGACGGACCGGAGCGTTACAACCACGAAGACCGCTAGAGCGCCTGGAGGCATGTAAACGATGGCCGAGCGAGCACTTCGCGGCACGCGGCTCGGGGCGACGAGCTACGAGAACGACCGCAACACCGACCTGGCACCGCGCCAGGAGGTGACCTACGACTGCCCTCGGGGTCATCGCTTCTCCGTCACCTTCGCGACCGAGGCCGAGACTCCTTCGAACTGGGAGTGCCGTTACTGCGGCGAGACCGCCCTGATGGTCAACGGCGAGGAGCCCACGGAGAAGAAGGCCAAGCCCGCCCGGACGCACTGGGACATGCTCCTGGAGCGCCGCAGCGTGGAAGAGCTCGAAGAGGTCCTCGCCGAGCGCCTCGAGCTGCTGCGTGCCCGCCGTCGCGAGGAGCGGGAGCACATGGAGACGATGGCGCAGCGCAAGAGCGCCTGAGGAGGGGATGCCGCCAGGCGCCGAGCGGCGGGAGCGCCGCTGCAGGAGGGCGGCGGCCCGGGAGACCGGGCCGCCGCCCTCTTCGCGTCCGGGGCGGCAGGACCGCCCGCGGGTCACTCGGCCGTGGGCACCCCGATGCCGAAGGGGTCTGCGGTGATGCCCACCAGGTCGGCCACCGAGTTCATCACCTTGGTGGGCCGGTAGGGGAACAGGTCGGCGGTGTCCCGGCCGGAGATGCCCGACAGCACCAGCACCGTCTTCAGTCCCGCCTCGAGCCCCGAGCGCACGTCGGTGTCCATCCGGTCGCCGATCATGAGCGTGGACTCGGAGTGCGCGCCCAGGGCGCGCAGGGCCGAGCGCATCATCAGCGGGTTGGGCTTGCCGACGTAGTAGGGCGCGCGCCCGGTGACCCGCTCGATCAGCGCCGCGATCGCGCCGGTGGCCGGCAGCGAGCCCTCCTGGCTCGGACCCTTCTCGTCGGGGTTGGTGGCGATGAACCGCGCCCCGTTCTCCACCAGCCGGATGGCGCGGGTGATCGCCTCGAAGCTGTAGGTGCGGGTCTCGCCCAGCACCACGTAGTCGGGGTCGCGGTCGGTCAGCACGTAGCCGACGTTGTGCAGGGCCGTGGTCAGCCCCGACTCCCCCACCACGTACGCCGAGCCGCCGGGCCGCTGTTCGTCCAGGAACCGTGCGGTGGCCAGCGCGGAGGTCCAGATCGACTCCTCGGGGATGTCCAGGCCGGTGCGCTTGAGGCGCGCCCTCAGGTCCCGAGGCGTATAGATCGAGTTGTTGGTCAGCACCATGAAGCCGATGCCGCTCTCGCACAGCTCGGCGACGAAGGCGTCGGCGCCGGGGACGAGGTGCTCCTCGCGCACCAGCACCCCGTCCATGTCCATGAGGTAGTTCCACCGCGGTTCGTTGCTCACGCCTCAATTGTCCCCCGAGTCACGAGTGCATGCGCCCGGGACACCCGGAAAAGGCCTGGTTCGCCCGTATGGCGGGCGCTCCCGGAGCGGTTCGGGGCCGCTTCCGGGCGCGACCGGACCAAGGCGGGGCGGGGGACGACGGCGGGGGCGCCGGAGAGCGCCTCAGCCCGCGGCGCCGCCGTTCTCGGCGGGGTCGGTGACCACGCGGCCCTGGATGACCTTGCCGCTCCCGGGGCGGCCGGAGGGGCCCTTCGAGGAGCCGGACGGGGCGGAGGGGCCCGAGGGGCCGAAGGACCCGGGACCGGCGGTCGCCCCCATGGCGCGGGCGCGCCGGTCGGCCCAGGCCGAGAAGGCCCAGCGCAGCAGCGGCCGGGTGAAGGGCAGCGCCAGCAGCGCGCCCAGAGCGGCCGTGATGAACCCGGGGATGACCAGCAGGATGCCGCCCACCATGAGCATGAGCGCGCCCAGCATGCCGTCGCGGGAGCGGGCCGAGTCCCCCTCGCGCAGGGCCTTGGCCGTGGCCTGGGGGTCGCCGCCGGCGTCCCGGTAGGCCTGGGCCTGGGCGCGCAGGGTCTCCTCGAACTGGCGGTGGGCGCGGGTCCCGGCCCGGCGCAGCACGAGCACCCCGCTCGCGGTGAAGGCGAACAGCAGCGCGATGGTCCAGGGGACGCCGATCTGCCCGCCGACCGCGATCATCAGCCAGATCTCGGCGAACGGCAGCGCCATCAGCGCCAACACGATCAGCAGGGGCATGTCCACCATCCTCGGCGTCGCGGTCTTCGTCGGGGACAACGCGTGCGGCCGGCCCGTCGTTCCCGCGCCGGCGGGTTCACACCCGCTTCTCACCCTCCGCCGGGGACGCGGCGCGGGCGGTGCGGCCCCGGCGCGCGGCCACCGCCGCGGCGGCCAGGGCCCCCAGGGCCAGGGCGCACAGGGCCGCCTCGGGCAGCGCGCCCAGGCGGGTGGCGGGGGTCAGCCCCTCCATGGCGGGCAGCTCGGCGACCTGCCAGGCCCGTTCCGCCTCGGGCGAACGGTAGGTGAGCGTCCCGTCGGCGGCGACGAAGGCGCTCACCCCGCTGGTGGCGGCGACCACGGCGGGGCGGCCGTGCTCGACGGCGCGCAGCCGGGTGATGGCCAGCTGCTGGTCGCTCTGGCCGGTGAAGTTGTAGTTGGCGTTGTTGGTGGGCACCGCGATGATCCCGCCGCCCGCGGCCACCGCCTCGCGCAGCGGGCGGTCGAAGGCCACGTCGAAGCAGATGGCCGTGGCCAGGGTGGTGCCGCCGATCTCCAGGTCGCCCGGCTCGGTCCCGGGCACGGCGTCGGCGCCGACCCGGCGCAGCCGCTCCACGAACCGGGTGAAGAAGTCGCGGTAGGGGATGTACTCGCCGAAGGGCACCAGGTACCGCTTGGCGTAGTGCGCGCCGGGCCCCTCCTGCGGGCTCCACACCACGCTGCGGACCTCCCGCTCGGTGCCGTCGTCGCTGTAGTGGGAGATGCCGAAGAGCAGGGGCGCGTCGATGCGCCGGGCGGCCCGGTCGATGAGCTCGGCCGCCTCGGGGTCGGTGTAGGCGTCCAGGTCGCTGGCGTTCTCGGGGAGCACCACCAGGTCGGGCCGCTCGGCCTCGCCCGCGTCCACGGCGTCGGCGAGCTCCTCGACGGTGTCGACGTGGTTCTGCAGCACCTGCATGCGCTCGCCGGCGATGTCCATCTCGCCGACGTTGGGCACGTTGCCCTGGATCAGGGCGACGGTGGAGGTGCCGGTGGCCTGCGGTGCGCCGATGTGCGGGGCCGCGGCGCCGAACAGCGGCACGGCCACCGCCCCGGCCAGCAGCCCGGCCGGCAGGGCCAGGGCGCGCGCTCCGGCCCCCGGAGGGCGGGGGCGCAGGGCGCGCAGCAGCCCGGCCAGCAGCAGGGTCCCGCACAGCGCCACGGCGAAGGAGGCCAGCGGCGAGGAGCCGAGGGCGGCGTAACCGGAGAAGGGGGTGTCGGGCTGGGCGAAGGCGAGCTTGCCCCAGGGGAACCCGCCGAGCGGGAAGCGGGCGCGCACCGCCTCCTGCAGCACCCACACCGCCGCGGTCCACACGGGCCACCCCGGCAGCCGGGAGACGGCGGCCAGGGCCATGGCCATCGGGACGTAGTAGGCGGTCTCGGCGGCGGAGATGGCCAGCCACACGTCGACGCCGAACACGTCCTGCCACCGGATGAGCGGGACCATGAGCACCGCGCCGGACAGCAGGCCCAGCCAGGCGGCGCGGCGCAGGCGGACGCCGAGCACCGCCCAGCCCAGGAGGGCGACCGCGATCGGTCCGAGCCACCACAGGCCGTAGGGCGGCAGCGAGAACAGCTGGGCCAGACCGCTCCCGGCGGCGGCCGCGGCGCTCAGCAGGGCCGCGCGCGAGGGGCGGCGGGGGCGGCCTCCGGACCGGGGCCGCGGGGCGGCTCCGGTGCCCTCGGCGCCGCCGGCATCGGAGCGGGTGCCCTCGGCTACCACGTGCGGCTCGCTTTCCACCTGCGTCCCCGTGGCCCTGCGACGGGCCGGGGAGGGCGCGGGGCCGATGGGCCGCCGGCGCCGGGACGTCTGCTCTGCGGGGAGGGGGATGGCACGCGCCGGGCCCTGTGGGCCCCGGCACAGCGCAACAGTACCACCACCCCTGAACCGCCCCCGGAGGGCCTGGATCCCCGGCACAGGCGCCCGGAAGAGGCCGCGCCGAGGCCCCTCCACCGCCCGGCGGAGGCGCGTCCGCCGACCGGGACGGGGCCCGCACCGGACCGCACGGCCGGGGTTCTCCCCTCGGGGAGCGGGCCGCCCCCAGAACGGCAACCGCTGGAGAGGCGTACCGCCCGGCAGCCGTGGCCGGCGAGAAACCGGCACTGGTCACATCTCTGAGGGTGGGACAGGCCAGACTCCAAGGATGGCGCCCGCCGACGGCCGGGCGCCGATCGGGCGGCTCCTCCTGCGTCCATCCATCGTGGTGGAAGCACCACGATCGGCGGCCTGAAGTGGTGAGATCACCACGATCGATGGACGCTCTCCTTGGAGTTGCAGCATCCCCCGCGCTGCCCGGCGCGGAGGGCGCCCGTTCCGCAGGGGCACGGGCGGCCCGCCTCCGCGGGGTGGGGCGACCGGTGCGGCGGCGGTGTGCGGTGAGGCCGGAGAGAGGGTGGGTGCGGGCGGTTTCGGCCGCCGGCGACCAGATGGGCCCGCGCCCGGTCGGCGCAGGCGGGGAGGGACGCCCGGCGCGGGGTGCCGCGGCTCCCGTCCCCTGGCCTCCCCGCGCCTTCCGCTCATGCGGCGGGCGTCCTCCCCGGACGGCCGCCCCGTCGGGGCGGGGTATGGGGGGACGCGGAAAAGGCCCGAAACCACCCTTCGGACCGGATCCGTCTCGTCGGCGGCGAGCGCGGAGACCGTTGTCTACTGGATGTTCGGGCCTTTTCCGGGTCCAACCCCCCGCCCGGTCGCGGAACCCCGGCGCCTACCCGACCTCCGAGCGCACCTGGTGCGTGGTGCGGCGGCCGGTGGGGCACGCGCCGGACCGCTCGACCGGTCCGTCCAGTGCTGGACTGGTCAGTAGATTACCCAGACTCCGGCCCCTCCGCCGCAACCACCGCCGCCCGTGTCGGCCGATGACCGCCGGAAGGGCCCGGCGCGGGCACGCGAAGTGTCCGGAAAGGGATAACCGCCGACAGGCTAACGCACCCTGACGATTCGGCGCCACTTCGTCCGCAGGACGCCCCCCGGCCACCCCTCCGCGACCGCCCGCGCACGCGCTCCCCCTCCCCCCACTCCCCTCACAGCGACCGAAATCGGATCGAAATCGATCCCGCTATCGACAGGAACCGCCCGATCGTGTTCGATGTGATCGAAACGTCAGGTCGGATCGATCACGAGATCGGTCACTCACGGACACGGGAGCCCGAGCATGGCGAAAATCGTCCTCGACGGGGTCGACAAGGTCTACGCGGGCGGCGTCAAGGCCGTCGACGACCTCGACCTGGAGATCGCCGACGGCGAGTTCATGGTGCTGGTCGGCCCGTCGGGCTGCGGCAAGTCCACCGCCCTGCGGATGATCGCCGGCCTGGAGGAGATCACCGCCGGCGACCTGGTCATCGGCGAGGAGGTGGTCAACGACCGCCCGCCCAAGGACCGGGACATCGCGATGGTGTTCCAGAACTACGCCCTCTACCCGCACATGACGGTCGAGCAGAACCTGGCCTTCGGCCTGAAGCTGCGCAAGGTCGCCAAGCCCGAGATCCAGCGCCGGGTGCAGGAGGCCGCCGAGATGCTCGGCCTGGAGACCTACCTCAAGCGCAAACCGGCCGCCCTCTCCGGCGGCCAGCGCCAGCGCGTGGCCATGGGCCGCGCCATCGTCCGCGAGCCGCAGGCCTTCCTCATGGACGAGCCGCTGTCCAACCTGGACGCCAAGCTGCGCGTGCAGATGCGCGCCTCCCTGAACCAGCTGCACGAGCGCCTGGGCGTGACCACCGTCTACGTCACCCACGACCAGGTCGAGGCGATGACCCTGGGCGACCGGGTCGCGGTGCTGCGCGACGGCCGCCTGCAGCAGGTCGACACCCCCAAGAACCTGTTCAACCACCCGGTCAACCTGTTCGTCGCCGGGTTCATCGGCTCGCCGGCGATGAACTTCGTCATGGCCGAGCTGCAGCGCGACGGCGACGGGGCGGTGCTCAAGTTCGCCGACCAGGCCCTGAAGGTCCCCGCCGGCGTGGTCGCCTCCCGCGACGGGCTCAGCGACTACTTCGGCCGCCAGGTCATCCTGGGCATCCGCCCCTCCGACTTCGACGACGCCGCGCTCTCCTCGGGCGAGAGCCCGAGCATGCGCGTGACCGCCGACGTCACCGAGGAGCTGGGCACCGAGATCAACGTGATCTTCAGCGTGGACGCCCCGCCGGTGCAGCACGAGGAGGCCGCCGCGCTGGCCGCCGACCTCTCCGGGGACGGCGAGGACGCCGGCTCCGGGAGCGGGCTGCCGCTGGCCGGCGACAAGTCGGTGTTCACCGCGCGCGTCAACCCGCGCAGCGAGGTGACCCACGGGCAGCAGATCACGCTGTCGGTGGACGTCACCCAGCTGCACTTCTTCGACAAGGAGAGCGGCCTGGCCATCGGCCACCCGGACAACCGCTGAGGCCCGGTGCGCTGAGACCCGGAGCGGGGCCCTGAGAGCAGGGGCGGGGGCGCGCGGCGCCCCCGCCCCTTTCGCGTTCCGGGCCGGCGGCTACTTGACGGCCCCCGCCATCACCCCCTGGACGAAGTAGCGCTGGAAGGCGAAGAAGACCACCAGGGGCACCACCATCGAGATGAAGGCGCCCGAGGAGATCACGTCGATGTTGGCCCCGAACTGGCGCATCTCGGCCTGCAGGGCCTTGGTCATGGGCTGGTTGGCCGCGTCGGCGAACACCAGCGCCACCAGCAGGTCGTTCCACACCCACAGGAACTGGAAGATCGTCAGCGACGCGATCGCCGGACCGCCCAGGGGCAGGATCACCCGGCGGAAGATGGTCAGCTCCTTGCCGCCGTCCATCCGCGCCGCCTCCAGCAGGTCCCGGGGGATCGCCGCGAAGAAGTTGCGCAGCAGGAAGATGGCGAACGGCAGCCCGAAGCCCACGTGGAACAGCACCACGCCCACGATCGAGCCGTAGATGCCCGCCCCGCCGTAGAGCTGGGCGATGGGCACCAGCGCCACCTGGATGGGCACCACCAGCAGCGCCACCACGCCCAGGAAGAGCCAGTCCCGCCCGGGGAACTCCATCCACGCCAGCGCGTAGCCGGCCAGGGAGGCGATCACCACGATCAGCAGGGTCGAGGGGACGGTGATCAGCACCGTGTTCCAGAACGAGCCGACGAACACCGGGTTGTCCAGCAGGCCCGCGTAGTTGGCCAGGGTGAGCTCGGCCGGCCGGGCCAGCGCGGTCCACCACCCCGAGGCGGCGTTGTCGGCCGGGGTGCGCAGGCTGGAGACGAACAGGCCCAGGGTGGGCACCAGCCAGAACAGCGCGATGAGCACCAGCAGCACCTGCACCGCGCCAGACCCCAGCAGGGCCGCCGCCCGCGAGGCCGCCGAGCGGCGGGGCGCCCCCTCGCCCCCGTCCGGTTCCGGCGGCGGGTCCGGCCGCGCGTCGGGGGGAGCCGTGGCCGCGGCGTCGTCGCTCATGAGTTCTCCCGGCGGAACCGTCGGATCTGGAACACCATCGCGGGCACGACCAGCACCAGCAGGAACACCGCCAGCGCGCTGCCCAGCCCCTGGTCGTTGGCGCCGAAGGCGACCCGCCACATCTCCACCGCCAGCACGTTGGCGTCGGCCTGCACCGATCCGGGGGCGATGACGAAGACCAGGTCGAAGATCTTCAGCACATAGATCATCAGGGTCACGAACACCACCATCAGCACCGGCGAGAGCAGCGGCACCGTGACCCGGCGGAACACCTGCCACTCGGTGGCGCCGTCCACCCGCGCCGCCTCCAGGGCCTCGCGGGGGATCGCCGCGAGGCCGGCCGCGATGAGCACCATGGCGAAGCCCGCCCACACCCACAGGTAGGCGCCGATGATCGCCGGGGTGACGAGCGTGGGCCCCAGCCAGGTCACGCCCCGGTAGGGCTCGGCGAAGTTGCGCCCGTCCAGGACCACCGAGTACGCGCCGGGCTCCACGCCCTCGAAGGCGAAGGAGCCGTCGCCGCCGGCCCTCGCGGTGGCGGCGGTCGAGCCGTCGGCCTCGACCAGGCGCACCTGGACGCCGGGAAGGCCCCGCTCCTCCGGGTCGATCGCGCCCTCCTCGCCGCCACCGCCGGGCGTGAAGTCCAGCCAGACCGTTCCGGTGACCGCCTCCGGCCCCGCGTCCGGGGGCCCGGAGGCCGGTCCGGCCGAGGCGGGCAGGTCGTCGGCGGCCACCCCCACGAGCGGGAGCGCGACCCCCTCACCCGGCGCCGCCTCGGCCTCCAGCCGGTAGCCGCCCTCGGGGCCCTCGGCCAGGCCCGCCCCCTCGCGCGGGCGGGCGTCGGGGTAGGCCCCCGCAGGGGCGACGGTGTCCTGCACGGTGGTGATCACCGCATTGGCCAGCCCGCGCTCGGGGTCCTGCTCGTAGACCAGGCGGAAGATGACGCCGGAGGCCAGGAAGGACACGGCCATCGGCATGAACACCACGAGCTTGAACGCGGTGGCCCAGCGGATCCGCTCGGTCAGCACCGCGAAGATCAGCCCGGCGACGGTCACGGCGATCGGCGCCACCACCACCCACACCACGTTGTTGCGCAGCGCCACGAACGTGGGCGGGTTGGTGAACATCCGCAGGTAGTTCTCCAGTCCCACGAACGTGGTGCCGGAGGCGTCCCACAGGCTCCGGTACACCGAGAACCCGATGGGATAGAGCATGTAGGCGCCCAGGAACAGCAGGGCCGGCAGCAGGAAGGCCAGCGCCAGCCAGCCCGGGGGGCCCAACGCCCCCGCGCGCCCGGGCTCCTGGGGCCCGGGCTCCTCGCCGGCCGCAGGGCCGCCCGGTGCGGCGCCTCCCGCCTCCGGCGGCTGTGAGGTCTCGGCCATCGCGGTGCGGCGCGGCGCGCCCTCGCGGTGCGCCGCGCGCCCTCCTCTCCGCTGTCGCTGGTGCCGGGGGAGGCGGGCCCGGCGGCCCCGGGGTGCGGGGGCCGCCGGACCCGGCCGGGGTCAGGACGCCTCTTGCGCGGCGTCCTCCAGCTCCTGGGCGGCGGCCTCGGGGTCGCCCGGGTCGCGCAGGAAGTCCTGCAGCGCGGCCCACATGCCGCGCCCCTCGGTGGCCCCGAACCGACTGGGCACCTGGTCGGACATGTCGTAGCGGACGTCCTCGCCGGCGTCCAGGACGGTCTGGGCGAGCTGCCGGGTGAAGTCGTCGTCGTAGGCGTCGGGCTGCACCTGGGAGTTGGCCGACAGGTAGCCGCCCAGGCCGGCCCAGGTGCTCTGGGCCTCCGGGGAGGCCAGGTAGGCCAGCAGCTCCTGGGTGCCCTCGTTCTCGCTCATCGCCACCGCGATGTCGCCGCCGACCACCACCGGCGCGGCCTCGCCGACCGAGGGGAAGGGGAACGCCCGGGCGTCCTCGCCCACGGTCGCCCCGGCCTCGGTCGCGCTGGCCGCGACGAAGTCGGCCTCGTAGACCATGGCCGCCTCCTGCTGCCCGTAGACCTGGGTGACGCAGGTGGGGAAGTCGGTCTGCACGGCCCCGGAGGTGCCGCCGACCATGTAGTCCGGCTCGCCCCACACCTCGCCCAGGGTCTCCAGGGCCTGGACCACCGACTCGTCGGTCCAGGGGATCTCGTGCGCGGTCAGCCGGTCGTAGTTCTCCGGCCCGGCCTGGGACAGGTAGACGTTCTCGAACCAGTCGGTCAGCGTCCAGCCCGAGGCCCCGCACATCGCGAAGGGCGTCTCGCCGGCGTCGGAGAGGGTGGAGGCCGTGGTGCCGACCATGTCGTCCCAGGTCTGCGGGGGCTGCACCCCGGCGGCGTCGAAGGCGTCGGGGCGGTACCACACGATCGACTTGTGGGCCGCCTTGAGCAGGATGCCGTACGGTTCGCCGTCCACCGAGCCCAGGTCGCGCCAGTAGTCGGTGTAGTTCGACTCCAGCGCCGAGGCCGCGTCGCCGGACAGCGGCACCAGGGCGTCCTGGGCGGCGTACTCCTCCAGCAGCCCCGGCTGGGGCAGCAGCGCCACGTCCGGCGGCTCGCCCGCCTCGATCTTGGGCCCCAGGTAGGCGCCGGTGTCCTCGCCCGTGGGCTCGTACTCGACGGTGGCGCCGGTCTCCTCCTCGAAGGCGCTGAGCACCTCCACGAAGTTCTCCTGCTCCACCCCGGTCCACTTTGCGGCGACCTTCAGCTGCACGCCCTGCAGGTCGCCTCCGCCCGGCGCGCCGCCGCCGTCGCCGGGCGCGCACCCGGCAGCGACCAGCGCCCCGGCCGCGGCCAGCGCCACGCCGCCGCGCGCACTCCACCTGTGCTCAGTCATCGCCCACCTCTCTGGGGTCCGCGTCCCCGGGCTCCCCCCAGATCCCGGCGCCGCTCTCGGGGTCGAAGAAGTACAGTCGGCCGGTGTCCACCCGGATCCGCACCGGCGCGCCCTCGGCCACCCGTGAACGGGGGCTGAACTTGGCGATCACGGTGCCCTCGCCGGGCACCTCCCCCTCGTCGGCCCCGGCGTCACGGGCCAGCTCGCGGGTGTCGTCGGTGACCACCGGCGGCGCCGAGAGCACGAAGTGCACCAGCAGCTCGGCGCCGAGCGCCTCGACCAGGTCGGCCGTGGAGGCCAGCACCGCCGCGCCGCCGGACGCGCCGCCCGCGCCCTCCAGGTCGGCGTCCTCCATGTCCTCGGGGCGGATGCCCACGGCGATGTCGCGCCCCAGGTAGCCGCGCAGGGCCGGGCGCTCGTCCAGCAGCGCGTGCGGCACGCCCAGGGCCTGGTCGCCCAGGTGCAGGACGGCACCGTCCCCGTCGCCCTCCAGGCGCCCCTGGAGCAGGTTCATCGCCGGCGACCCGATGAACCCGGCCACGAAGAGGTTCACCGGCCGCTCGTAGAGCTCCTGGGGCGGGGCGACCTGCTGCAGGACGCCCTTCTTCATCACCGCCACCCGGTCGCCCAGGGTCATCGCCTCCACCTGGTCGTGGGTGACGTAGACGGTGGTCACGCCCAGGTCGCGCTGGATGCGGGAGATCTCGGCGCGCATCTGCACCCGCAGCTTGGCGTCCAGGTTGGACAGCGGCTCGTCCATCAGGAAGGCCTGCGGGTTGCGCACGATGGCCCGCCCCATGGCCACGCGCTGGCGCTGGCCGCCCGAGAGGTTGCGGGGCTTGCGGTCCAGGTGGTCGGTCAGGCCGAGGGTCGCGGCGGCCTTGGCCACCCGCTCGGCGATCTCGGCCTTGGGCATGCTCCGCAGCTGCAGGCCGAAGGCGATGTTGTCCCGGACGCTCAGGTGCGGGTACAGGGCGTAGCTCTGGAAGACCATGGCCACGTCCCGGTCACGGGCGGAGACCCGGTTGACGGTGCGCTCGCCGATGGCCACGGTGCCGCGGCTGATCTCCTCGAGGCCGGCCACCATCCGCAGGGCGGTGGTCTTGCCGCACCCGGAGGGCCCTACCAGCACCAGGAGCTCGCCCTCGGCGATGTCCAGGCTCAGGTCGTCGACCGCGCGCGTGCCGTCGGGGTAGATCTTGTAAACGCCGTCCAAGCGGACATTGGCCACGTTGCGCCTCCACCCGACCCGAGTCGTACGGCGCGCACCGCCTCCTCCTCGGAAACGGCCGGTCTCCTCACCGGTTCTCCTCGGGGCGGGACACGCTGTGCCGTGGACCACATCGGCTCCACGCCATTGTGGTATCAGGCGAAGTCCCGCCTTAACAGTGATCGGGGGACGCCTGTTACGAATCTGTTTCCCTCGGCGCAAACCGGATTCCGCGCCCGTGGCCGGTTGCGGACGCACGGGCGCGGAACGGGGGGCGCAGGGCCCCTGCCGGGGACCGGAGGCCCCCCGCCGGACCTCAGCGGTCGCCGGTGAGCGAGCGGCCGACCACCATGCGCTGGATCTGGTTGGTGCCCTCGACGATCTGCAGGACCTTCGCCTCGCGCATGTAGCGCTCGACGGGGAAGTCGCGGGTGTAGCCGTAGCCGCCGAAGACCTGCACGGCGTCGGTGGAGACCTGCATCGCCGTGTCGGTGGCGAAGAGCTTGGCCATCGCGGCCTGGGTACCGAAGGGGCGCCCGGCGTCGCGGCGCCGGGCGGCCGCCAGGTACAGCTCGCGGGAGGCCTCCACCTTGGTGGCCATGTCCGCGAGCATGAAGGACAGCCCCTGGTGCTCTGCGATGGCGCGGCCGAACTGCCGCCGCTCCTTGGCGTACTCCACGGCGGCGTCCAGCGCGGCCTGGGCCACGCCCACCGCGCAGGCGGCGATGCCGAGCCGCCCCGAGTCCAGGGCGGACAGGGCGATGGAGAAGCCGGAGCCCTCCTCCCCCACCAGGGCGTCGGCCGGCACCCGGACGCCGTCGAAGCGCACGACGGCGGTGGGCGAGGCGGACATGCCCATCTTGCGCTCGGGGGCGTCGGCGGCCACGCCGGGGGTGTCGGCGGGCACGTGCAGGCAGCTGATGCCCGAGGCGCCGGGACCGCCGGTGCGCGCGAAGAGGGTGTAGAAGTCGGCGGCTCCGCCGTGGGTGATCCAGGACTTGGCGCCTTCGACGGTGTAGCCGTCGGCGGGGGCGGAGGGGTCGGCCACCGCGCGGGTGGAAAGGGCGGAGGCGTCGGAGCCGGAGTGCGCCTCGGAGAGGCAGTAGGCGCCGAGGAGGCCGCCGCCGAGCATGTCGGGCAGAAGGCGGTCCTTCAGCTCCGGGGACCCGGAGGAGGCCACCGGGTAGCAGGAGAGGGTGTGCACGCTCAGGCCCAGGCCGACGGCGAGCCAGGCGGAGGCCAGCTCCTCGACGACCTGGAGGTAGACCTCGTAGGGCTGGTCGCCGCCGCCGTACTCGGAGGGGTAGGGCAGCCCGAGCAGCCCGGAGCTCCCGAGCAGCCGGAACAGGTCGCGGGGGAACTCGGCGCGCTCCTCCCCTTCCGCCGCCCGCGGGGCGATCTCCTTGCCCGCGAGATCGCGGACGAGCCCGAGGAGGTCCTCCCCCTCGGGGGTGGGCAGCGTGCGCTCAACGGCCATGTCGTTCCCTAACCAAGTCGCGCGGGGACACCGAGATATTTGGTCGTCCTACTATATGGTGACATGCGGCACTGTAGCCCATGCAGGTACGAAGGGGGCCTTCGGGGGCACGACTACTGCCGACCGGCCGCACCACGACGGACCGGGCGCCGTCTACCCGACGCCGATCACGGCCACATCCGGCGCCTCGTACGCGGAGAGCTGGACCACGGCGAACTCCGTTCCATCCGGGACATCGAAGACGACCTCGTACTCCGTCGAGGTGCCCGGGTTGATGTCTTCAGCGAACGAACAGATGTCCCAGGACGTCTCAAAGGCCCTGCCGTCCTCGGTCCAGCCGGTCACCTCCCCGGGGTCCACGGCCGGCATCGATGCTTCCGTTCCGGTGTTCGTCGCCGTGACTCCGAGGACGATGAACCGGTCCCCCGAGGGGTGGTGGGTCTCCCCGCAGTCCTCGTCCTTGTACGCGCCGACCGTGTCGGTGCCGTCGATCTCGTACTCGAACAGGCCGTCCGAGGGGCCGGTCGCCTCCGGGGCACCGGCGCCGACCTCGTCGCCCGCCCCCTCGGGTTCAGCCTCCTCCTCGACCGGCTCCCCCCGCCCCCNCTCCGGCCGACTCCTCTTCGAGGTCCCCCGCGACATCGGACAGAGAGGCGGCAAGATAGGCCTGATAGGCGAACCATCCCCCGAGAAAACCGACGGCGAGCGCTACTGACGCGGAAATGCACGCCGTAAGGATGAGCCTCATCTCCATGAGGGCCCCCTTGCCCAGGTCGGGGGTGCCACGTATGCACTCCCAGACATCAAGGCTACATCTTTCGAGGTGAAAAGGGCAGACGAGGAAAACCCCCGTCGACATCCACGTCTTCCACCGCATTTCACCCTGTGAGGCTCCTATCGTGGAGCCCCGGATCAGAGCAGGCGGCGAACCGGCCGAATGGAGACGGAAGGGGGCGCCCCGTTCCCGATGCCCGCCCGCCGCTATCCCTCCAACAGCCTCTCCAAGCGTTCGGCGGCGCCGTCCCAGGTCCAGGCGTGGTCGACGCGCTTCCTGCCCGCCTCGCCCATCGCCTTCGCCCTCGATCCGCTCGTCAGGACCCGGGTGATGCGGTCGGCGATCTCCCTGGCGTCGCCGCCGTCCACCACGTACCCGGTCGTCCCGTGGGCCACGGTCTCCGGCGCGCCCCCGGACGAGCCCGCCAGCACCGGCAGGCCGCACGACGCCGCCTCCAGGAACACGATCCCCAGCCCCTCGGCCTCCAGGCCCAGCCTCCGCGTCCGGCAGGGCATCGCGAACAGGTCCGCGGCCGCGTAGTAGGGCGGCATGGACGCGTGCGCCACCGTGCCGGCGAAGACCACCTCGCCCTCCACGCCCGTCCACGCCGCCAGCCGCCGCAGCCGCTCCCGGTCCGGGCCGTCGCCGACCACCAGCAGCCGCGCGTCCGGAATGCGCGCCCGCACCCACGGCATCGCCTGGATCAGCGCGTCCACGCCCTTGCGGGGCACCAGCCGGGACGCGCTCAGCACCACCGGCCCCTCCCCCAGGCCGTGCCGCTCCCGGACCTCCGCGCCGTCGCCGCCCGGTCGGAACAGCCCCGTGTCCACGCCCGGCGCCAGCCGCACCATCCGCTCCCGCGCCGCCGGCGACAGGGCGGGCGCGATCGCGTCCCGGGTGTACCCCCCGATGTAGGTCAGGTGGTCCACGCCCTCGCCGATGCGCCGCAGCAGCCGCCGCGTCGCCGGCAGCCGCGCCCACCACGCCTCGTGCCCGTGGGTGAGCCCCACGATCCTGTGCACCCCGCCGTCGCGGCGCAGCCGCCCGGCCATGAGCCCCAGCGGCGCCGCCGCGCCGAACACCACCCGGGTGCAGCCGCGCTCGGCCGCCAGCTCCGCCGCCCGGCGGGCCACCCGGGGCGTGGGCAGCAGCATCGCGGTGTCGACCCGCACCACCTCGAACGGCTGACGGCGGTCGAACCGCTCGGGGCCCTCCCCCGCCGTGCCGCCGCGCCGCCCCGAGGCCAGCACGGTCACCCCGGTGCCGTCCGGCCCGGCCAGGCGCCGCGCGATCTCGTAGGCGAACACCTCGATCCCGCCCTCGCGGGGCGGGAAGTCGTTGGTGACCATCAGTGTGCGCTCAGGCATCGACGACGTCCGTTCCTCTCACGGTCGGGCGCCCGTCGCGCCCCTGTCCGCATGTTCGAGGACCATCCCCGCCGCTTCCCGGTGCCACACCGTCCCGGGCGCCACGCGGGCCTTCCGTCCCGAAGCGGCTCCCCTGGTCCGGGCGGGCCTCAGCCCACCGAGGAGTAGGCGACCACGCCGCGCTTGACCAGGTCGACCGCCCTGCGGGCGGTGCGGCGCACGCCGCTCTCCTCCGGGGCCGCCCCAGCGATCTGGCCGAGCAGGTCGATGAGCTGTTTCGCCGTGCGCACGAAGTCGCCCGCCGGCATGTCCGCCTCGCCCAGGATGCGGTCGAGCCGGTCGCCGCGCGCCCAGCGGTGCGCCACCCACACGAAGCCCATGTCCGGGCGGCGCAGGAACGACACCCTGTGCTCCCGCTCGACCTCGTGCAGGTCGGCCCAGAGGCGCTCCATCTCCTCCAGGGCCTCGCCCACCGGGCCCTCCGGCACGCGCGGGAACGGGTCGTCGTTGCGCCGCGACTCGTACACCAGCGACGCCACGCACGTCGCCAGCTCCTGCGGGTCCATTCCGTCCCACACCCCCCGGCGCAGGCACTCGGCCACCAGCAGGTCCAGCTCCGAGTACAGCCGGGCCAGCACCCGGCCGTCGGGGGTGACCTCGTCCCCGGTCCCGGGGTCGAGGTAGCCCAGGGTCTGCAGCACCCCGCACACCCGGTCGAAGGTGCGCGCGATGACGTGCGAGCGCCCCTCCACCCGGCGCCGCAGCCCGTCGGTCTCCTTCTGCAGGCGGAAGTACCGCTCGGCCCAGCGCGCGTGGTCCTCCCGGTCGGCGCAGCCGTGGCAGGGGTGCCGCCGCATCTCGGCGCGCACCTCCGCGATCTCCGGGTCCTCCTCCTTGGAGCCGCGCAGCGGCTGCGCCGCCCGGGTGTCGATGGACCCGTCGTCGAGCTTGTTGCGCAGCGTCGACGCCAGGTCGGCCCGGGACTTGGGCGAGCGCGTGGAGAACGACTTGGGGATCCGCACCCGCCCCGCCGCCTCCACCGGCACCGGGAAGTCGGCCGCGTTGACACGCCGCACCTGCTTGTCCGCGGTCAGCACCAGCGGCGCCGGAACGTCCCCGCGCAGCCCCGGGTCGAGCACCACCGCGAAGCCGCGGCTGCGGCCCGCCGGAACGCGGATCACGTCGCCCGGGCGCAGCCGCTCCAGCGCCTCCATCGCCTCGTCGCGCCGGCGCGCGGTGCGCTTGCGCGACCCCTCGGCCTCGATGTCGCTCAACCGGCGCCGCAGCCGCGCGTACTCCATGAAGTCGCCCAGGTGGCAGGTGGCCGCCTCGGCGTACCCGGCCAGCGCCTCCTCCTGCTTGCGCAGCCGCTTGACCAGGCCCACCACCGCCCGGTCGGCCTGGAACTGGGCGAAGGAGGCCTCCAGCATGTTGCGGCTGCGGTCCCGGCCCACCTGGCCCACCAGGTTGACCGCCATGTTGTAGGAGGGCTGGAAGCTGGAGTCCAGCGGGTAGGTGCGGGTGCTGGCCAGTCCCGCCACCGCCTCGGGGTCGGTGCCGGCCTGCCAGACCACCACCGCGTGGCCCTCGACGTCGATGCCGCGCCGGCCCGCGCGCCCGGTCAGCTGGGTGTACTGCCCCGGCGTCAGCGGCGCGTGCGTCTCGCCGTTCCACTTGTCCAGCTTCTCCATGACCACCGTGCGGGCGGGCATGTTGATGCCCAGCGCCAGCGTCTCGGTGGCGAACACCGCCCGGATCAGGCCCTGGGAGAACAGGGCCTCGACCACCTCCTTGAAGGTGGGCAGCATCCCGGCGTGGTGCGCGGCCAGCCCGCACTCCAGGGCCCGCAGCCAGTCGTGGTACCCCAGCACCGCCAGGTCGGCCGCGGGGATGTCGGCGCACTGCTGCTCCGCGTACTCGCGGATCCGGGCCGCCTCCTCCTCGGTGGTCAGCACCAGCCCCGACGCCGCGCACTCGCGCACCGCCGCGTCGCACCCGGCCCGGCTGAAGATGAAGGTGATCGCCGGGAGCAGGCCGTCGCGGTCCAGCTCGTCGATGATCTGCACCCGGCTCGGCGGGGCGTGCTTGGCGCGCGGACGCGGTGCGCTGCGGGACCGCGTCTGCGGGTGCCGCCGCCGGTGCGCGAGCTGGGTGACGCGCTCGTCCTCCAGCGCGAAGCGGATCAGCCGCGGGTTGATCCGCATCTTCTCGCCGTTGACCTCCACGTGCACCGGCGCGTCCTCGTCGCCGCCGCGCCGGCCCCGGTCCCGCTTGCGGGAGCGCCGCCGGCCCGACGAGCCCTCCTCGCCGTCGCCCTCCTCGGCTCCGGCCGCCTCCAGCGGCACGAACAGGTCGTGCAGCCTGCGGCCCACCATCACGTGCTGCCACAGCGGCACCGGGCGCTTCTCGTCCACGATGACCGTGGTGTCGCCGCGCACCTGCTGCAGCCACTCGCCGAACTCCTCGGCATTGCTCACCGTGGCCGACAGCGCCACGATCCGCACCGACTCGGGGAGGTGGATGATCACCTCCTCCCACACCGCGCCCCGGAAGCGGTCGGCGAGGTAGTGCACCTCGTCCATGACCACGAACGCCAGCCCGGACAGGGTGTGCGAGCCCGCGTAGAGCATGTTGCGCAGCACCTCGGTGGTCATGACCACGATCGGCGCCTCGCCGTTGACGCTGTTGTCCCCGGTGAGCAGCCCGACCCGGTCGGCCCCGTAGCGGGCCACCAGGTCGTTGTACTTCTGGTTGGACAGCGCCTTGATGGGCGTGGTGTAGAAGCACTTGCCCCCGTCGCGCAGCGCCGTGTGCACGGCGAACTCGCCGACGATGGTCTTGCCCGAGCCGGTGGGGGCGGCGACCAGCACGCCGTGGCCCTGTTCGAGCGCCCGGCACGCCCGCACCTGGAAGGGATCGAACTCGAATCCGTAGAGCCCTTGGAATTCCTCGACCGCGGGACTGGTCTGGGCCTGTCGGCGGCGGAACGCGGCGTACCGCTCGGCGTGCGTACTCATCGTCCCCAGCCTATGGCGTTCCCGACACGACCGGCGACGAAGGGCACGTCCGGCGGGGGCGCAGCGGGCGCGGGCGCAGCGGCGCGCCGCCCCCTCCGGCGCTCACCGCAGCAGGTGCACGGCCCCCGGCACCGCCTCGCACACCAGCGGCACGGTGCCCACCCGCTCGCCGTCGGCGTACCCGGCGACCGGACGGCCGTCGGGGCCCGGCTCGGCCTCCACCGCCACGCGGCGCCCGGTGAGCACCTCGACCTCGTCCAGGTCCACGTGGGTCCCGCCGAGCGCCCGGGGGAAGAACCGCAGGAAGTCGCCGACCGCGACCGCGTGCACGAACACCGCCTCCAGGAGCCCGTCGTCGGGGCGGGCGCCCGGGCACACCCGGACCCCGCCCCCGTAGCTGCGGGTGTTGCCCACCGCCGCCAGCATCCCCTCGGCCTCCACCACGCGGCCGTCGACCTCCAGCCGGAAGGGCACCGGGCGGAACGAGCGCAGCTCGGCAGCGATCCCCGCCAGGTAGCTGGCCGGCCCCAGGGAGACGGCGAAGCCGTTCACCCGCTCGTTGACCCGGGCGTCGAAGCCGCACGCCAGCACGCTCAGGTAGTGGAAGCCGGGGCCGCGCTCGCCCCCGGCGCAGGACACCGCGTCCACCTGCACCGCACGGCCGTGCAGCGCCCGGCGCGCCGCATCGGCCGGCGAGGGGCCGAAGCCGAACTCGCGGGCGATGTCGTTCCCGGTGCCCGCGGGCAGCACGCCCAGCGGCACGTCCGTGCCCGCGACCCCCTGCACGGCGGTGTTGACCAGCCCGTCGCCGCCGACCGCGACCAGCGCGTCGGGGCGCTTCTCGGCCGCCTCGCGGGCCAGGCGCGCGCTGTCGGCGGCCGAGCGGCCGACGAGCACGGTGGTGTGCGCGCCAGCGGAGCGCAGTTCGGCCAGCAGGCGGCGGGCGGCGACGGCGGCCCGGCCGCGGCGGGAGGAGGGGTTGACCAGGACGGCGATGCTGGGCGACATGGGGGGCTTCCTGTCAGGCCGGATCCAGGGGGCGCCCGAGGGGGATTCCCGGGTGCAGTGAGGATACCGACCGGTAGCCCGTGGGGGCGCCCCGGCTCCGGCCCGGCCTCAGGAGCCGGCGCTCTCCTCGGGGCGCTTCCTGTTCAGCGGCGACGGCACCGCGTGCACCTCGACCTCGCCGCGCTGGATGCGCCGCTCCTCCTCGGTCAGGTACTCCTCCGGGATGTCGAACTCGCCGTCCTTGGCGCCGAGCACGAACGCCTCCCACTCCTGCGGGGTGAAGAACAGGATGCCCTTCTCGGGGTTCTTGCCGTCGCGCACGGCCCGGAAGCCGTCGTCGAACTTGGCGACCTCCACGATCGCCTCGGAGTCCTCGCGCGACAGCGACGAGCGGTACCAGACCGCGTCGGTGGTGTCGTGCCACTTCTCGTTGCCCATGGCCTCGGGCGGCAGCTCGCGCTTGCTCTCTTCACTCATGGGGCGGGTCCTCTCAGGGGTGTGCACGGCCCCGGGCCCGGTCCGGGGCGGTGCCGGGGACGGTCTTCGGGGCGACCCTAGCGCTTCCGGTCCGCGTCGGCGGCGGGCTCGTCGTCATCCAGTGGCGAGATCTCGTCGTCGTCGAGTTCGCCGAGCTCCCCGCCGCCCCTGCGGCGGTCGTGGACCAGGCAGAACAGTTCGGCGACCTCGAAGAGCACGATCAGCGGGACCGCCAGCGCCAGCATGGAGATCGGCTCGGCCGGGGTCACCATGGCCGAGACGACGAAGATCGCGAAGATGATCAGGCGGCGCCACCGGGCGAGCCCGGCGTGGGAGACCACCCCGAGCAGGTTCAGCAGGACCACGATCAGCGGCGCCACGAACGCGAACCCGAACACCAGGATCATCAGGATCATGTAGTTCAGGTAGTTGGTGATCGTGATCATCGCCACCATGTCCTCGGTGGCGAAGCCGAACAGCACCTCCAGCGCCAGGCCGGTGATGTAGTAGGCCAGCCCGGACCCGGCCAGGAACAGCGGCACGGCGGCGGCCACGAAGAAGTAGGTGTAGCGCTTCTCCCTGCCGCGCAGCGCGGGCGCGATGAAGGCCCACAGCTGGTACAGCCAGAAGGGGGTGGTGATGAGCAGCCCGACGACGACCGCGACCTTGAACTTGAGGAAGAAGGGGTCGAAGATGCCCGTGAAGATGAGTTCGCAGCCGTCGCCGCCGTCCCGGACCTCGGCCGGCAGCCGGCAGTAGGGCGCCTGGAGGGCCTCCCACACGGGGTCGAAGACGACGAAGCCGACGACCACGCCCACGGCGATGAACAGCGCCGCCTTCACGACTCTGCTGCGCAGTTCGCGCAGGTGGTCCATCAGCGGCATGCGCCCTTCGGGGTCCCTCGGGGGTCTCCGCCGCTGTCGCCGGTACTGCATCGCCCGCAAACGCTCCTCGAAGCGGGCCGCCCGCGGCCCGCGCTCCTGTCCGTCCCTGTCGCCGGGCGGTCCGCCCGCCCCGTGCTCCGGTCAGTCCTCGTAGCGGCGGACCGGCTCGCCCTTCTCGTTCACGATCTGCTGGCCGGCGGGCAGCTCCGGGTAGGCCTGCCGGTCCTGCTGGGCGGAGGCGCCCTGCCCGGGGCGGGCCTGCTGGTCGGAGGCGGGGGCCTCCTGCCCGTCCTGGCCGTCCTTGCGCTCGCCGTTCTCCTCGTCGACCAGGCCCTTGGCCTCGCTCTTGAGGATGCGGGCGCTGCGGCCGAGCGAACGCGCGAGCGTGGGCAGCTTGGTGGCGCCGAACAGCAGGAGTGCGATCAGCAGCAGGATCAGTACTGTCCGAAAGTCCATACCCATGACTTCAACCTCTTTCCCAGGCGCTACCTGCACCTTTGATCGTACGCGCACTCCGCCGGCGCCTCATTCGGGGTCGCTTTCGACCACCTGGCGGGCGCCGCGGGTCCGCGCACGGTAGGCGCGGTAGTGCGGCTCCAGCTCGCCCCGGGTCCGGGCCGCCTGCGCGCGCAGGCGGTGGAGCGCGGCCAGCATGCGGGCGGTCAGCACCGCCACGAGCAGCAGGCCGACGAGGGTCACAGCGGCGAGGCCGACGATCGCGAGCACGCCCACCACCATACTCGGTCGAACATGAAACCCGCCCGGCCCAGAAGCGTCACGGACCGGACGAATGGATCACGATCCGGGCCGTCCTGTGAGGCGGCCTCCAGGGAGCCGAGGGCGCCTCTCTTAAGAGCGGGTGATCACCCCCGTCCTTGATGACGTAGATTCTCCCACGCTCTTCCCCTTAAGAGGGCATCGCGCAAGCCTTCTGAGATCCCGGGCGGACGCCTCCGCGCCGCAGGCGGCCCGCCCTTTCCGATCCGGTGGCCGACCGTACGTTTCACTTCGGTCGCACTGGGTAGCGAAGAATGTGGGAGCGCTCCCAACCCGGACCCCACAGCCGGATCACGGAGATGGCGCAATGAACCCTGGACATCCCCCGACCACCTCCCGACCCCTCCTGCGCACCCTCACCCTGCTCGCGGCCGCACCCCTGGCCCTGATCCCGTGGACCGCCCCGGCCAACGCCCACGGCTCGATCGTCGACCCGGCCTCCCGCAACTACGGATGCTGGGAGCGCTGGGGGGACGACCACCTCAACCCGGACATGGAGCAGGAAGACCCCATGTGCTGGCAGGCATGGCAGGACGACCCCAACGCCATGTGGAACTGGAAGGGCCTGTACCGCGACGGCGTGGGCGGCGACTACCAGGAGGCCGTCCCCGACGGGCACCTGTGCAGCGGCGGCGAGACCCAGAACGGCCGCTACAGCTCGATGGACGCCGTCGGCCCGTGGAAGACCACCGACGTCGGCTCCGACTTCACGCTGCACCTGTACGACCAGGCCCAGCACGGCGCCGACCACTTCCTCGTCTACGTCACCCGGGCGGGCTTCGACCCCACCGCCCAGCCCCTGACGTGGGACGACCTGGAGCTGGTGCGCCAGACCGGCGCCCGGCCGCCCGCCGAGGACACCCTGATCGACGTCAGCGCGCCCGGGCGCAGCGGGCACCACGTCGTCTTCACCATCTGGCAGGCCTCGCACATGGACCAGTCGTACTACCTGTGCAGTGACGTGAACTTCGTCTAGGACCACGGGGGCGGCAGCGGGCCGCCCCCGTGCGGCGCCCGCCCCTGCGGCGGGCGCCCGTGGGAGCGCGGGGCCCTCGGGACACCCACACCGAGGGCCCCGTGGGCCGTGCCGTCCGCGCCGGCGGACGCGCTCAGCCCCCGCGGTAGCCCTCCAGCGCCCGGCCCGCGTCCTCGCGGACCTTCTCCGCCAGGTCGGCGGGGGCCACCACGCGGGCCTGCGGCCCCAGCCGCAGCGCCAGGCGCCGCACCCAGCGCGGCGCCGGCGTGCGCAGCGTCGCCCGCAGGCGGCCGCCGCCCAGCTCCTCCACGCGGCTGCACACGTACTCCTCGGCGACCCAGCGGGCCTCGGGCTCCAGCTCCAGCGTCACCCGCGCGTCGTCCTCGGACAGCTGCAGCACCCCGGCGCTCAGGTCGCGCCTGCGGGCCGAGTCCGGCACCTGGGCCGCCTCGGGCAGCACCGTCAGGTCCAGCACCCGGTCCATCCGGAACAGCCGCACGCCCCCGCGCAGCCGGCACCAGCCCTCCAGGAAGGCGTGCCCGTCCTGCACGACCAGGCCCATCGGGTCCACGTCCCGCTCGGTGACCTCGTCCTCGTAGCCGGACAGGTAGCGCAGGTGCAGCCGCTGGCCAGCGCGCAGCGCCTCCCCGCAGCGGCGCTGCTTCTCCCGCTCGTCCTCGTCCAGGTCCACCCGGACCGCCACCGAGTCGGCGAACTCCTCGGCCGCCGCGCCCGCCGCCGCGCGCAGCTTCTCGCCCACCCGCTTCAGGGCGTCCCCGCCGGCCGCCCCCGGCAGTTCGGCCAGCAGCTCCAGCCCGACGATGAGGCTGGCCGCCTCGTCGGCGGTCAGGCGCAGCGGGGCGGCCAGCGCGTCGGCGTTGCCGATGATGATCTCGCCGGTCTCCTCTGCGGCGTCCAGGTCCACCTCGATCAGGTCGCCGGGGGTGTAGCCGGGCAGGCCGCACATCCACAGCAGCGCCAGGTCCTTGACCACCTGGCGCTCGGAGAGGCCGAAGTGCGCAGCCACCTCCGGCACCCGCACGTCGTGGCTGAGCGCGTAGGGCACCAGCATCAGCAGCCGGCGCAGCTGCTCCGCCGAGGCGCTCACCCGCCGCTCCCCCGCGCCGTCCGGCTCCGGGACGGCGCCGCCGTCCCCGCCGTCGGGGGCCCGGTCGGCCACGGACCGCAGGTGGTCCACGACGGCGGCGCGCGCCTCGGCGGGCTCCTCGACCACGACCCGCTCGCCGAACCGGGCCACCGCCCCCACCAGGGCGGGCAGGTCGGCGTAGGGCAGCTCCAGCCGGTCCCAGCGCCGGCCGGGGCGCCCGCCGTGCCCGGCGCCGGTGTGCGCGCCGGCGACGATGCGCCGGGCGGCGCGGCGCAGCTCGTGCCCGGCCCCCTCGGCGACCAGCAGGCGGGCGGTGTACTCGGGCTCGGGGCGGTGGGCCCGCACCACCGAGCGCACGTCCACCCCCTCGGGGACCCGCACCGGCGGACCCGAGCTGAGCACCCGCACCTCGCCCGCCACGCGCCCCAGGCGGAACACCCGGCGCTCGCCGCGGTCGCGGTCGTGCCCGGCCACGTACCAGCGCCCGCGCACGTTCACCACGCCCCACGGTTCCAGCACCCGCCGCTCGGGGGCGTGCGCGCCGGGCTTGCGGTAGTCGAACTCCACCGGCCGCCGGTCCCGCACCGCCTGCCACATGGGCAGGAAGGAGGGCTCGTCGGTGGCCAGCACGGGGGTCAGGTCGGGGGCGGCGTCGGAGTCGGTGGGCACCCCGGCGGCGCGCAGCTTCATCATCGCCCCGGCCGCGGCGTCGCCCAGCGCGGCGTGCCGCCAGGCCCGGGCGGCCAGGCCGAGCACGGCGGCCTCGTCGGGCAGGAGCGCGATCTCGGGCAGGGTGTAGGCCGCCCGCGAGATGCGGTAGCCCTCCTCGTCGCTCCACATGTCCCCGCCGCCGGTCTCGACGGGGATGCCGCTCTGGCGCAGCTCTTTCTTGTCGCGCTCGAACATGCGCTTGAACGCGCCGTCGCTCTCGGCCTCCTCATAGCCCGCCACGGTCGCGCGGATCTCCCGGGCCGTGAGGTACCGCCGGGTCGACAGCAGGCAGATCACCAGGTTGAGCTGGCGTTCCGTCTTCTTCCTGGACATCGGCGGATCCGTTCCTCCCCGCTTCGCCGCGCGCCGCCGAGGCGGCCTTCAGCCCCGAAGGTACCGTGCTTTCCGTGATCCGATGGCGTGAAGGACGGGTGCTGGGGACCGGCCGTTCGTGGCCGGGTGCGGTCGAGCTGGAGGTCCGCCTGGCCACCGGGGCCGGGGCGGCGCCGGTCTGCCGCGCGCTCGCCTATACCGACCTGGTGGGCCGCCCTGAGGAGGGCGACCGGGTCCTGCTCAACACCACCGCGCTGGACCTGGGCCTGGGCACCGGCGGCTACGCCATGGTGGTGGCCCTGCCGGACCGGCCGCCGCCGGACTCCCCCCTGCCGGGGCACCTGGTCAAGGCCCGCTACACCCCGGTGCAGACGGCGGTGCTGGGCGTCGACGGCCAGGACTCCCCCAGCCACGAGCTGCTGCGGGACGCCCGGAGCGTGGAGGGCATGCCGGTGGTGACCGCGGACCTGCACTCGGCCCTGCCCGCGGTGCTGGCCGGTGCGCACCGGGAGCGGCCGGGGCTGCGCGCGGTGTACGTGATGCTCGACGGCGGAGCCCTGCCGGCGGCCTTCTCCCGCACCGTGGCGGGCCTGAGGGAGGCGGGGCTGCTCGCCGCCTCGGTGACCACCGGGCAGGCCTTCGGGGGCGATCTGGAGGCGGTGACGGTGCACAGCGGGCTTCTGGCCGCCCGGCACGTGCTCGGGGCCGATCTGGCGGTGGTGGCGCAGGGGCCCGGGAACCTGGGCACGGGCACGCCGTGGGGCTTCTCGGGGGTGGCCGCGGGCGAGGCGGTCAACGCGGCCTCGGTGCTGGAGGGGCGGCCCGTCGCGGCGCTGCGGGTGAGCGAGGCCGACCCGCGCGAGCGCCACCGGGGGGTGTCGCACCACAGCCTGACGGCCTACGGCAGGGTCGCCGCGGCGCGGGCGGACGTGCCGGTACCGGCGCTGGAGGGCGCGTTCGGCGCGCGGGTGGCCGCCGAGGCCGCCCCGCTGGGCGAGCGCCACCGCCTGGTCGAGGTGGACCTGGACGGCTTGGAGGAGGCGCTGCGGGAGCTGCCGCTGCGCCTGTCCACGATGGGGCGGTCGCTCGACGAGGACACGGCCTGCTTCCTGGCCTCGGCCGCCGCCGGGCGCCACGCGGCCCGGCTGGCCTCCGGTCCGTCCGCCGCCCCCCGCTGACCGGGGTCCTGCGCCGCGGGGCGGCCGTACGGCCGCCCCGCGCGTGGTCCCCGTCCGTCGCCTGCGGACCGGGCCCTACTTCTCCTCGTCCTCGGAGCCCCCGGAGTCATCGGAGCCCTCGTCGGAGGACGTGTCGCCGCCGTCCCCCTCCTCGGAGCCGGACTCCTCCTCCGCCGGGGGCGGCGGGTCGACGGCGCCCAGGATGTCGATGACGAACACCAGGGTCCCGGCCGGCTGGCCGTTGTCCTCGGCCTCCTTGCCGTAGGCCTGGTCCTCCGGGACGACGAGCATGACCCGGCTGCCGACCTTCTGCCCCTTGAGGCCCTCGTCCCAGCCCTCGATGACCTGGCCCTGGCCCAGCGGGAAGGTGAAGGGCGCGCCGCCCTTGCTCCAGGTGGAGTCGAAGACCTCCCCGTCCTCCCAGCGCACGCCGGTGTACTGGGCGACGATCTCCTGCTCGTCCTCGACCTCGGGGCCGTCGCCCTCGACCAGCACGGTCGTCTCCAGGTCCTTCGGCGGGTCGCCGTCGGGGATGGAGATGTCCGGCTCGGCGGCCCCGTTGTCGGTGGCGGTGGGCAGCCCCTCGCCGCCGTCGGTGGTCTGCTCGCCCGGGACGGTGTCGCCCTTGCCGAAGCGGTCGCGCACCTCCAGCACCGAGACCGAGTCGCCCTCGGGGATGTCGTCGGGGTCCGTCCCCTGGGCCTGGGCCTGCTCGGGGTCGGGCGCGGGGAAGACGAACACCACCTGCGCGCCGACGTTCTGGTTGACCAGGTCCTGGTTGAACTCCTCCCCCAGCTGCTCCATGGACAGCAGGAAGGGGGTCTCGGTCTCGTAGGTGGAGTTGGTCTTCTCCGTCTTGCCCTTGTCCGTCCACTGGTAGTCGACGATGTCGACGAGCAGCAGGTCGTCGGCGCGGACGATCTCGCCCTGCTCCTCCCCGGGCCGGACCACGCCGGAGATCTGCTCACCGGGGGGCGCGATGTCGGGGAAGTCGACCTTCGGCTCCTCCCCGCGGTCGCCGCTGACCGTCGGCAGCCGGCTGTCCACATCGTCACCGGTGCGAAGGAAGGCCGGAGTCTTCCAGTCCTCGGGAATCGTGCCGCAGGCGGACACCGCCAGCAGCACGGCAGAGAACGGTACCGCGAGGGCGGCGGCACGTCGTCGCATAGGGCACAACCTCAAAATCGGCTCGGGTCCCCGACACACTATCGGAAAGGCGATCCTTCCGTATCCGGGTAAGAACGCGTTAAGGGCCCCGCGGTGACGGGGTTTTCGGCCCTGCTCCCGACCGATCCATCGGCGCCCCGCCGGGCAGTCCCGCAGCAGGTCGCGCAGCAGGCCGGCGGCGGGGCGCCGCCGGTCACATCCCGGCGATGAGCTTCTCCACGCGCTCGTCGACCGCCTTGAAGGGGTCCTTGCACAGCACGGTGCGCTGCGCCTGGTCGTTCAGCTTCAGGTGCACCCAGTCGACGGTGAAGTCGCGCCGCTTCTCCTGCGCCTTGCGGATGAACTCCCCGCGCAGCCGCGCGCGCGTGGTCTGCGGCGGCACCGACTTGGCCTCGAAGGAGCTCAGGTCGGTGATGACCCGGTCCATCTGGCCCTTGCGCTGGAGCATGTAGAACAGGCCGCGGTCGCGGTGGATGTCGTGGTAGGTCAGGTCGAGCTGGGCGATGCGCGGCGAGGACAGCGACAGCCCGTGCTTGGAGCGGTAGCGCTCCAGCAGCTTGTACTTGGCGACCCAGTCGATCTCCCGCTCGACCAGCGACAGGTTCTGCGTCTCGACCGCCTCCAGGGTGCGCGCCCACAGCTCCAGCACGCGCTTGCCGGTGGCGTCGGTGCCGTTGCGGTCGACGTAGGCCTGCACCTTGTCCAGGTACTCGCGCTGGATCTCCAGCGCGCTGGCCTCCCTGCCGTTGGCCAGGCGCACCTTGCGCCGCCCGGTCATGTCGTGGCTGACCTCGCGGATGGCGCGGATGGGGTTCTCCAGGGTGTAGTCGCGCATCACCACCCCGGTCTCGATCATCCGCAGCACCAGGTCGGTCGAGGCCAGCTTGAGCAGGGTGGTCACCTCGCTCATGTTGGAGTCGCCGACGATCACGTGCAGGCGGCGGAAGCGCTCGGCGTCGGCGTGCGGCTCGTCCCGGGTGTTGATGATGGGCCGCGACCGGGTGGTGGCCGAGGAGACGCCCTCCCATATGTGCTCGGCCCGCTGGCTGACGCAGTACAGCGCGCCGCGCGGGGTCTGCAGCACCTTGCCCGCCCCGCAGATGATCTGCCGGGTCACCAGGAACGGGATGAGCACGTCGGCCAGTCGGCCGAACTCGCCGTGCCGCCCCACCAGGTAGTTCTCGTGGCAGCCGTAGGAGTTGCCGGCCGAGTCGGTGTTGTTCTTGAACAGGTAGATCTCGCCGGCGATGCCCTCCTCGTGCAGGCGCTGCTCGGCGTCGACCTGCAGCCCCTCCAGGATCCGCTCGCCGGCCTTGTCGTGGGCGACCAGGTCGGCCAGGTCGTCGCACTCGGGGGTGGCGTACTCGGGGTGGCTGCCCACGTCCAGGTAGAGGCGGGCACCGTTGCGCAGGAAGACGTTGCTGCTGCGCCCCCACGACACGACGCGGCGGAACAGGTAGCGCGCCACCTCGTCCGGCGACAGCCTGCGCTGTCCCCGGAACGTGCAGGTGACGCCGTACTCGTTCTCAAGTCCGAAAATGCGGCGTTCCACGCGGCCTCACCCGTTTCCCGTCCCGTGGCAGCCGCGGTCGCCCCTGGCGGCCGGTCCGCACCGGCCGGAGCCCCGCCGCGCTGCCGACGACTCCACTGTTGTTATCGGCTCCGACCGGCCCGGGGAAACCGGCCGCGCCCGACGGATGCTCCGCGGGGCGCGGCCGGACCGGTCGGCGGCGCGGCCCCGGTCAGGAGTCCGCGTCCTCCGCCCCGGAATCCCCCGAGCCCTCCGCGGCGCCGCTCGCGGCGGAGGAGGACGGTCCCGAAGCGCCGCGGCCCTGCTCGATCAGCCGGGTCAGCCGGGCCCCCTGGATGCGGCGGAACTTGCGGTGCTCGCGCGCCCGCTCCAGCACCGCCACCTCCAGGTTGGCCGCGTCCAGCTCACGGCGCTCGCCGTTCTCGTGGGCCAGGGCGTGCATGGCCGCCGACAGCGCCTCGCTCAGCGGCGCGTCCCGGTCGAAGCGCTCCTTGAGCGCGGTGGTGACCGCGTCGGCGGAGCCGCCCATGGCCAGCAGCCCCTTCTCGTCGACGACCGAGCCGTCGAAGGTGATCCGGTAGATCTGGTCGGAGTCGGCGTCCTCGCCGACCTCGGCCACGACGATCTCCACCTCCCAGGGCTTGTTGGACTCGCTGAAGACGGTCCCCAGGGTCTGGGCGTAGGCGTTGGCCAGCATGCGCCCGGTGACGTCGCGCCGGTCGTAGGCGTAGCCGTGGGAGTCGGCGTAGCGCACGCCGCCCAGCCGCAGGTTCTCGAACTCGTTGTAGCGGCCCACGGCGGCGAAGGCCACCCGGTCGTACAGCTCGCTGATCTTGTGCAGCGTGCGGGACATGTTGTCCGCGACGAACAGGATGCCGCCGTCGTACTGCAGGACGACGGCGCTGCGGCCGCGCGCGATGCCCTTGCGCGCGTAGTCCGCCTTGTCCTTCATGCTCTGTTCGGGCGAGACGTAGAACGGCATCGTCACCGCTGATCGTTCCTTTGCTGTTCGGTGCTCTGGTGCTCCGGTGGTCGGCGGCCGGGCGGTGCGCCCGGCGGGGGTCAGCCGATCGGCGCCGTGGGCCCGTCGGGCCGCTCGGACCGCTCGGTCACCACGGCCTCGGCGACCGCGGCCACCTCGTCGGCGGCGAGCCGGCGGTAGCCGTCGTCGGTGACCACGTCGACCAGCGGGTAGATCTTGCGGTGGACGTCGGGGCCGCCGGTGGCCGAGTCGTCGTCGGCGGCGTCGTAGAGCGCCTGCACGGCCACGGTGACCGCCTGCCGCTCGTCCAGGTCCTCGGTGAACAGCTTCTTCAGCGACCCCCGGGCGTAGACCGAGCCCGAGCCGATCGAGTGGTAGCGGTGCTCCTCGTAGCGGCCGCCGACCGGGTCGTAGCTGAAGATGCGCCCGACCTCCCGGCCCTCGTCGTAGCCCACCAGCAGCGGGACCACGACGAAGCCCTGCATGGCCAGGCCCAGGTTGCCGCGCAGCATGTTGGCCAGCCGGTTGGCCTTGCCCTCCAGGGACAGCGGCCGGCCCTCGCGCTTCTCGTAGTGCTCCAGCTCGACCTGGTACAGCCGTGCCAGCTCGATGCCGATCCCGGCGGCGCCCGCGATCGCCACCGCGGAGAACTCGTCGGCGCGGAAGAGCTTCTCCATGTCCCGGTTGGCGATGGTGGTGCCGGAGGTGGCCCGGCGGTCACCGGCCAGCACCACGCCGCCGGGGAAGGTCAGCGCCACGATGGTGGTGGCCTCGGGGGTGAGGGACCGGCCGTCCGTACCGTGCGGCAGGTCCTGCCACCGGGGGAGCAGGTCGGGGTGGACGGCGCTGAGGAACTCGGTGAACGATGCCGGCCCCGGGTTCATGTACATGGCGGGCAGCCGTCCGCCCTCGAACGCTTGAGACACGCGACTCCCTTCGGGTGGCGCCCCGCGCGCCCCGCGGTGGGATGCGGGGCGTGCGGGGCGCGGGCGACTGTCGATGTTTCCTGGTACCGCCGACCCTACTGACAGCCGGGGTACCGGGGTGGGGCTACCGGCCGGAGTCTGCTGTGGGCGAACCGGCCCGGGTCCGGGCGCGCCGGGGGCCCACCTGGCGCGGCCGGCCCGTCGAGGCGGGGCTACTGGCCGCCCTTCTGGACGAACTGGCGGACGAAGTCCTCGGCGTTGGACTCCAGGACGTCGTCGATCTCGTCCAGGATGTCGTCGACGTCCTCGTCCAGCTTCTCGTCGCGCTCCTGTGCCTCGGCGCCGGCCTCGACCTCCTCGACGTCCTCGTCGCGCCGCGTCGTGTGCTTCTGCCCGCCGGTGTCCTTGGTCGCCATCCCACAACCTCCTCGATCGGGGCCCGTTGCCCTTATCTTGGCCCAGCCGAGCCCGGCTCAACCTTGATCGCCGGTCCCGTTGTCCGCACGTTACCGAGTTCGCGCCGTTTTGTCCGTACACCCGTCCGAACGTCGGCGCGCCGCGAGGTGTTCCCCGCCACACCCCCGCGCACGCCCGGGCACGGGAGCGGTGCGGGCGGCCCGGGGGCCGCCCGCACCGGCCGGGTCAGCGCTTGCCGCCCGTGAGGATGGCGACGAGGTCGGCCGCCGTCGCGGCGCCGTCCAGGAGCGCGCCCACGTGCTCGCGCGTGCCGCGGCTCGGCTCCAGGGTGGGCACGCGCTGCAGGGAGTCGTAGCCGGGCAGGTCGAAGATGACCGAGTCCCAGGAGGCCGCGGCCACCGAGTCGGCGTACTTGGCCAGGCAGCGGCCGCGGAAGTAGGCGCGGGTGTCCTCCGGCGGCTCGGTTATGGCGCGCTCGACCTCCGACTCGCCGACCATGCGCTCGATCCGCCCCCGCTGGGCCAGCCGGTTGTACAGGCCCTTGTCCGGGCGCACGTCCGAGTACTGCAGGTCGACCAGCTGGAGCCGGTGGTGCCCCCAGTCCAGCCGGTCGCGGCTGCGGTAGCCCTCCAGCAGCTTGAGCTTGGCGACCCAGTCCAGCTCCTCGGCGCAGAGAACGGGGTCCTCGGAGAGCCGGTCCAGGGTCCTCCCCCACATCCGCAGGACCTCGGCGGTGTCGGCGTCGGGCTCGCTGCCGTAGCGGTCCTGCACGTACTTCTCGGCCAGCTCCAGGTACTCGCGCTGGATCTGCAGGGCGGTCATCCGCCGCCCGTCCCGGAGCCGCACCTGGTGGGTCAGGGCGGGGTCGTGCGAGATGGCCCGCAGGTCGGCCACGGGCGTCTCCAGCGACAGGTCGATGCCGATGAAGCCGTCCTCGATCATCGACAGCACCAGCGAGGTGGTTCCGAGCTTCAGGAAGGTGGAGACCTCGCTCATGTTGGCGTCGCCGATGATGACGTGCAGCCGCCGGTACTTGTCGGGGTCGGCGTGCGGCTCGTCGCGGGTGTTGATGATCGGGCGCTTGAGGGTGGTCTCCAGGCCCACCTCGACCTCGAAGAAGTCGGCGCGCTGGCTGATCTGGAAACCGGACTCGCGCCCGTCGGCGCCGATGCCGACCCGGCCCGCGCCGCAGACCACCTGGCGCGAGACGAAGAACGGGATCAGGTGGCGCACGATGTCGCCGAAGGCGGTCGACCGGCGCATCAGGTAGTTCTCGTGGCAGCCGTAGGAGGCGCCCTTGTTGTCGGTGTTGTTCTTGTACAGCTGGATGGGCTCGACCCCCGGGACGGCCGCGGCCCTGCGGGCCGCGTCGGCCATCACCCGCTCGCCGGCCTTGTCCCACAGCACGGCGTCGCGGGGGTTGGTCACCTCGGGCGCCGAGTACTCGGGGTGGGCGTGGTCGACGTACAGTCGGGCTCCGTTGGTCAGGATGACGTTGGCCAGGCCCAGGTCCTCGTCGGTGAGCTGGGTGGGGTCGGCGACCTCGCGTGCGAGGTCGAAGCCCCGCGCGTCGCGCAGCGGGTTCTCCTCTTCGAAGTCCCAGCGGGCCTTGCGCGCCCTCGCGGCCGAGGCCGCGAGGTAGGCGTTGACCACCTGGGTCGAGGTCACCATCGCGTTGGCACCGGGGTTGCCGGGCACGGAGATCCCGTACTCGGTCTCGATGCCCATAATCCGCCGCACAGTCATGGTGGAAGGTTATCCACCCATACGGCGTCTTGAACTCCCCGCCGCGAATTGTGGCCCAAGTGCCTGGGCGCCAAGGCCGGAAGGGCCGTTCCCCGCATTTCGCACCCGGAGATTCGACGAGGACACACGGCTACCACCCCTCTACCACGAACGTCCGGCCGACCGGCGGGTGTACCGGCCCAGGGCGGTGTCGTCCAGCAGGGCGGTGCCGGGCACGCCCGTCCTCCGCGCCGTCGGTTCCAACGGTGCGGATCCTGGCACAGGGCACCGACGACGGGGGGCACCGCGGCCGCTCGTTCTCCGGGTCCCGCGCCCGTGGCCGCACGAACGTCAGGGGTTCGCGACCGGACCACCCGCATCCTGATGGGCGAGGACGGGCCATGGAACTGCACCGCCATCAGCGACCGCGGCGTGACCAAAGCCGACGCAGGTGTCTACCGCACCCCGGCATCACTCACCGCAGCGACCATGGCGTCGGCCCGAACGTCTTCGCCCTGGGGCCATGGATCGCCGGATTCGTCGACGCCTCGACGGCACCGGCCCCGGAAACGACCGGAACGACCAGGGGTCCACCGGCAGCGCCGGTGGACCCCGTCGGGCCGCGTGCGGCCGTGTCCTTACAGGTACTGGCCGGTGTTGGCCACCGTGTCGATGCTCCGCCCGGAGTCGGCGCCCTTCTTGCCGGACACCAGGGTGCGGATGTAGACGATCCGCTCGCCCTTCTTGCCGGAGATCCGGGCCCAGTCGTCGGGGTTGGTGGTGTTGGGCAGGTCCTCGTTCTCGCTGAACTCGTCGACGCAGGCCTGCATCAGGTGGGAGACCCGGATGCCCTTGGACCGGTTGTCGATGAAGTCCTTGATGGCCATCTTCTTGGCCCGGTCGACGATGTTCTGGATCATCGCGCCGGAGTTGAAGTCCTTGAAGTACAGGACCTCCTTGTCACCGTTGGCGTAGGTGACCTCCAGGAAGCGGTTCTCCTCGGTCTCGGAGTACATCCGCTCCACGACCCGCTGGATCATCGCGTCCACCGTGGCCGAGCGGGACCCCTCGTGCTCGGCGAGGTCCTCGTCGTGCAGGGGCAGCTCGTCGGTGATGTACTTCGAGAAGATGTCCTGCGCCGCCTCGGCGTCCGGCCGCTCGATCTTGATCTTGACGTCCAGGCGGCCGGGCCGCAGGATCGCCGGGTCGATCATGTCCTCGCGGTTGGAGGCGCCGATGACGATGACGTTCTCCAGCCCCTCCACGCCGTCGATCTCGCTGAGCAGCTGGGGGACGATCGTGTTCTCCACGTCGCTGGACACGCCCGACCCGCGGGTGCGGAAGATCGAGTCCATCTCGTCGAAGAACACGATCACCGGCGTGCCCTCGCCGGCCTTCTCCCGGGCCCGCTGGAAGACCAGGCGGATGTGCCGCTCGGTCTCGCCCACGTACTTGTTCAGCAGCTCCGGGCCCTTGATGTTGAGGAAGAAACTCTTGCCGACGTTCTGGCCGGTGCGCTGGGCCACCTGCTTGGCCAGCGAATTGGCCACCGCCTTGGCGATGAGGGTCTTACCGCATCCGGGCGGGCCGTAGAGCAGGACGCCCTTCGGCGGGCGCAGCTGGTGCTCGTAGAAGAGGTCCTTGTGCAGGTAGGGCAGTTCGACCGCGTCGCGGATCATCTCGATCTGCCCGCCGAGGCCGCCGATGTCGGTGTAGGAGATGTCGGGCACCTCCTCGAGGATCAGCTCCTCGACCTCCGACTTGGGGATGCGCTCGTACACGTACCCCGAGCGCGACTCCAGCAGCAGCGAGTCCCCCGGACGGATCGGCTCGTCGCGCAGGGGCTCGGCCAGCCGGACGATGCGCTCCTCGTCGTGGTTGGAGATCACCAGCGCCCGCTCGCCGTCCTCAAGGGCCTCCTTGAGCATGACGACCTCGCCCACCGTCTCGAAGGACTGCGCCTCGACGATGTTGAAGGCCTCGTTGAGCATGACCTCCTGGCCGGGGCGCAGCTGCTCCACGTCGACCGACGGGCTGACGTTGACCCGCATCTTGCGGCCGTTGGTGAAGATCTCGACCGTGTCGTCCTCACGCGATCCCAGGAACACGCCGAAGCCGGAGGGCGGCTGGGCGAGCCGGTCGACCTCCTCCTTGAGGGCCACGATCTGGTCGCGGGCCTCCTTCAGCGTGGAGACCAGGCGCTCGTTCTGCCCGTTCGCGGCGGCGAGGTTGGCTTGCGCCTCGCGGAGCCGGTCCTCCAGCAGCCGTACATGGCGCGGAGAGTCGGCGAGCTTGCGCCGGAGGACGCTGAGTTCCTTTTCCAGATAGGAGACCTGGGCCGTGAGCTCTTCGACTTCACGGTCGCGCTCTGCCTGACGCTCGTCGTCGCGATCGGCCACGTCCGCCACCTCCTTATAAGAGGACGACTACTCGGAACCCTACCTACCCATGGACTATTCCTAACCTCCCGGGCGCTGCGAGTGTCGAAGGCCTCACTTTTCGATCTTGTAAAAGCCTAGGTCACCCTGGTACGGACACACGCGCCGTAATGAGAAAGTAACGTTCCCACCAGGCCGGGGCGCTAGGAGCCGGCCGCCTCCGGGGCGGCCCCTCGGCCCGCCTCCTGCCCCTTCTGCGCCTTCTGCCAGTCCTCGCCGTAGGCGCCCTTGGCGGGGCGGCGGCGCCGCTCGGGGGCCTCGGCGTCGTCGGCGAGGCGGCGGGCGGTCACCAGGAAGCCGGTGTGCCCGATCATCTTGTGGTCCGGGCGCACGGCCAGGCCCTCCACGTGCCAGTCGCGCACCATGGTCTCCCAGGCGTGCGGCTCGTAGAAGCGGCCGTGGTCGCGCAGCGCCTCCACGACCCGCGAGACCTGGGTGGCGGTGGCGACGTAGGCGCACACCAGACCGCCGGGGATCAGGACGTCGGCGACGGCGTCCACGCACTCCCAGGGGGCGAGCATGTCCAGCACCACGCGGTCGACCTCGCGCGGGGCGTCCGGTTCGGCGAGCCGCTCGTTCAGGTCGCCGACGGTCAGGTCCCAGGCGGGGTGGTCGCCGCCGAAGAAGCGGCGCACGTTGGTGCGGGCGATCTCGGCGAAGTCCTCGCGGCGCTCGAAGGAGTGGACCCGGCCGTGCTCCCCCACCGCGCGCAGCATCCAGCAGGACAGCGAGCCCGAGCCGGCGCCGGCCTCGATCACCCGGGCCCCGGCGAAGATGTCGGCCTGGGCCAGGATCTGCGCGGCGTCCTTGGGGTAGACGATGGTCGCCCCGCGCTTCATCGACAGGGTGAAGTCGAGCAGCAGCGGCCGCAGCGCGACATAGCGGACGGCGGAGCTGGAGCGGACCACACTCCCCTCGGGGCGGCCGATGAGGTCGTCGTGGTCGAGCCGCCCCTTGTGGGTGTGGAACGCCGAACCGGCCTTGAGGGTGATGGTGTGCATCCGGCCCTTGGGGTCGGTCAGCTGCACGATGTCGCCGTCCTCGAAGGGGCCGCGGCGGCCGTGGATGCCGGTCACTGGTGCTCGTCTCTCCGGTGTCGTGGGGCAGGTCGCTTCGCGCACGGCGCGGTGCGGCCCCGGCCCCCGGCCGACGCCGCCCGGGCGCGCGACGGCCCAGGGTATCCCCCGTACGCCGACGCGGCGTAATCGGTCGTGGGCCCGGGCATCGAATACCTCGGAGGCCGGAGCGGGCGGCGGGCGCCGCCCGGGCCGCGGAGTCAGGAGGCGGACATGGCGGACCAGGCAGCGGGCGCGCACGTGGGGATGGGCGTGGACATCGGGGGCAGCGGCATCAAGGGGGCGCCGGTGGACCTGGACACCGGGGCCTTCACCGCCGACCGGGTGAAGATCCACACCCCGCACCCCTCCAAGCCCCGGGCGGTCGCGGAGGTGGTCGCGCAGATCGCGGCGGCCGTCGGCGAGAAGGCTCCCTCAGGGGCCGCGCTGGGCGTCACCTTCCCCGGGGTGGTGCGGCGCGGGACCGTCGAGACGGCGGCCAACGTGGACGACGGGTGGATCGGCACCGACGTGGAGGCGCTGCTGTCCGGGGCGACGGGGCGGGCGGTGGCCGCGGTCAACGACGCCGACGCGGCGGCGGTCGCCGAGCACCGCTGGGGTGCGGCGCGCGGGGTGCGCGGGGTGGTGCTGCTGACGACGCTGGGCACCGGGATCGGCACGGCGCTGCTGGTCGACGGGCACCTGGTGCCCAACACCGAGTTCGGCCACGTGGTGCTGGACGGCGTCGACGCCGAGACGAGGGCCGCCTCGGCGGCCAAGGAGCGCGAGGGCCTGTCGTACGAGGAGTGGGCCACCGAGCGGCTGCAGCGGTACTACGAGGAGATGGAGAAGCTGCTCTCCCCGGACCTGATCGTGGTCGGCGGCGGCGTCAGCCGGAAGGCGGACAAGTTCCTGAAGTACCTGGACCTGCGGGCCGAGGTGGTCCCGGCCGGGCTGCGCAACGCGGCGGGCATCGCCGGGGCGGCCGTGCTGGCGGCCGAGCGCTTCGGCTGACCCGGCCGGCCCCGTGGGCCCGGGGCGCCGCCCGGGCCCGGCCCGGTCCCGGGGGGTCAGGACTCGGGGCGGGCGGGGGACAGCACGCGGACGATGCGCCGGGCGGCGCCCCGGGGGTCGGCGGCCGGGGTGAGCGGAGACTGGGGAAGCGCGGCGCCGCGCGGCAGGCCCTCGGCCTCCCACCGCAGCCACCACCACAGGCTGCCCCGGTGCGGGCGCAGCACCGCGCGCTGCACGCGGCGGCCCTCCGCGCCGGCGGCCTCGACCGTTCCGGTGGCCCGGTCGACGCGGGCCTCCAGGCCCCAGGAGCGCAGTTCGGCGGTCAGCCCGCTCACCGCACGCGCCCAGGATGCGTCGGGACCCCTGTCAAGCCGATGACCGCTTCCGGTCACACTGAACCCACCGGAACCACGCGTCTCCATGCCGGCCCGCCCTCCCGTTCGACGACGAAATCCCCAGTCGTACCGGGACTTCAGTCCCTTGACTGTGCACCATCGGACGCTTCGGGGACAGCTGTATGCGGACTACGCATAGCAGTATTTCTTTCACACATAGCCACCATCACCTGATGGCGACCCTAGCCTAGGCTCATGCCCCACCGAGACGGCGCTCTGCCACCGGAATTCTGGACCCGGCCGCCGATGGCCGCCGCCCTGTCCACGTGCGACATCGCCGCGATCGTGGAGGAGGTCCGCCGCCACCGCGGCTGGTCGCAGGGCGAGCTGGCCCGGGCGGTCGGGTACTCCCAGAGCTGGGTGTCCCGCGTGGTGAACGGCCAGCAGTCGCTCACCGTCGACCAGGTGCGCGAACTGGCCGGACGCCTGGGCATCCCGCTCCACCTGCTCCGGTTCGGCGGCGCCGGCGATCCGGACGAGGGGGATCCCACGCGACGCAGAGAGTTCGGCAAGGCCGCGGCGGTGACCGCGCTGGCGCTGCCGCTGTCGGCAGCGGCCGCCCCGNCCCAGGCCGAGATCCACGAGGAGACCGCGCCCACGCTGCGCGCCATCACCGGCGGCCAGCGGCGGCTGGACGCCGCCGCGCCCGCCCGCGACCTGGCCCGGGGCGCGATCGCCCACGTCGAGCTGGCCGGGATCACCCTGGACCGCGCCCAGAACACGCCGTTCGCCGCCGACGTGGCCGCGGCCGCCAGCGAGGCGGCCGGGTTCGCCGCCTGGCTGCACGCCGACATGGGCGACGCCGGCTCGGCGCGCTCCTACTACCGCGCCGCCGTCGAGCGCGCCCGGCGGGCCCGCAGCCGCCTGCTCGACGTGTACATGCTCGGCAGCCTGGCGGCGTTCGAGATCGACGCCGACGACCCGGCGCTGGGCCTGGCCCTGGCCCACGAGGCCGGGCGGCGCCTCGGGCCCGGCGCGCACCCCACCGCCACCGCGTGGCTGGCCTGCGTGCGCGCCCAGGGGCACGCGGCGCTGGGCCGCGGCGCCGAGGCCGACCGGGAGATCGCCCTGGCCGAGCGGTGCGTGGAGCGCTCCGACAACGCCCACCCGCCCTGGCCGTGGGTGTTCGCCTTCGACACCCCCAAGGTCGCCGGGTACCGGGCCCTGGTGAACGTGCGGCTCAAGCGCCCCGGGCAGGCGCGGGCCGCGTTCGCCGAGGCGTTCGCCGGCACGCGGCCCGGAGCCAAGCAGGGCGCGGTGCTGCAGGTGGAGATGGCCCGGGCGCACGCGCACGCCGGCGACGCCGACGAGGCCTTCCGGCTGGCCGGGGAGGCGCTGTCCACCGGGACCCGGCTGCGCTCGGAGCGCGTGGTGGACCGGGTGCGCCGCTTCCGCAAGGAGTACCGGGGGCCGCGGGCCCGCGCCGCCGAGCGGCTCGACGCCCGACTGACCGAGGTGCTCACCGGTGGGCCCGCCGCGGTCTGACCGGCGGCGCCCGGGGGTATCCCCCGACCAGACCTGCGAGGAGCCAGACCTGCGAGAAGAGGGGAGGCAGCGTGCGACGCATCGCCGTCACCGGCCACCGCGGGCTGCCGCCCGACGTCGAACGGGCGGTGGAGGAGGCGCTGCGCGCCCGCCTGGCCGCGCTCGGCCCGGGGCTGATCGGGCTGAGCTGCCTGGCCGACGGGGCGGACACCCTGTTCGCCCGGGCCGTCATCGAGGCCGGCGCCGACCTGGAGGCGATCGTGCCGGCCGAGCGCTACCGGGACGGGCTCCCGCCCGCCCACCGGCCCGTCTACGACGCCCTGGTGGCGCGCGCGGCACTGGTGCACCACCTGCCGTTCGCCGAGTCCACCCCGTGGGCGCACCTGGAGGCCGGGCGGTACATGGTGGACCACAGCGACGAGCTGCTGGCGGTCTGGGACGGCCGCGCGGCGCGGGGGCCCGGCGGTACGGCCGACATCGTCGCCTATGCCCGGGAGCGGGACCGCGCCGTCACGGTCATCTGGCCGGACGGGGCGGTGCGCTGAGGCGTCAGGTGCCGGCGAAGGCGTCGCCCACGTCGCGCGAGCGCAGCACCCCGTGCACACCGCCGTCCTCGTGCACCAGCAGGTAGGCCGGGGCGGGCGTGCGCCGCATGGCCTCCAGCAGCCGCTCGCCGTTCAGGTCGGCGTCGAGCACCGCCCCCGCGGTGATGGCCACCGACACCTGGGAGACCGGGGTCCAGGGGCGGCGGTCCTCGGGCACCCGCTCCTCGGCGGCGGGGTCGACGAGCGACACCGGCGCCCCGGAGGAGTCGGTCACCAGGACGGCCCCGGCGTCGGCCTCGGCCATCCGGCGGTGGGCCTCCGACAGCGGGGTGTCGGCGGAGACGGGCACGGCGCGGCGGGCCAGGGTCCGGGCGCGCAGCTTGGGAATGCGCTCGCGGATGCGGGCGTTGCGCAGCGCGCTCCCGGCCCCCATCCACATGAAGGCGCCCAGCAGCACGCCGAGCAGGACCATGAACACGCTCGGGGCCTCGCCCGTGCGCAGCGCGATCAGCAGCGGCGCCAGCATCACCAGGGCGGCCAGGACCCGGCCGCCCCAGGCCGCCACGACCGTCCCCGCGGTCGGGCGCCGGGTCAGCTTCCAGACGATGGCGCGCACCACCTTGCCGCCGTCCAGCGGCAGGCCGGGCAGCAGGTTGAAGACGCCCACCAGGAGGTTGGCCACGAACAGCTGCCAGGTGAGGACCCCGGCGACGGTGTCGGGGGCGACGAAGGGCAGGGCGGCGAACCCCAGGACCGCCAGCACCAGGGACAGCAGCGGCCCGGCGATGGAGATCCAGAACTCCCGGCCGGGGGTGGCCGCCTCGCGGCGCATCTCGGTGACGCCGCCGAGCATGAACAGGGTGATGCGGTGCACCGGGATGCCGAACATGCGGGCGACCACGGCGTGCGCCAGCTCGTGCACCAGCACCGAGGCGTACAGCAGGACCGCGAAGGCGAACGCCACCAGGTAGGAGGCCGGGCCCAGGGCCAGAGTCCGCTCCACCACGGGCTCGTAGACGATGGTGATGATCGCGGCGATGACGAGCCAGGACGGGGTCACGTAGATCGGGATCCCGAACGGGCGCCCCATGAGCAGGCCGGAACCGCGCTTGGTCCCGCCCCGCGCCGCGGGCCGGGTGCTGCTGCCGTTGTCGGTCACACCGCCAGGCTACGCGGTGCGCGCGGCGGGCGCGCCGCCCTAGGGTTGGGGGGCATGGACACCGCCTCGGCGCCGCCGCTCCCCGCCCTCTCTCCGTCACGGGCCTCGGACTTCCTGCAGTGCCCGCTGCTGTACCGGTTCCGGGTGATCGACCGGCTGCCGGAGAAGCCGAGCCCGGCGGCGCTGCGCGGGACGCTGGTGCACGCGGTGCTGGAGCGGCTGTTCGAGCTGCCGGCCGAGACGCGCACCCCGCGCACCGCCCGGTCGCTGGTGGAGCCGCAGTGGGAGCGGCTGCGCTCCTCGCGCGCGGAGGCGGCGGAGCTGTTCGGCGAGGCGGGCGGCGAGGCCGAGCGGGAGTGGCTGGAGGGCGCCTACCCGCTGGTGGAGCGGTACTTCGAGATGGAGCAGCCGCACCGCCTGGAGCCGCGCGACCGCGAGCTGCGCATGGACGTCACCCTGGAGTCGGGCCTGCGGCTGCGGGGCTACGTCGACCGCCTGGACGTGGCCCCGACCGGGCAGATCCGGGTGGTGGACTACAAGACGGGCAAGTCGCCGCGCCCGCGGTTCGAGGACAAGGCCAAGTTCCAGATCTTCTTCTACGGCGTCATGCTCTGGCGCGAGCTGGGCGAGGTGCCCACCCGGCTGCAGCTGATGTACCTGGGCGACGGCGGGGTGCGCTGGTACGAGCCGACCGAGGAGGAGCTGCGGGCCGCGGAGGCGGAGATCGCCGGGATCTGGGAGGAGATCGAGCGCACGGCCCGGTCGGGCCAGTGGCTCCCGCGCCGGAGCAAGCTGTGCGACTGGTGCGACCACCAGGCGATCTGCCCCGAGTTCGGCGGAACCCCGCCGCCCCTGCCCGACCCGAAGCCGAGGACCTGACCCGGCCCGGGAGCGCCCCGCAGGGCGGCCGACTCCCCTGACCGGTATCGAGAGCGGTGGATCCACCACTCTCGATACCGGCCCCGATCCCTGTCAGGCCGAGCGCAGGACACCGCCCCCGGAACCGGCGGAGGCCTTCATAGGCACGGTGTTCAGCGAGGTCGGGCAGAGAGGTCGGTCGGAGAGGAAGGGAACACTCTCGGCCGGGGCGCGCCCTCCGACCTCGGCGGGGGCCGGTGGCGGCCGTACCGGTCCGGGAGAGCAGGGCGGACGGCCTGGAGCAGGTCCCATCCGCCCTCAGCGACGCGCCAGGAGAGTCGCAGGCGCCCGATCTAGGATGGCGGGGCGCATGTGGGCGCGGGGCGGGCGTTTCCTCGGCCGGTCCGCCGCTCCAGGCGCGTCCCTCCACCGTCCGTGCCGGCTCGGTAGGGAGCGTGCCGGGCGCGGTGCCGCATCGTCCATGGGGAGGAGTCCGGATCGGCCTCGGGGAGGTACTGGTGGAGAGCCCGACGGTCTAGCGTCGGGCTGTGTCGTCGTCCCCATCCTCTTCGGCCTCCCCGCCCGAGCACGGCGCTCCGCCGTCCGACCGCCGCTCCGGCGCGCCCCGCTGGGCGGTCGCGCGGCTCCCGGCCCGGCGCCGGGACCGGGTGACCGATGCGCTGCTGGTCCTCCTCCTGACCGGGTTGAACGCCGCCCTCGTGCCGACCTGGAGCCGGTCCGCGGAGTTCACCGGCGTCTGGACCTGGCCGCTCGGCGGCTACTTCGCCGGGGCCGCCCTGGCGCTGGCCCTGGTGGCGCGCCGGCGCTTCCCCCTGGCCGTGCTGGTGTGCATGTCGGCGGGGGGCGCCCTCTCCGAGGCGGCCGGCGTCTTCGTCTGGGGCGCGGCGGGCCCCGGCATCGCGGTGGCCACCTACGCGGTCGGCCGCCACCTGCCGCTGGCGCGCAGCCTGGTCTCCCTGGTCGTGGGCGTCGCCGTGGACTCCGCCTCCACCGTGGCCTCCCCGGTGGAGGCCACCGTGCAGCCGCCCCCGATGACGCTGTACCTGCTCACGCTGGTGTGGATGTGCGGGGCCTGGTGGCTGGGGCGCCTGGTGCGGATGCGCGCCTCCGACACCGCGGAGCTGCGCGAGCGGGCGCGCCGCCTGGAGCGGGCCCGGGACGCGCACGTGCGCGCGGTGCTGGCCGAGGAGCGCTCGCGGATCGCCCGTGAGCTGCACGACGTGGTGGCCCACCACGTGAGCGTGATGACCGTGCAGGCCACGGCGGGGCGGCGGGTGATCGACCGGTCGCCCGAAACGGCAGGGCAGGCGCTGCAGGACATCGAGAGGACGGGGCGGCAGGCGCTGGCGGAGATGCGCCGCATCGTCGGAGTGCTGCGGATGTCGGAGGCGCCCGAGGGCACGGAGGCGGAGCGGGAGCCGCAGCCCGGAGAGGCCGACCTGGAGGCGCTGGCCGCCCACCTGCGCGAGGCGGGCCTGCACATCGACCTCCGGGTGCGGGGCGCCGGGGACGGGCCGCCGGAGGGGCTGCCGCCGGCGCAGGGGCTGACGCTGTACCGGGTGGTGCAGGAGTCGTTGACCAACGTCCTCAAGCACGCGGGCGAGGGCGCGCGGGCACGGGTGGTCGTGGAGCACGGCAAGGACGCCGTGGCGGTCGAGGTCACCGACGACGGGGGTCGGGGCGGACGGGTCGGCTCCCGGTCCCGGTCACCGGAGGAGCCGGGCCACGGACTCCTGGGCATGCGGGAACGCGTGGCCCTGTTCGGGGGCCGCCTGGAGTCGGGGCCCACCGCCGCCGGGGGCTTCCGCGTCGACGCGCTGATCCCCCACGGCGAGCCGCACCGGACGGGGTGATTCCCGCGTCGCCGCCCCATCGGGACAGGACCGCGGACACTGTCGGACGGCAGGCTTGCCGCGGCCCAACGGGGAGCGACGATGGCGCGGCTGGTCCCCCGCTCACGTTTGTCGGCCGACAGGCCCCTGCGGTTCGGCCGGCGGGTCTCTCCCGGTGCCGGGGACAGCAGCGGCGACGGCACGGCCGGTGCCCCGCTCCGGGCCGCCGGCCAGGTGGCGGGGCCCATCGGTGCAGGGGAAATGCGGCGACGACGGAACGGCTGGTGCCCCGCTCCGGCCTGCCTGCCGGGCGCCGGGTCGCCGGAGTGCCGGGAGAAGGACGGCGACGAAGAGGACGGGCGCTTCTCCGGTGCTGCCGGTCGGCCGCCCGGCCTCTCGCGGTCCAGGGACAGCGGCAACGACGGCACGGCTGGTGCCCCACTCACGGCTGTCGGCCGGGCGCCGGGCGGGCGGGATGCCAGGGGAAGGGCGGCGACGGCACAGCCGGTGCCCCGCTTACGCCTGCTGGCCAGGCGCCGGGCCGGCGGGATGCCAGGGGAAGGGCGGCGACGAAGGGGCGGGGCGGTTCCCCGGGCTTGGCTGTCGCCCGCCGGGTCACCAGGGGGGCCGGGGAGATGGCGGCGACGGCACAGCCGGTGCCCC
>NZ_ANAD01000103.1 GCF_000341245.1 Nocardiopsis halophila DSM 44494
AATGAAGAACAGGCCCTCCCGGGGCAGCCTCCGCCGGACACGGACCGCCGGGCATCCCGTTCGTCCGGATCGCACGGGAGTGCGGGCCTCGCGTGCACCCGGAGCGGCGCCCGGGACCGGGCGGGCGTACGGCGGCGGCCAGACCAGAACCGGATTCGGTGTCCGAGACCCCTTCTACCGGCACCCCGGCCCCGTTTACGGCACCCCCGGTCACTCCGGGTAGCCGGGAACGGGTCGGCGGCGGCGCGAGACCCGGGGCGGGCGAGCACCCCACTCCTACTCCTCCGCCCGTTCCCTCTCGGCAGGCGGACAATCGGGGGCATTGCGGGCACCATGGAACCGAACCCCGTTCTGGTCTGGCCGGGATCATGCCCGGGAGCCGCCGTGGGGCGTCGATCGGCGCGCTTCCGCCCTCCCTGAGGTGTGACGGCGCGTATTCACCCAGGCCAGAAGGGGGTGCTGGTCGAAGGGGGCGCCCTGCGCGGGCCGGGCGGGGCGCCGCGGGCGCGGGCGGGCGACACCCGGCCCCACCGCGCACCCTGCCCGGACCGCG
>NZ_ANAD01000104.1 GCF_000341245.1 Nocardiopsis halophila DSM 44494
CTTCCCCTGGTACCCCGCTGGCCCGGCGCCCGGCCGACAGCCGTGAGCGGGGCACCAGCCGCGCCGTCGCCGCCATCTGCCCGGACCACCGGCGGCCCAGCGGCCGACCGTCGAGGCCGGGGAACCGCCGCGCCCATTCGTCGCTGCTCATCGCCGACACCCCGGCGGCCCGCCGCCACGCAAGCAGGCCGGAGCGGGGCACCAGCCGCGCCGTCGTTGCCGCTGTCCCCGGACCGCAAGAGGCCCCGCGGCCGACAGCCAAGACCGGGGAACCACCCCTGCTTCGTCGCCACCGCTCTCGTTCTGGCACTCCGGCTACCTACCGCCCGGTCGGCGTGCGTGAGCGGGGCACCTGCCGTCCCGTCGTCGCTGCTGGTCCGGGAGTGCAAGGGGCCTGGCGGCCGACCGACAACGCCAGGGCACCCCGCTTCCCTTTCCACCCGTCGCCGGTCGTGCGGCGCTCGGCCACAGTTCTCCGTCTCCGTCGGGGCGGTCGCGGCCGCCCCCTCAGGGGCCGCCCCCTCAGCGGCGGTCCGGGGAGGTACCGGCCTCGTCCTCCTCCCCCGGGCGGACCACTCCGGTCTCATAGGCGTGCACGACGGCCTGGACCCGGTCGCGCAGCCCCAGCTTGGTCAGCACGTTTCCCACGTGCGTCTTCACCGTCGTCTCGCTCACCACGAGCGCCTCCGCGATCTCGGCGTTGGAGCGTCCGCGCGCCAGCATGCGCAGGACCTCGCGTTCGCGCTCGGTCAGGCGGTTCAACTCGGCCGGGGGCCGCTCGCGGGTGGTGGGCAGCTTGTCGGCGAACCGGTCGAGCAGGCGCCGGGTCACCGTGGGCGCGACGATCGCCGCCCCTTCGGCGACGACCCGGATCGCCCCTGCCAGCTCCTCCGGCGGCACGTCCTTGAGCAGGAAGCCGCTGGCGCCCGCGCGCAGCGCCTCCACGACGTACTCGTCCAGGTCGAAGGTGGTCAGCACGAGGACCCGGACGGTCTGCTCGGCGCCGCGGGCCCAGTCGAGGATCTCCCGGGTGGCGTCGATGCCGTCCTTGCCGGGCATCCGGATGTCCATCAGCACTACGTCGGGCAACAGGCGCTTGGTGGAGGACACCGCGCCGTTGCCGTCGGAGGCCTCGCCCGCGACCGAGATGTCCTCCTCGGCCTCCAGGATGAGCCGGAACCCCGTGCGGAGGAGCGGTTGGTCGTCGACGAGCAGTACGCGGATGGCCATGTACGGGATTCTTCCCGATCCCCGCCCCTCCGGGCACGCCCCGGGCGCCCCGGGCCGGAACCGGCCTCACCTGCGCCCGGCCCCGGGACCGCCCCTCCCCCGCGCACCCGGCGCCGACCTGGGCCGACGGACGACCCGCCGGACGGTGCCCCGGTTCGACCGGTTCCCCCCGCGAACTGGGACCATGAGGCTCGTGACGGACCTCACCAGCGCACCGCCCGCACCGCCGCCAACCCCCCGCACCGCTGCGGCGTCCCACCCCGTGGCGCGGCCCCGGAGGACCCCGGTCACGCCCGCCGGACGCCCCACTCCCCGCCGAGAACCGAAGTAGCGAGAACCGCCCATGGCCGAGGACCCGCAACAGCGGCCGACCCCGACGAGCGAGGACAACCTGCTCAGCAGGCTCCGCGACTGGCGCGCCTCCAAAGAGGCCGAACTGCACGCCGAGGGGTTGGACGACGACGCGATCGAGATGCCCGACCCGCGCGCGATCGACCTGGTCCTGCGCGTGGGGGAGCTGCTGCTGGCCAGCGGCGAGGGCACCGAGGCCGTCAGCGAGGCCATGCTCAGCCTGTCCGTGGCCTTCGAACTGCCCCGCACCGAGGTGTCGGTGACCTTCACCGTCATCTCCCTGTCGGCGCACCCGGGCGGCGACAGCCCGCCGATCACCGGCGAGCGGGTGGTGCGCCGCCGCACCCTGGACTACTTCCGGGTGAACGAGCTGCACACCCTGGTGCAGGACGCCGCGCTGGGGATGCTGGAGCTGGAGGGGGCGATCGCCCGCCTGCGGGCCATCAAGCGGGCCCGGCCGCCCTACCCCGGCTGGGTCATCCTCGGCGGCTTCGGGCTCATCGCCTCCAGCGCCAGCCTCATGGTCGGCGGCGGGTTCATCGTGGCCACGGCGGCCTTCGTCGCCACCGTGCTCGGCGACCGGGTGGCCGGATTCTTCGCCAAGCGGGGGATCGCCGAGTTCTACCAGATGGTGATGGCCTCGATCACCGCGTCGGTCATCGGGGTCCTGCTGCTGTGGGTGAGCAGCGTGCTCGACCTGGGGCTGAACGCCGGGGCGATCATCACCGGCAACATCATGGCGCTGCTGCCCGGGCGGCCGCTGGTGGCCAGCCTGCAGGACGGCATCAGCGGCAGTTACGTCTCCGCCTCGGCCCGCCTGCTGGAGGTCTTCTTCACCCTGGGCGCGATCATCTCCGGCGTCGGCGCGGTGGCCTACACCGCCGTCGAACTGGGCGTGGGCATGGACCTGAACAACCTGCCCACGGCGGGCAAGTCGGTGGACGCGATGGTGCTGGTCGGAGCGGCCGGGATCGCCATGGCCTTCGCGGTCTCGCTGACCGTGCCGCCGCGCATGCTCCCGGCGATCGGCGTGATGGGCGTGGTGATCTGGCTGCTCTACGCCGGCGTGCGCACGCTGTTCGGGGCGCCGCCGATCATGGGCACCGTGGCCGGTGCGGTGGCGATCGGCGTGATGGGCCACTGGCTCTCCCGGCGCACCCGGCGCCCGGTGCTGCCCTACGTCATCCCCGCGATCGCCCCGCTGCTGCCGGGGAGCATCCTGTACCGGGGGCTGCTGGAGATCACCCTGGGCCACCCGGTGTCCGGCCTGCTCAGCCTCTCCGAGGCGGTGACCGTGGGGCTGGCCCTGGGTGCCGGCGTCAACCTGGGCGGCGAGCTGGTGCGGGCGTTCCAGCGCGGCGGTCTGGCCGGCGCCGGGCGGCGGCACCGCCCGGCGGCCCGCCGGACCCGCGGCGGCNCTGACCGGCGGCGCTAGGGTCGGCCCATGACCGCCGTCTCCGAACGCGCCCGGCTGCCCGGGATGTGGCCCGACGACCCCGAACGCGCCCGCGCCCTGCAGGAGCGCCTGGCCCCCGAGGTGCGCGTGGAGCCGTTGGACGCCGGGGCGGTGCGGCTCGCCGCCGGCCTTGACGTCTCCTACGCCCCCGAGGAGGACCGGCTGGTGGCCGCGGCGGTGGTGCTGTCGCTGCCGGACCTGCGGGTGGTGGAGTCGGCCACCGCGGACGCGGCCCCCGCCTTCCCCTACGTTCCGGGCCTGTTCGCGTTCCGGGAGCTGCCGCCGCTGCTGGAGGCGGTCGGGCGGCTGACGGTGGAGCCGGACGTGTACGTGTGCGACGGTTTCGGCCTGGCCCACCCGCGCCGCTTCGGGCTCGCGTGCCACCTGGGGTGGCTGCTGGACCGGCCGGCGATCGGGGTGGGCAAGTCGCCGTTCGTGGGCAGCGCCGGCGCTCCGGGGCACGAGCGGGGCGGGCGCGCGCCGCTGGTGGCGCAGGACGGCGCGGAGGTGGGGTGCGCCCTGCGGACCCGGACTGGCGTGCGCCCGGTCTACGTGTCGGTGGGCCACCGCGCCGACCTGGAGGGGGCCGTGGACCTGGTCCTGCGGCTGACTCCGGAGTACCGCCTGCCGGAGACGGTGCGCCGGGCCGACCGCCTCTCCCGCGACCGGCTGAAGCAGATCGCGCGCCCCTCGGACGCCGGGGACCGTTCTTCCTGAGCGCCCGCGGCCGTTGAGCGTCGGCCGTGCGACCGCGGGCTCGGCCGCCGGACCGCGTGGGCCCGCACGCGGACACGCCCCGCGTATTGGACGCGGAACCGACCGCGCGGGTTCGCCTGCTGGCCTATTGCGGTCGCCGTACGGCCCGCGTCGATCCAGGACCTGCTCGGGTGCGTCGGATTCTCTATAAAGACGCGGCAGAGTGTGCCGCACACCACTATGGTGCTTTTGGGGGCGGTCACCCGCCCCCAGGGAAACGACCGAATCCGGAGGCGCGCAATGTGCCGTCACGAACCCCTGTGCCCGTCCTTCACCGCGAACGACCGCGAGGCGGCCCGGGTGGTGGCCGTCCACCCGGAGCAGGGCTGGAGCCTTCTCTGCAACGGCGTCGTCCTCTTCGAGGACACCGGCGAGCTGCTGCCCGACGGCAAGACCATCGCCCCGCACCGCCCCGGCGTGCTGCACACCGCGGCCTGACCCCGGCCGCACCACCGTTACACGAGAGCGCCTGCGAACAGCGGCGAGAGCGACCCGCGGACCTCGTCTCTCGCCGTACCGCCTTCCCGTCCCGGACGCTCCGCCCCCGTGGGCCCCCGTCCGCGGATCAGTCCCGCAGAAGGCGCTCCCCCAGCCAGTCGGCGACCAGGCGGCCCACGGTCCCGGGGTCTTTGGACAGCTCGTGCCGCTCACCGGGCCGCACCTCCAGCGCGGCCGCGTCGGCGGCGTCGGGCACCCCGAACGGGTCGCGGTCGCCGTTGACGACCAGCACCGGGACCCCGGCCCCGCGCAGCTCCCCCGCCCGCGACTTCTCCGGCTTGCCCGGCGGGTGCAGCGGGAAGGCCAACGCGACCACCGCCTCCGCCCCCAGCTCCGCGGCGGTGCGGCAGGCCACCCGCGCCCCGTTGCTCCGCCCGGCCAGGACCAGCGGCACCTCTGCGGCGCCCGGCTCGGCGCGCAGCCTTCCGATCATCGCCGACCAGGCCAGGTCCTGCGGCCCGGTGTTCGCCCCCGGCATGCGCCGACCCGCCGCCCGGTAGGGCTGGGTGACCCGCGCGACCGCCCCTCCCGAGGCGAGCACGGCGTCGCGCACGGCCAGGATGTCGGGGGCGTCGACGCCCCCTCCCGCACCGTGGGTGATCGCCAGCAGGTAGCGCGTGGGCCCTTCGGGCCATTCCAGGTCGGCCCGCCCCGGTCCCTTGGGGGTGTCGATCTCCATCTCCATGGGCCCCAACCTACTGAGTCCGCAGGCCGTGCCGTCCGGACATGCCCAGCGGGCCTCAGCCCAGGTCCGGCCAACCTTCCGGGAGCACGTCCTCCGGCGAGCCCGCCGCCCTCCTCAGGCGTTCGCGGAAGTCGTCGTGCAGGGCCCGCCCCCACATGAACTCGCTCGGGGTGCGCACGGCCTCTTCGAGCGCGGCCCTGAGCTCGGCCACGCGCGTCTCCCCCTCGACCACGGGCAGCGCCGCGCGCGCGTGCACCGCACCGAGTGCGGCGAACAGCTCGCCCGCCAGCATGGGGGTGCTCCCCTCGGCCTCGGCCGCCTCCAGGTACGGCTCCCACCACTGCGCCTCGTCGGCCCCTTCGGCCTCCGGGTCGGGTTCGAGGAAGCCCCGGCGCAGCCGGGAGCGGACGCCGTCGGCGACGTCGCGGTCGGTGTGGCGCGTGCCCTCGTCCCAGACCTGCGCCGCCGACTCCTGGTCGCCGCGCACGGCCAGCAGGCGGGCCAGGAGTTCGTAGGCGGTCGCGGCCGCCGGGGCGGGCAGACCGCCGGAGGGGGCCTCGTCCGCCGGCCGCCCGGGGGCGGCGGCGTCGACGACGATGCCGAACTGCTCGATGGCCCGTTCCACGTGCACGGCGCCCAGGAGCATGCGCAGCCCCGGGTGCTCGCCCGCTTCGAGGCCGCGCTGCACGACCGCCTCGGCGCGCTCGGTCTCGCCGCGCGCGAGGAGGCGCTCGGCGTAGTCCTGCGCGGCGTCGGGGACGGTGTCGTCGGAGGGGGCCTCGGACGTCCCGGCGAGCGCGCGTTCCCAGTGCCCGCGCGCCACGTCGGTGTCGCCGCGCGCCTCCGCGGCGCGGGCCAGCCCGTGGTGGGCGGCGGGCGCGTAGCCGGCGTGCCCCGAGTCGAGGACGGCGGTCCAGGCCTGTTCGGCGTCGGCGAGCAGCCCTTCCTCTTCACAGGAGAGGGCGAGGTGGTAGGCGGCGCGGGGCGCGTACTCGGGGTGGCCGGTCTCAATGGCGGCACGGGCGGCCTCGCGGCCCTCGGGCACCTGCCCCGCGCTGTGCCGGGCGACCGCCAGGCCGAGCGCGGCGGCGGCCCTGTGCTCCCGGGAGCCGCCGTGCAGGACCTTCTCGTAGAGCTGTGCGGCCCGGGCGAAATGCCCGTTGTGCGCGAGGTCGCGCGCCTGGTCGCAGAGGTCGGCGAACGCGGATTCGTCTCCGGCGGCGTCGGCGGGCGAGGAGGAACCGGTCGTCGCGGTCATGCAGGCATCTCTCCACAGGGGGCGGGACCCGCCGCGCGAACGCGGCGGAGGCGCTGTCCCTCGGAGAGTAGCGGGGGTGAACGCGCGTTCCGATCCGCCCTGCCCAGGTGTTGACGAACCGGCTGGTCGGGGCGGATCCGGGTCAGTCGTAGGGGATGAAACTACTGCTGTCGATCTCCGCCTCGAAGGGGTCGCTGAGCTTGAAGGTCGCCCCAAACTCATGCTTCGCCGTGTCCTGGTACTCCCCGCCTTTCGGCCTGCTGAAGACCACCGTGCACGCCTCGAGCTGATCCACGAGCAGATAACAGGGGATCGACATCTCTGCGTACCGCGCAAGCTTCAGGAACCGGTCGTTCCTCCTGCTTCCAGGCGAGACGACCTCGATCGCCAACACGACATCATTGGGCGAGACCCAGTTCTTACGAGTCGTCAGGACGTCCACGGGCGCGACGAAGAGGTCCGGGACCACGACTCTCTCAGGCTCGAATACCCGGATCTCCAGGTTCCCCGCATAGTCCATCCCTTCCGGGAGGTACGGGTCGAGCGCACGCTCGATCGCGCGAATATTGCGGTCGTGCGCACCGCTGGGGCATGGAGACACGGTGATGTTCTCCCCGTCCAGGATCTCGGCCCGCCAGGAATTGGACTCCGGCAGACTGTCAAGGATCGCGAGGAGCTCCCCTTTGACGGCTTCCGTTCCGAAGTCCGTCTCCTGCTCCGCTGCGAGCGCCGTCATCTGCGACTCCTCGTCGTCGGGCATCTGACCCTCACAACCTGTCACCGGGCGCCGACACCTGCCGCGCTTTCCCCTCAGCCCCTTCATTTCACCCTCAATACGGCGGCGGCGCCAGCACCCGCCCCGGGTGCCGACGCCGCCACACGCCTGCGCGGGCGTTAGCCCACCTGCCGACTACTCCTCGAACGCCTCCGGCGGCGGGCAGGAGCAGACCAGGTTGCGGTCGCCGTAGGCCTGGTCGATGCGGCCCACCGGCGCCCAGTACTTGTAGCGCCGCAGACGCGGGACCGGGTAGCCGCCCTCGGACCGGCTGTAGGGGTGCTCCCACTCGTCGGCGGTCAGCGCCTCGGCCGTGTGGGGCGCGTTCTTCAGCGGGTTGTCCTCCGGGTCGTACTTGCCCTCGGCGACACGGTCGATCTCCTGGCGGATCGCGACCATCGCCTCGATGAAGCGCTCCAGCTCGTCCAGGTCCTCGCTCTCGGTGGGCTCCACCATCAGGGTGCCCGCCACCGGGAACGACATCGTGGGCGCGTGGATCCCGTAGTCGATCAGCCGCTTGGAGATGTCCTCGTTGGTGATCCCCGTCCTCTTGGCGATCTGCCGGATGTCGATGATGCACTCGTGCGCGACCAGGCCGTCCTCGCCGGTGTAGAGCACCGGGTAGTACGGCTCCAGGCGCTTGGCCAGGTAGTTGGCGCTGAGCACGGCCGCCTCGGTGGCCGCGCGCAGGCCGGACTCGCCCATCATCCGGATGTAGGCCCAGGAGATCTGCAGGATGCCCGCCGACCCGAACGGCGCCGCCGAGACCGGCCCCACGCCCGTGTGCGGGCCCGCGTCCGGCTGGCCAGGGTGGTTGGGCAGGTACCCGGCCAGGTGGGAGCGGACCGCCACCGGTCCCACGCCCGGCCCGCCGCCGCCGTGCGGGATGCAGAAGGTCTTGTGCAGGTTGAGGTGGCTGACGTCGGCCCCGAACCTGCCGGGCTTGGCCCAGCCCAGCAGCGCGTTGAAGTTGGCGCCGTCGACGTAGACCTGGCCGCCGGCCTCGTGCACGAGGTCGCACACCTGGGTGATGGTCTCCTCGAACACCCCGTGGGTGGAGGGGTAGGTGACCATGATCGCCGCGACCCGGCCCTCGTGCTTGGCGAGCTTGGCGCGCAGGTCCTCCAGGTCCACGTTGCCGCTGTCGTCGCAGGCGACCACCGCGACCCGCATGCCCGCCATGACGGCGCTGGCGGCGTTGGTGCCGTGTGCCGAGCTGGGGATCAGGCACACGTCGCGGTCGCTCTCGCCGCGCCCGCGGTGGTAGCCGCGGATCGCCATCAGCCCGGCCAGCTCGCCCTGCGACCCGGCGTTGGGCTGCAGGGAGACCGCGTCGTAGCCGGTCACCTCGGCCAGCCAGCGCTCCAGGTCGCGCACCAGGGACACGGTCCCGGCGGCCTGGTCCAGCGGGGCCAGCGGGTGCAGCCGCGCGAACTCGGGCCAGGTCACCGACTCCATCTCGGCGGTGGCGTTGAGCTTCATGGTGCACGAGCCCAGCGGGATCATGGTGCGGTCCAGCGCCAGGTCGTAGTCGGCCAGGCGGCGCATGTACCGCAGCAGCGAGGTCTCGCTGCGGTGGGAGTTGAAGACCTCGTGGTCCAGGTAGTCCACGCCGCGCCGCAGGTCGGCGGGCAGGTGCTCGCCCGGCTCGGGGGCGGGCCGCTCGGCCTTGTCCCCGCCGGAGAAGGCGGCGAGCACCGCGGCCACGTGGGCGTCGGTGGTGGTCTCGTCGCAGCTGATGCCGACGGTGTCGTCGTCCACCCGCAGCAGGTTGACCCCGCGCTCGGCGGCGGCCTCCACCTTGCCGGCCGCGCCGCTGGGCACCCGCACCCGCAGGGTGTCGAAGAAGGAGTCGTGCAGCACCTCGAAGCCGCGCTCGCGCAGGCCGGCGGAGAGCCGCCCGGCCTGGCGGTGCACCCGCTCGGCGATCGCCCGCAGCCCGTGCGGGCCGTGGTAGACGGCGTACATCCCGGCCATGACCGCCAGCAGCACCTGGGCGGTGCAGATGTTGCTGGTGGCCTTCTCCCGGCGGATGTGCTGCTCGCGGGTCTGCAGGGCCAGCCGGTAGGCGGTCTTGCCCGCGCCGTCCACCGACACCCCGACCAGGCGGCCGGGCAGCTGGCGCTGCAGGCCCTCGCGCACCGACATGTAGCCGGCGTGCGGCCCGCCGAAGCCCATCGGCACGCCGAAGCGCTGGGTGGAGCCGACGGCGATGTCGGCGCCGAGCTCGCCGGGGCTGCGCAGCACGGTCAGGGCGAGGATGTCGGCGGCGACCACGGCCATGGCCCCGGCCTCGTGCGCGGCCTCGATGACCGGGCGCGGGTCGCGCACCGCGCCGCCGGCGGCCGGGTACTGCACCAGCACGCCGAAGGCGTCGCCCTCGGGCAGGCCCTCGGTCAGGTCGGCGACCACGACCTCGATGCCCAGCGGCTCGGCGCGGGTGCGCAGCACTGACAGGGTCTGCGGGAAGACGTCGGCGTCGACGACGAAGGTGGAGCTCTTGGACTTGGTGGCGCGCCGGGCCAGGGTCATGGCCTCGGCGGCGGCGGTGGCCTCGTCCAGCAGCGAGGCGCCGGCGACCGCCAGCCCGGTCAGGTCGGCGACCATGGTCTGGAAGTTGAGCAGGGCCTCCAGGCGGCCCTGGGAGATCTCGGGCTGGTAGGGGGTGTAGGCGGTGTACCAGGCCGGGTTCTCCATGATGTTGCGCAGGATGACCGGCGGGGTGACGGTGTCGTAGTAGCCGCGGCCGATCATCGAGGTGCGCACGGTGTTGCGGTCGGCCAGGGACTGCAGCTCGGCCAGCGCCTCGGTCTCACTCGCCGCGGCGGGCAGGTCGAGCGGGGCCGGGGAGCCCGGGGCGGTGAGGATGCTGTCGGGAACGGCCGCCGACATGAGCGCCGCGGGGGAGTCGAACCCGACCGTCTTGAGCATCTCCGCGAGCGCGGCCGGATCGGGGCCGATGTGCCGGTCGGCGAACTCGCGCGCCGGCCCCCCATCGGTCGCGCGGTTACGGGTCGACTGGTCCGGCATGGAGACCTCCTGGTCGCATTGGCCGCGTGCGCGGCCTCTGTCCTGTGCGGTCTCCCCCTCTGTCGCTCGCCGCCGTGCGGCCGCGGGCTCGCGACCGTGCGGGCACTCGCGGTCCGCACGTCCGCCGCTCCAGAGTGGCCTCCTCCGCGCGGTCCCTGGTGCCTGAGAGGTTACTGGGGAGTATTGCCCCGTCGGCGCCCCTGCCGGGGTCTCTCCCGCACGGTATCGACGGCCCGTGATGAAGTTGTCCTTCGATTATCCACCGATCCGCCGGATTCGCACGATTCCGTGCCGCCGCTGCCCGCATCGGGCCCGCCCCGGCAGGCGGTGGAACCCCGACCGTACTCGATGCCCCCGCCACGCGCGCACCCGGCCCCGGACCGCGCATCAGGTCGTGGGCCTGCACGCACGCCGGGCGGACGGCCTCAGCCCGTCTTGCGCTCCCGGCGCCTGCGGGCGAGCTCGTCGCCGGGGTGGGGCTCGTCCGGCAGCGGCTCGGCCAGNGAGGGCGCCCTCCAGCTCGCGCCAGACACGTCCCAGGGCGATGCCGAACATGCCCTGCCCGCCCTGCATCAGTTCGACGACCTCACCGGGCGAGGTGCACTCGTAGACGCTCACCCCGTCGCTCATCAGCGTGATGTGCGGCAGGTCGGAGGTGTCGCGCCCGCGCAGGTGGTCGACGGCGGTGCGGATCTGCTGCAGGGAGATGCCGGTGTCCAGCAGCCGTTTGACCACCTTCAGCAGCAGGACGTCCCGGAAGCTGTACAGAGGGATGTCGCCCGTCCCCGGGTCGGGGCGGACGGTGGGCCCGACCAGGCGGGTGCGCGCCCAGTAGTCGAGCTGGCGGTAGGTCACCCCCGCCGCAGCACACGCCGTCGGACCGCGGTACCCGACGTCCATAGGCAGCGCCACCACGTCCTCTTCACACAGCAGGCCCTGCTCCCCCGCTCGCCGTATCGCCATCGCCGATCGCCCGGAGACGGAGGCCTGATGATTGCCGCTCGTAACCGCCACGCCGAAACCTCCGGCTCCTCAGCCCACGGCGGGTCGACAGGGGGTTGCGAAGGGTACGCCGCGGGTGTTTCGACATTGAAGGTAAGCCGGTGCGCCAGAGAGCGTCAACGACACTCATCGGCGCGTCGCGGAACCTTTCGGCGACCTTCCGGCACCCCGCGACAGCTCGTTCGTTTCTGCAGCTCACCACCATGATATGGGGCGGGCGCCAAAGGCGGCCGACGACACGCCGCCGCGCGCGGCCCGCCGAGGCGCGCACCCCCTGCCGCCCAGGGGCGCGGTGACGCGCTGTGACATGCGACACGCACCTGCCCTGACCGGCGCCGTCACCGGCGCGTTCACCCTCCGCGTCCCCGACCGCGCCCGGCCGTCTGCGGCCATGGAGGGTCGGAGCCGAGCACGCCCGGGGAGGACCACCGGTAGCGGTCCCTGCGCGGGGCCGCCCCTCCCTCTCCGGAAAGGACCGGATGCCCTCCCCCTCCCTCTCCCGCGCGACTCCGGGGGCCGCCCGGTGATGGCGCCTTCGCACGCGGCCACCGGCGCGCTCGCCGGGGTGGCCGCCACGGCGGCGGCCTCCGCCCTGTTCGGGTGGCCCGCCGGGTTCGCCGACCTGGCGGCCTCCGCGGGCATCGGCGCCGGCGCCGCGCTCCTGCCCGACCTGGACCATCCGCGTTCGACGGCCTCACGCTCGCTGGGCCCGGCCACCGCGCTGGCCTCCCGGGCGGCGCGGGCCGCCTCGGCCGCCGTGCACCGGGCCACCCGCACGCCCGCCGACGGCCCCGGCGACGGACGCCACCGGTACCTGCTGCACACCCCGGTGGTCGCCGTCGCCGCCGGCACCGTCCTCGGTCTGCTGGCCACCGCCTGGCTCCCCGGCCTCGCCGCCGTCGTCTGGTTCACCCTCGCCCTGGCCGTCCAAGGGCTGGGCCGGGCGCTGCCCGACGGGCCGGGCCGGCGGGGGGCCCCCCCCCCNCTGGCCGGGGGCGCCACCGTGCTGCTGGTCTGGGGCGGGGTGAGCACCGGCCCGCACGCGGGGGCGGCGCTCGCGCTGGGGATGCTGGTCCACGACCTGGGCGACGCGCTGACGCGCAGCGCCGTCCCGCTGGCCTGGCCCCTGCGGGTGCGCGGCCGGCGCTGGGCGATGGTGGGCGCGCCCCGGCCGATGCGCTTCACGACGGGGAGCCGGCCGGAGTACCTGATCCGCTGGGCGTGCCTGCTGGCGACGCCCGTGCTCGGGGCCGCCCACCTGGCGGCCTGACCCGGCCGCCCCCCCGGCTCCGTCTCCCCCCTGTGAAATGCCCGCAAAGAAGCCCTCAACGCCGCGCGCGGCGCCCTGCACACGCCGTCGCGGGCCGGTTGCCTGGAGCGGCGGGACGGCCCTGGGCCGGGGAAGTCGGGAGGCCTGATGGCGAACGGGAACGCTGCGTCCGCACACGTGCGCGACCCCGGCTGGACGCCGCTCGGAGCGGCCGCCGCGGCCGTCGCCCTGCCCCTGCTCGCCTGGCCCCTGGCCGGGGCACTGCTGCCCGACGCGGTGTCGGTCCCCTCCGGCCGTCCGGTGGTCGTCGGCGAAGGCGGGGGTTACGAGGCCACCACCCGGTTCGAGCCGGGGTGGACCGAGCTTCCTGCGGAGAGCTCCGAAGGCGAGCTGCTGGTCTACCGGCGCGGCCGGGTCCTGCTCCAGGTGCGCGTCGTCCGGCCGCCGCAGGGCGCCCCCGAGGGGGCGCACGACCTGTGGCGGGGGTTCGAGCGCATCACGCGGGCCTGGGACCCGTCGGCGCGGTTCGGCGAGCCGTCCGAGACGACCGGCGACGCAGGCGCGGAGGGCCTGACGGGGCTCCTGGAGGTCGACGGGGCCTCGGGCACGGCCGCCGTGTTCCCCTCCCCCGGCGGCGGGTTCGCCGTGGAGTTCGCGACCACCGCCGACCGCTTCGCCTCGGTGCGCGATGTCCAGGCCGCAGGCCGGGTGGTGGATTCGGTCGCCTTCTCCGAGGAGGAGCGATGAGCCCGGCCTCCATCAGGGCGCCACGGGTTCCCCGGCTGGCGGCGGGTGTGCTGTTCGCGGCCGTGGGCGTGCTCGGGGCGCTGTCCCTGGCCGTGCATCTGGGCCGGACGGTGCTCGCGTTCCCCGGGGAGGCGCTGCTCGCGCTCGCGGCCCTGGCCGTCGTGCTCGCGGCGGGGATCGCGGTGCTGCGGTGGGCACGGCCCGTCCGGCCGCCCGGCGGGGCCGCCACGGCCGCCGCCGTCGCCTGGGGTGCGGTCGCGGCCTCCGGCTGCGCGCTGATCGCCAATGACGCCCTGATCGGCGTCTGGTCCAAGGCGGGCGGCACCGTGTTCGGCTCGCGGTGGGGGCCGGCGCTCACCGCACCCGTCAACGAGGAGGTGCTCAAGGCCGCCGGGGTGGTGCTCATCGCGGTGGCCCTCCCCTCGGCGCTGCGCGGACCGGTCGACGGCCTGGTGCTCGGCGCCCTGACCGGCCTGGGGTTCCAGGTGGTCGAGGACGCGGTCTACGCGGTCGAGTCGGTCGTGCGGGACGGGGCGACGGCCGGCGCGCTCTCGGTCGCCCAGTCGCTGGTGCTGCGGGTGGGGGTGACCGGGCCCGGGTCGCACTGGGCGCTCAGCGCGATCGCCGGTGCGGGCGTGGGGCTCCTGGCCGCGGCCCGGTGGCACCCCAACGCGCGGCGCTCGTGGGCGGCGGGACTCGCGGTGGCCGCAGCGATGGCGCTGCACGGGTTCTTCGACGCCCCCGTCCTCCAGGGGACCCTGGCGGGCCCGGCGGTGAAGACCGCCGTGGTGTTCGCCTGCGCGGCCGCCGTGTACGCGGTGGCGCGCCGCTCCTATGTGCGCAGGATCAGGGGCGCGCTGGCGGTCGAGGGCGAGCTGGTGGACCTGCCGCGCGCGGACGCGGTGGCGCTGTCGCGCCGCCGGGGCCGCAGGGACGCGCTTCGGCGGGTCCCCCTTCCCGACCGCCCGGCCGCCGCCGAGCGCCAGCGGGGCATGCTCGCGGCGGCCGAACAACGGGCCGCCGGAATCCGCGTCCCCGGTGCGGAGGACGAAGGCGGGAGCGGCCGCTCCGGGGCCCCCTGAGGCCTGGCGGCCCCGGCGCCGCGCCTACCGGTTCGATCGGCCGAGGCTCAGCGTTCGGAACGCCGGCACCGGTCCAGGAAGTCGCCGACGACGGAGGCGAAGTGCTCGGGCTCTTCGGCATAGAGCCAGTGCCCGCAGCCCGGAAAGGCCACGCTCTCGACGCCCGGCCGCGCATTCCGCATCCGTTCGGCCTCGGCCGCCGAGAGCATGAAGCCGTCGCCGCCGCGAAGGATGAGCGTGGGCTGCCGCGTGGCCCGCCAGGCGGGCATGTGGTCTCCGACCAGCGCGCGCTGGGACTCCATCATGTCGTCGTACTCGAAGAGCAGGCCCCACCCGTCGTCGAACTCCACGGCGCTCTCCATGAAGAACCAGGAGGGGACTCCGCGCGCTTCGATGGCCCGGGCCAGCTCCGCTCGGGAGGGGGCTCGGCGCGGCCAGTCGGAGACGTCCAGGACGGGTTCGACCGCGGGGCGCGTGTTGTCCGTGCCGATGTCCACCACCACGAGCGCGCGCACGAGCTCAGGGAAGCGTGCCGCCAGCCGGTAGGCGACGATGCCGCCCATCGAGTGCCCGACGACCGCCACCGGGCCGCACCCGAGGTGGCCGATCAGTTCGGCGGCATCGCGGACGTAGTCGTCCGGGGCCAGAGGGGAGCCGCCATCGGAGCGGCCGTGGGCGCGCTGGTCGGGGGCGATGAGGCGGTGGCTCCCATGGAGCGCCCCGGCCAGAGGCGCGTACATCGACCCGCGGGCGAAGTGGCCGTGGAGGGCGAGGACCGCGGGTCCGCCGCCGCCGAAGTCGAGGTGGGCGCGGCGCCGTCCCAGGACGCTCCGGACGACCGTCTCAGGCTCGATGGGGTTCACCCGCGCCATCCTGCCGAGGGCCACCGGGGGGCACAACGCATTTCCCCGGGGGCTCCCCCTCCGGTCACCGCCGCCCCTGTGATGCTCCGGCGCCTCGGCGTTGCCTAGGGTGCGCCTGTGCCTGACTACAGCATCAGAAGAGCAGCCCCGGCCGACCTCGACGGTGCACGGCAGGTGATGCTCGACGCCGTCTACCGCGACTTCGGGACCGGCTACGTCCCGCACTGGCACGCCGACATCGTCGATCCCGCCTCCTATTACCTGTCCGACCCGCGCCACACCCTGATCGTCGCCGTCGAGGAACGCGGGGACGGAACCGGTACGGGCAGCGTCGCGGCGACCGCGGCCCTGGACGCGCGGGGCCCCGCCCATCCGCCCAATCCGCCCTGGGTGGCCGAGCGCTACCCCTCGGGCACCACCGCCCAGCTGCGGCGCGTCTACGTGCGCCCGGAGCACCGGCGCCGCGGCCTGGCCACCCGTCTGGTCGGCGAGCTGATGGACTTCGCACGCCGGGACGGCGGGTACGGCGCCGCCTACCTGCACGCCCACCCCCGCTCCCCCGGCGCGATGGAGCTGTGGCGGTCGCTGGGCAAGGTCGTGTGCGACGAACGGGACGAGGTCGGCGGCGGCGCCGACACGGTCCACGTCGAGCTGCCCCTCGCCTGAGCCCGCGCACCGGCGCGCGGACCCCGCCGCAGAGGGCGGGGCGATCGGGCGCCACACCCCCTACGTCCCGGAGCGCGACCGGCGCCTTCAGTAGTGTTCCGGCTGTGAACTGCACAGACCCTCACCACGAACCCCGGTCGGCGCAGGACGGTGCCGGGCGGGAGACCGGGCGGACGGACGGCGGAGAGCGGAGGCCGGGGCCCCGGGTGGCGGTCATCGGAGCGGGCCACCTGGGCGAGGCGGTGCTCAACGGGCTCCTGAGGTCAGGGCTTCCGGCGGACGCGATCGCCGTGAGCGCCCTGCCCGACGAGCGCGCCCGCGCGCTCGCGGCGCGTTACGGGGTCGCCTCGGGGACGGACGGCGCGGCCGCCGCCGAAGGCGCGGACGTGGCCCTGGTCGCGGTTCGCCCCTCCGCGCTGGTGCCGGTGGCGGCCGGGATCGCCCCCGCCCTCTCCGAAGGCGCGGTCGCGGTCTCGCTCGCCGCCGCGGTGCCGCTGGCGCGGTTCGAGGAGGCGCTGGGGCCGGGCCGCCCGGCCGCACGCGCCATGACCAACACGGCGGCCGCGGTCGGGCAGGCCGCGACCGCGCTGGTCGGCGGCATCCACCTGGACGGGGAGGCGCGGGCGGGGGTGGGCGCCCTGTTCTCCCGCGTCGGCTCGATCTCCTGGGTGGGCGAGGACGGGATGGACGCGATCACCGCCGTGGCCGGCTCGGGGCCGGCGTTCCTGTACCACTTGGCGGCGTCGATGGCGGACGCGGCGGTAGAGCAGGGCCTGCCGCCCGGTGAGGCCCGGGCGACCGTGGTGCAGACCCTGTTCGGGGCGGCGTCGATGCTGCGGGAGGCCGACCGCGACCCGTCCGAGCTCGCCTCGGAGGTGGCCACGCCCGGCGGCACGACCCGGCACGCCCTGGACCGCCTCGACACGGCCGGGATGCCCGCGGCGGGCGCCGACCCCNNNCCGAGGGCGCCTGACGGACCGGCGGGGCCGTGGTCACTCGGTCGGCTGGGCGTGCTTGCCCTGGGGCGGCCGGGGCGCGCTCTGCTGCCCCTCCATGGCCCCGGCGGCCGGGACCGCCTGTGCGTCGGACTGCCCGGCGCGGTAGGCGGGGTCCTCCCGTGGGTCGCCGCCCCGGCCTTCGGCCCTGCCGGGCCAGCCGGCCGTCAGTCCGTAGATGACCAGGACGTCGACGGCGATCGCCACCAGCGACCAGAGCGGGAAGGCGAGCAGGAATCCCAGCTGCGCCACCGCGTTGACCGCCGCCAGGACCACTGCCAGGCTCCGTGCCCACATGTGCCCGGAGAACAGTGCCAGCCCGGCGGCGACCAGGACGGCGCCCCAGACGGTCAACAGCAGCCCCCAGCCGGAGAAGTCGAGGACGAGCATCTCGCCCGACTCCACCGCGTAGTACGCGGGGCGGGTCATGGCCACGATGCCCTGGACCAGGTTGACCGCTCCGATCACCAGCAGCAGCACGGCCCCGAAGACCATCCATCCGTTCGTGCGCGACGCTTCCATGCTCGGCCTCCTCGGTACGGGACTCCCCGCCCGCCTCGGCGGGGCGGTCTGGGGGATCTCTGACCTTCCTACGGGGGCGTGATGCCCGGCGGGCGTCCCGCGACGTCCAGCGCCCGGCAAAGAACGCGCACCGTCCGGCAAACCGCCCGGCCGAACCCGGGCCGGGCGGTGGTCAGACCAGGGAGACGAGCTCCCGGTGGTCGTCGCTCCACAGGTCCTCGTCGGCGTCCGGAAGCAGCAGGACGCGCTCGGGCCGGAGGGCGTCGATCGCGCCCTCATCGTGCGTGACCATCACGATCGCCCCCGGATACCGGCCGACCGCGGACAGCACCTCGCCGCGCGATGCCGGGTCCAGGTTGTTGGTCGGCTCGTCCAGCAGCAGCACGTTGGCGCCCGAATGCACCAGCCCGGCCAGCGCCAGGCGGGTCTTCTCCCCTCCCGAGAGCACCGGCACCGGTTTGTCCGCATCGTCGCCGGTGAAGAGGAAGCCGCCGAGGACGCGCCGTGCCTCCCCCTCCGCCAGGTGGGGCGCGGCCGCCGTCAGCGCGGCCAGGACGGTGTGCTCAGGGTCCAGGGTGTCGTGCTCCTGGGCGAAGTACCCGATGCGCAGTCCGTGGCCGTGCACGACGCGTCCCTCGTCCGGGGCGTCGCGCCCGGTCAGAAGGCGCAGCAGCGTCGTCTTTCCCGCGCCGTTATAGCCGAGGACGACCATCCGCGTTCCCCGGTCGACGGCGAGGTCGACCCCTTTGAGGACCTGGTGCCCGTCGTAGGCCTTGGCAAGACCGACCGCCCCCAGCGGCACCCGGCCGCACGGCTCGGGCTCGGGCAGGCGGATGCGGGCCGTCTTCTCCGCGCTGCGCACCGGCTCGGTCTCGGCCAGCATCCGGTCGGCCCGGCGCGCCATGTTCCGGGCCGCGACCGCCGTCGCCGAGCGGGCCTTCATCCTGTCGGCCTGGGCGTGCAGGGAGGCGGCCTTGCGCTCGGCCCCCGCGCGCTCGCGGGCGCGGCGCCGCTCCTCGGCCGCGCGCTGGTCCTGGTATCCCTGCCAGCCCAGGTTGTACACGTCGATCGCGGAGCGCCGCGCGTCCAGGTGGAAGACGCGGTTGGCGACGTCGGCCAGCAGCCCGGTGTCGTGGGTGATGAGCACGAGGCCGCCCTGGTGCGCGCGCAGGAAGGCCCGCAGCCAGGAGACCGCGCCGGAGTCCAGGTGGTTGGTGGGCTCGTCCAGCAGCAGTGTGCCGCCGGCTCCGCCGAAGAGGATGCGCGCCAGCTCGACGCGCCGCCTCTGGCCGCCTGAGAGCTCGCCGACCGGCCGGTGCATGAGCCGGTCCTCCAGCCCCAGGCCGGCGGCGACGCGCGCCGCCTCCGCCTCGGCCGTATGGCCGCCGGCGGCCTGGAACGCGGCCTCCGCGCGGGCGTAGGCGCGCATCGCCCGCTCCAGGGCCGCCGGATCCGCGGCCGCGGCCATCGCCGCCTCGGCGTCCCGCAGCGCCGCCGAGGCGGTGTCCAGGCCGCGGGCCGACAGGATCCGCCCGGTCACGGTGGCCGCCTGGTCGGCGGCGCGGGGGTCCTGCGGGAGGAAGCCGACCGGGCCGTGACGGACGATCTCGCCGGCTGCGGGAGCGGACGCCCCGGCCATGGCGGTCATCAGGGTCGTCTTGCCCGCACCGTTACGGCCGACCAGGCCGACGCGGTCGCCGGGCGAGACGGTGAGGGAGATGTCGGTCAGAAGCGCGCGGGCGCCCGCGCGCAGCTCGACACCGCTGAGGGTGATCATGGGATCTACGCTCCGAATTCACAGAAGGACACACTTCAGACGAGGAAGCGGGTCCTTCGCTAAGAGATTCGGGGTGTAGACACGGCACCGACGATACCGGGTGCCCGAGTCGGGGGGGGCAAAAGGTTTTCCGCCGCTGTGAGCGCCGCGGACGCGACCCGGGGCCGGACGGGGGCCCGGCATGAGAAAAGCGGGCGGCCGTCCCCGCTCGACGACCGCCCGCGGTCCCGACCGCGAGGGCCGGAACTGGTGTAACCGTATCGGCTCGCCCCTGCTCGTCAGGCCGCTGCGGGCGCCTGAGGCCACCTTCGGCCGACCTGGGGAAACACGTCAACCATTCGGGGCCCTCACGCGTCCCGGTCCGAATGCCCTCCCGTTTCCGGCCGGTCCGTCCGTCGACTGTGTACTGGATCCGAAATCAGGTCGGCCTGCCGGCGGCGACGGGGACGCGGGGCGCCGCACGCTTCGACTGCACAGGTTTCGGCGGCGCATGAGACGTGCGGCAGCCGGGAGGGGCGGACTGCCGCACACTTCATTGTGGCGCGCACTCCCGCGCGTTCTCACGGAAATCACGAGTTCGGGACGCGTGCTCCAGGACGGGCCGCAGTGGCCCCGGAGGAGCCTGTGGCATCGCGCCCCCGCACGGGGCCGGACACGGGAAAGGGGGCGCGCCGGACGGAGCGCGCCCCCGGGGGTCCGTTCCTCGGACGGGGAGGGGGTGAGGGGTCAGGCCGCGCCGACGTTGATGTCGACGCAGGCGTAGAAGGCGTTGGGGGTGTCGGCGACGTTCCACACCGCCAGGACCTTCTGCTGGCCGCTGTAGCCGCTCAGGTCCACGTTGTGGCTCACGGTCGAGGGGGGCTGCTCTCCCCCGCCGTCGAAGACCCCGACCCGCTCCCCGTCGATGAAGTACTCCCAGTCGGCGGTGGCGTGCCGGGCGGTGAAGGTCCAGGTGAAGTCGAGGCTGGTGCCGACCGGCGTGACGCGCCAGCCCTTGGAGTCGTCGTCGAGTTCGGCGAAGGCCTCGTTGCCCCCGCTGCAGCTGGACAGCCCCTTGGGGCCCTCGACGCTCTGCGGCTCCCACTTGATCGGCCCGCATTCCACGCTGCCGTCGGCGCACTGCGCCTGGCGGCTGTCGGGCGAGGAGACGTATCCGTGTGCGTAGGCGCTGCTGGTGGGCAGGAGGGCGAGGGCGAGAGGGGCGGCGGCGAGGACGGTGGCCGCCTGGACGATCTTCCTTCGCGGTTTCATCGCGTGCCCTTTCGTGCGGGTCGCGTCCCCCTCGGACCGTGTGGGCGGTCCGGCCTGCCGGGAGGATCGCCGGTAGCGGGGATCGGGGCGGCGGGCGGCCCCGCCGGAGGGCACCGCCCCGAGGGGCGGGCGCCGACCGACTCTGGTGAACCTAAGAAGTCGCCCCCGAAAATGATAGGAATCTTTTCAATTTTTGTGCGATGCACAACCGGCGCCCCGACCGGGCACGGCGGTCCGTTCTACCCGCACGGACCGGGCGGCACTCCCCCACACCCGGCCGCCATTCCTGCGCCCCCGGCGGAACCGTGCTACTCTCGCTCATTCGCGGCGCCCCGGACCTGCCCCTGCAGGGCCGTGCCGGACAACGGGCCCCGGCTCGGAGCGCTTCCGGTCCCTGGCTCGATCGTTCATCATTCGCACGGTCTCGAACTGCCAGGGAGTGCACGCGGTGCGCGTCTACTGTGCGGTGTTCGCCCTCGGGCTGCGCCGCTATTCGACCTATCGCGCGGCGACGGCCGCCGGAATCCTCACCAACACCGTCTTCGGCATCATCAATGCCGCCGTGCTCCTGGCGCTCTTCGAGGTGCGCCCCGAGATCAACGGCTACGACGCCCGGGACGCCGTCACCCACGTCTTCGTCGCCCAGGCGCTGATCGGCCCGGTCTCCATCATGGGTCCCCCGCTGGAGCTGGCCGAGCGCATCCGCACCGGCGACATCGCGGTGGACCTGATGCGCCCCGCGCCGCCGCTCGCCTGGTGGCTCTCGCACGACCTGGGCCGGGTCGCCTTCAGCATCGCGGCCCGCAGCACCCCCACCTTCGCCGCCGGGGCGCTGGTGTTCCCCCTCGCCCTGCCGGACGACCCGGTGCGCTGGGCGTCGGCGGCCGCGGCCCTCCTGCTGGCCTCCCTGGTCGGATTCGCCCTGCGCTACCTCTACGCCCTGACCGGGTTCTGGCTCCTGGACACCCGCGGCGTGACCGCGGTCGGCAACCTCATCGGCCCGGCGTGCTCGGGCATGCTGCTCCCGCTGGTGCTCTTCCCCGACGCGGTGGCCGAGACGCTGCGCGTGCTCCCGTGGGCCGCCCTGGTGCAGATCCCCGTCGAGGTGTTCCTCGGCAAGGACTCCCTTCCCGGAGGCGGGCCCGCCGGGGGCCTGGCCCTCCAGGCCGCCTGGCTCGCCGCCCTGCTCGGGCTCGCGTCGCTGCTCACCGTCCGCGCCTCCCGAAAGGTGGTGGTCCAGGGTGGCTAGACCGCCCGCGCCCGTTCCGGTCTACCCCCTCCTGGTGTGGACCTGGTGCCGCGCCGTCGCCCAGTACCCCCTCTCGCTCGCGTTCCTCGCCCTGGCCCAGGCCTTCGCGGCCCTGGCCGAGCTGACGGCGATCGTGGTCGTGTTCGGCCACGCCGGAGTCCTGGCCGGCTTCACCGTGCACGAGGCGCTGCTCGTCTACGCCCTGGCCACCGCCGCGTTCAGCACCGCCGACCTGCTCATGGGGTCGGTGGAGCGCCTCGGCGAGCACATCCGCACCGGTTCGCTCGACACGATGCTGGTGCGCCCGGTCCCGCCGCTCGTCCAGATCGCCGCGGACCGCTTCTCGCCCCAGCGGCTGGGCAGGATCCTGCCCGCCGCCGCCGTCCTGGTCCATGCGCTCGCCGGGCTCGACGCGCCCTGGACCGCCGGCCGGGCCCTGTTCCTGCCCGTGCTGCTCGCCAGCGCGGTGGCCGTGTGCTGCGCGGTCTGGGTCATCGGCGCCTGCCTGCAGTTCTTCGCCACCGACGCCCGGGAGGCCGCCAACTCCATCACCTACGGCGGGCAGGCCCTCACCGAGTACCCGCTGGCCGTCTACGGCCGCGGCGTCGTCCGCGCCGCCACCTTCGCCGTGCCGCTGGCCTTCGTCAGCTGGCAGCCCGCGCTGTTCCTCCTCGACCGCCCCGACCCCACCGGCCTGCCGGACTGGCTGCGCTTCACCCCTCCGGCCGTCGCCGCCGGGATGTGCGCCCTGGCCGCCCTGGTCTGGCGCACGGGGCTGCGGCACTACCGATCCACCGGGAGCTGACCATGTCCTCGATGCCCGCCGGACCGCCCGCCCCCGTGATCGACGCGCACGGCCTGGGCCGCTCCTTCACCGTCTCCGAGGGGCCGCTGCTGCGCCGGCGGCGCCGCACGGTCGACGCCGTCGACGGGGTGACCTTCCAGGTGCGCCCCGGCGAGGTCGTGGGCTACCTGGGGCCCAACGGCGCCGGGAAGAGCACCACGATGAAGATGCTCATCGGCCTGCTGGCCCCGGGCCGCGGCCGCCTGCGGGTGCTGGGCCTGGAGCCGGCCCGCTTCCGGACCCGCCTGGCGGCCCGCATCGGCATCGTGTTCGGGCAGCGCACCTCCCTGTGGTGGGACCTGCCCCTGCGGGACAGCCTGGCGCTGACGCGGCACCTCTACCGCGTCCCGGCCCGCGACCACGCCCGGCGCCTGGAGGAGCTGAGCGACCTGCTCGAACTCGGCCCCTTCCTGCACACCCCCGTGCGCCAGCTGAGCCTGGGCCAGCGGATGCGCGGGGACCTCACCGCCGCGCTGCTGCACGCCCCCGAACTCCTGGTGCTGGACGAGCCCACCATCGGGCTGGACGTGGTGAGCAAGGCCGCGATCCGCTCCTTCCTGTCCCGCCTGAACGCCGAGCACGGCACCACGGTCCTGCTGACCACCCACGACCTGGGCGACGTCGAGCGGCTGTGCCGCCGCGTGATGGTGATCGACCACGGCCGGCTCGCCTACGACGGGGACCTGGCGGGCCTGCGGGACCGCGCCCCGCGGCCGCGCGCCCTCGTCGTCGACCTCGCCGAGCCGGGGCCGCCGATCCGGGTGCCGGGGGCGCGCTTCGTCCGCCGCCAGGGGCCCCGCCAGTGGCTGGGGCTGGGCGGGAACCCNCTGGACGGGAACCCGGCGGAGGTGATCGCGGAGGTGGCCCGGGAGCACCGCGTGGCGGACCTGACCGTCCAGGAGCCGGACATCGAGGAGGTGGTGGCACGGCTCTACACGGGCGACGCCGAATCCGTGCCGGCCGAGGGGGCCGGCGGATGCCGGCGCGGGCGGCTTCAGCCGTAGAGCGCCAGCACCGCCACCACGGCCGCGGTGTTCCACAGGCCGTGGCTGACCACGGAGGCGGTCAGGCGGCCCGTGGCCAAGAAGAGTCCGGCATAGACGAGCCCGGCCACGGTGATGGAGACGGCGTCGGGCCCGTTGGCGGGAAGGTGCAGCAGTCCGAACAGCAGGACCGAGACGACCGCGGCCACGGCCACCGCCCGGCGGCGCCGGCGGAACGCCTCGGGGAGCGCCCCGATCAGGAACCCGCGGAAGTAGACCTCCTCGGCGATGCCGCCCCCGACCACGCCGAGCAGGAGCGTGGCGGCCAGAGCGGCCCCACCGGCGGCGGCGTTGTCCAGGACTTCGCGCACCCCGGTGTTGTCGGCTCCCCCCGCCATAGGGACGAGAAGGCCGAACTCCAGCGCCAGCCGCGGCAGGACGACCGCGGCGCCGAGGGCGGCGTCGCGCACCCAGTGCTGCGTGCTCAGCCCGAGGTGGGACCACCCCAGTCGGCGGCTGCGCAGCCACCACCCCACGACGGCGCCCACCAGGAGCAGCTCGACCAGGGCCACCGCGACCAGGACCCCGGGCCCCTGCCCGGTGAGCACGCCCGCGGCCAGCGGAGGCGCCACCAGGGCGACCAGGGCACCGCCGAAGAACACCAGGACCGCCCGTACAGGCGCAGGGCGGCGCTCCGGCCCCCCGCCGTCCGGCGGCGCCGCGGACGGGGACTTCTCGGACCGTGCCGGTTCGCTCGCCATGAACGTGGACGCTAGCACCCCTGGGCCCCGGGAGCGACGGCCGGAAGGTGATGTTCCGGGAGGGGCGGGTAATGGGCGTATGATCCCGTCCGTCCCCCACCCCCGAGGAGTCCGCACGATGCCCGAGCCCGCCCCCGGTTCGCCCTCGTCCCCCGAGGACCCGAAGCCGACCGACGGTTCCGGATCTCCGCCCGCCCCGCGGCTCGACCGGCGCGTCCTGATCGGAGGCGGCGTCGCCGTGGGCCTGGTGGCGGCCGTGGCCCTGGGCGTCTATGCGACCCCTCCCGCCGCCTACGAGGGGATCGGTGACTGCGAGGAGCTGTTCGCCGAGGGGTTCGCCGACGCCGTCGCCCACACATCCCTGGAAGACGTGGAGATCGAGGAGGTGGAGCCGATGCGGATGCGCCCGCCGCTCGCGGAGGACGGCACGGGCCCCGAGTACTCGGCCTGCGGCGGATCGGTCGGCGAGGCCGACCTGATCGTGGACTTCACCCTCTACTCCCCCGACACGGCGGCCTCGAACTACGAGCCCTTGCAGGAGGGCCTCGCCGCCATCCGGGAGAGCGCGGAGGAAGGACCCAAGGACGGCAGCGAGCAGCTCGCGGTCAAGGACATCGAGGTGGGCGAAGAAGGGTTGGCCACCTTGGACAAGATCGGCGAGGAGGCCTCGATCGCGGACCCGACCGGCGACGAGAGCCTTCTCCACACGGCTTTCTTCCGCATGAGCAATGTCTCCGTGACGGTGCGGTACCTGACGGAGGACACCACCCTTCCCGATGAGGACCTGATCCTCGTCACCAGGATATCCGAGGCCCTCGAGGAGTCGATCGACGCCACTGCCGAGTAGCGTCGCGGGCCTCCGTGACGTCCTGCACGCTGCGGTCGGGGTCAGTCGTCTTCAGGGCCGTAGGCGATCAGGCGGAGGGACGCGGCCGTCCCGGAGAAGCCCTCGTCTCCGAGCCGGGCGCGCAGCTCGGTAGTGAAGCGGGCCATCTCCGGGCGGGCGGCGCGCAGGGCCTCCTCCCCCGCCTCGGTGAGCTCCAGCACCACCGCCCTGTGCTCGTCGGGGTGCGCCCCCTTGACGAGGAGCCCGGCCCCGTCCAGGCGCCGGACCAGCGCCGTGACGGCGGACTCGCGCAAGCCGAGCACCTCGGCGAGCCGCCGCTGGGTGGCGCCCGGCTCGGCGCGGACCGCGAACAGGGCGCCGAGCTGCGCCGCGGTGATCCCGGCGGCCTCCAGGAGCCGGCGGTCGGCGTCGGTGCGCAGGCGGTGGGCGGCCCGCTGCAGCAGGAAGTACAGGCGCTCGTCGGCTTCGGGCATGGACCGATCTTGACAGAGGACCCCGCCAGGCGCGATCCTCACTTCACTAGTGAAATGAGGTGCCGTGGACACGCCCGACGACGCTCGCGATGACGCCCTCGACCTCGGTCTGGCCCGCAAGGTCCTGCAGGCCCAGCCCTTCAGCGCCCTGGTGGGCGCCCGCCTGACCGCCTTCGGCGACGGCCGCGCCGTGCTGGAGGTGGACGTCCGTGACGAGCTGCGCCAGCAGTACGGCGTCCTGCACGGCGGCGTGCTGGGGTACGCCGCCGACAATGCGATCACCTTCGCGGCGGGGACGGCCGCCGGAGCGGACCTGATCACCGCCGGGTACTCGATCGACTACCTCAGGCCCGCCGACGGCGTCCTGCTGCGCGCGGACGCGCGGGTGGTCCGGGCCGGCCGCACCCGGGTGGTGTGCCGGTGCGACCTGACCACCGTGGACGCCGAGGGCGCAGAGAGGCTGTGCGCCGTGGCCCAGGGCAGCGTCTCGGTCGGTGCCGCCCGTACCCGCTGACGCTCGCTCCGGATCCCCCGGGTCGGCTCAGCGGGCCAGGAGCTCCCGCAGCTCGGCGGTCACCCGCTCCGGGTCGGCCTCGGCCATGAAATGGCCCGCCGCCACCGTGCGGTGGACCAGGTCGTCGGCCCACCCCTTCCAGATCCCCTCGGCGTCGAACCCCAGCGCCGCGCCCCAGTCCTGCTGCAGGACGGTGACCGGCATGGTCAGCCTCCGGCCTGCGTCCCGGTCGGCCTGGTCGTGCTCGGCGTCGATCCCGGCCGAGGCCCGGTAGTCCGCGACGATCGACGGCACCGCGTTCCTCGACGCCTCGAGGTAGGCCGCACGCACATCGCCGGGGACCGTCTCCGGGTCGGCGCCCCAGGCGTCGAGGAAGAAGGAGAAGAACGCGTCCGGCTCGGCGGCGATCATCCGCTCGGGCAGACCGGGCGGCTGGGCCATCAAGTAGAGGTGGAACCCGACCGCCGCACTCCGGCCGTGCATCACGTCCCACATGTCCAGGGTCGGCAGCACGTCCAGGCTGGCCAGGTGGGTGACGTGGTCCGGGTGGTCCAACCCCGTACGGACGGCGGCCAGCGCCCCGCGGTCGTGCCCCGCCAGGGCGAACCGCTCGTGCCCCAGGGCGCGGGCCAGCGCCACGGTGTCGGCGCCCATGGTGCGCTTGGAGTAGGCCCCACCGTCCTCGGCGGGCTTGTCGCTGGCGCCGTACCCCCGCAGGTCGGGGACGATGACGGTGTGGTCGGCCGCCAGGTCGGCGGCCACGTGCCGCCACATCAGGTGGGTCTGCGGGAACCCGTGCAGCAGCACGATCGGGCTGCCCGAGCCGCCGACGGCCGCGTTCAGCTCGACGCCGTCGGCGACGGGCACCCTCTGGTAGTCGAATCCGGGAATGGTCGGCGCCATGGTGCTCTCCTCGATCGTGGCCGGCCGGTCTCTCCGTCCGGCTTCGTCCCGAGCGTGCCGCGCGCCGATGAGCATCCGATGAGCGCATACCGTTGGACTGGCGTGCGATCAGGGAAGGCGGGCATGGAGCGGGTCGGGTTCGGTGTGCTGGGGCCGGTCGCGGCCGAGCGGGACGGTGCGGCGGTCCCCCTCAAGGGGCCGCGGCACCGGGCCGTGCTGGCGGTGCTGCTCATCGCCCGCGGACGGGTCGTCCCCGTCGACCGCTTGGTGGACGACCTCTGGGAGGACCCTCCCGACGGGGCGGTCGGCGCCGTACGCACCTTCGTGGCCGCGCTCCGGCGCGCTCTGGAGCCGGACCGCCCGCCGCGCACCCCGCCCCGGCTGCTCGTGACCGACGGCCCGGGGTACGCGCTGCGCACCGCCCCTGGAACCGTGGACGCCTGGCGGTTCGAAGACGCCCTGCACGGGGCCGCCGGCCAGCCGCCCAAGCGCGCGCTGGAGCTGCTCGACGGCGCCCTCGGGCTGTGGCGCGGCCCCGCCTACGCCGACTTCGCGGACGAGCACTGGGCGCGGGCCGAGCGCTCGCGCCTGGCCGAGCTGCGCCTGCGTGCCGTGGAGCAGCGCGCCGAGGCGCTCCTGGCCCTGGGGGACGCGGCGGCGGCCGTCCCGGAGCTGGACGCCCAGGCCGCCGAGCACCCCTGGCGGGAGGAGGCCTGGCGGCTGCTGGCGCTCGCGCTGTACCGCTGCGGGCGCCAGGCCGACGCGCTGGCGGTGCTGCGGCGCGCCCGGACGAGGCTCGCCGACGCCCTGGGGGTGGACCCGGGTCCGCGCCTGCGGCGGCTGGAGGCCGACGTCCTGGCCCAGGACCCGTCGTTGGAGCGGCCCGGTGCGTCGGCGTCGGCCGCCGAGGTGTGGGCGCGCACCGCCGCGGCCTACGACCGCGCGGTCGCCGCCGGCTCCCGGGCGCGGCTGGAGTCCTCGGTGGGCCTGCTGCGCAGCCTGGCGGTGACCGGCGGCGGGGGCCTGGAGTCGGCCCGGGAGAACCGGCTGGCGACCGTGCGCGCGGCCGAGGAGGCGGCCGACCCCGAGCTGGCCGCGCGGGTGATCGGCGGCTACGACGTGCCCGCGATCTGGCCGCGCAGCGACGACCCCGCGCAGGCGCGGGAGGTCGCCGCCGCCGCGGAGCGCACCCTGGCGGCCCTCCCCGAGGACCGGGAGCACGCCCCCGCGCGCTGCCGTCTGCTGGCCACGCTCGGGATGGAGATGCGCGGCACCCGGTCGCCGCGCGGTCCTCAGGCCGCGCGCGAGGCCGAGGCCATCGCGCGCGGGTTGGACGACCCGGCCCTGCTGGCGTTCGCCCTCAATGCCGTGTTCATGCAGTCGTGCACGCGCGCGGGGCTGGCCGGGCGCCGGGACGCCGTCGGCGAGGAGGTGGCCGCGCTCGGCGCCCGGCACGCCATGCCGACGTACGAGGTGCTGGGCCGCATGATCCGGATGCAGGCGCGCGCGGCACTGGGCGACCTGCGCGGAGCCGATGGGCACGCGGCCGCCGTCGACCGCCTGTCCGAGCAGAACGAGCTGCCGCTGGCCCCGGTGTTCACCCAGTGGTACCGCGCCCTGAGGACGGCGGTGTCCGGAACGGTCGCCGACGCCGAAGAGGCCTACCGCGCGGCCGCCGCGCGCTTGGACGGCGCCGGGATGCCGGGGGTGGAGCAGGGCCTGCTGCCGTTGGCACTGCTGTGCCTGTACCTGACGGAGGAGCGGGCGGTCTCTCCCGCCGTGGCCCGCGCGCCCGCGGAGGCCGACTGGGGCCCCTACCGGCCCTGGGTCGAGCCGCTCCTGCTGCTGCACGCGGGGGCGGCCGGGCAGGCGCGTTCCGCGGTGCGCGCGCTGCCCGAGCCACCGGCGGACCTGGTGTACGAGGCGCTGTGCTGCCTGGAGGCCGCGGCGGCACTGGAGCTCGGCGAGCGCGAGAGTCTGGAGCGCGTCCGCGACCGCCTCCTGCCGGCCGCGGGCGAGATCGCCGGTGCGGGGAGCGGGATGCTCACCGTGGGGCCGGTCCAGGGCTGGATCGACGCCATCGGTTCGGCGCTGGTGACCGACGACCGGACCGACGACTGATTCAGAGCACGCGCCTCGTGGACCGCGAGCGGTGGCGCAGCCGGGTGACGATCACCGGCAGCACGGTCGCGAAGGCCAGGGCGATCACAGCCGGGAAGAACCATGCAGAAGACCCGACCTGTCCGGGGAACCAGACGCCCGCGCAGATCAGGGTGAAGAGCAGGGCGATGACCCATCCCATGGCGAGGACCGCCTTGGCCCCGGCCACCGCCTCGGCGCGGTCGGTGGGGACGGTGCGCAGCACGAGCGCGGCGGCCCCGGCCAGCAGCAGAAGTACGAGCGCGCCGATGAACACGGGGGCGCCCGCTGTGAGCGGACTGGTCGCCGCCGTTTCGGTGATCGTGCCCGGCCCCGAGAAGTGGAGCGGGATCTCCTCAGGCAGCCGCGGGTAGACCGACACGGCCGCGAACGCCTGCCCGAGCAGGATCACGATGCCGGGAACCAGGTAGGCCTTCGGGTAAGGCGGGGGCGAATAGCCCGCCACAGCGGTCTCTCCCACCATGCGTCTCCCCTCTGTGTTCGGCCGCCCAGCGCTTCTACAGGAGCGCCCGCCCGACTGGAACCTCACCCTCTCATGGCGCTCGTGGGCCCCGTCGCCCGTGCCCCGCACTTGTGCGCGGCCCCGCCCTCTTGCGCAGAGTTGCACCGGCCTTTGCCGCGCATCGGTATGGCGCGGGCCGCATCCGGGAGACGCTGGTCGACGATGCCGCTCCGGGAGGGGGAGCATATGGAACGCGTCCCGACCACCGCACACCCGGCCCCGGGGAGGTGGCGGCGGTGACCCGACAGACCAGCCGCCCGCGCCTGCCGTCACAGGCGCGCCGCGAAGGGCGTGAGGGGACCCGCCCGCCCGAGGCCGGCCCGGGCGAGGTGGAGATCGCGCTGACCGTCAACGGCACCCGGCGCACCGTGCGCGTGGAGCCGCGGGTGAGCCTGCTGGACGCGCTGCGCGAGCGCCTGGGCGTCACCGGGCCGAAGAAGGGCTGCGACCAGGGCGCCTGCGGCGCCTGCACCGTCCTGGTCGAGGGCCGCCGGGTGCTGGGCTGCCTGACGCTGGCCATCACCTGCGAAGGGCGCCCGGTCACCACCGTCGAGGGGCTGGCCGACGGCGACCGACTGCACCCGGTCCAGGAGGCCTTCATCGCCAACGACGCCTTCCAGTGCGGCTACTGCACGCCCGGCCAGCTCATGTCGGCGGTCGCCCTGCTGGAGGAGGGCCGGGCCGGGGACGACGCCGAGATCGCCGAGTGGATGAGCGGCAATATCTGCCGCTGCGCCGCCTACCCCAACATCCGGGCCGCGGTCCGCCAGGTGCGCGACGCCCGGGCGGAGGGCGAAGGGGGCCGGTGATGCGCCCCTTCTCCTACACCCGGGTATCCGACCCGGCCACCGCGGTCGAGGAGGTCGCCTCCGACCCCGACAGCGCGTTCCTGGCCGGGGGCACCACCGAGGTCGACCTCATCCGGATCGGCGTGGCCCGCCCGCGCCGCGTCGTCGACATCAACGCGCTGCCCGTCTCCCGCATCGAGGAGGCGCCCGACGGGGGCGTGCGCCTGGGCGGACTGGCCCGGATGAGCGACGTGGCCGCGCACCCGGTGGTGCGCGAGCGCTACCCGGTGCTCGCCCGGGCGCTGGAGTCGGGCGCCTCCCCGCAGCTGCGCAACATGGCCACCATGGGCGGGAACATGATGCAGCGGGTGCGCTGCTCCTACTTCCGCGACGGCGACGCGGCCTGCAACAAGCGTGCGCCGGGCAGCGGGTGCGCGGCGATCGGCGGGGTGAACCGGGGCCACGCGGTCCTGGGCACCAGCGAGCACTGCATCGCCGTCCACCCCTCCGACGCCGCGGTGGCGCTGACCGCGCTGGAGGCGGTGGTGCGTCTGCGCGGCCCGGACGGGGAGCGGTCGGTGCCGGTCGGCGACTTCTTCCTGCCGCCCGGCGACACGCCCGAGCGCGAGCACCCCGTCGAGCACGGCGAGCTGATCACCGCGATCGACGTGCCGCCGGTGCCCGCAGCCCGTACCTCGGTCTACCTCAAGGTGCGCGACCGGGAGTCCTACGAGTTCGCGCTGGCCTCGGCCGCAGTGGTGCTGCGCGTGCAGGACGGGGCGGTCGCCGAGGCGCGCATCGGGCTGGGCGGCGTGGCCACCACGCCCTGGCGGGCCCACCGCGCCGAGGAGGCCCTGGTGGGCGCCCCGGCCGAGGGGGCCTCCTATGAGCTCGCCGCCGTCCGGGAGATGCGCGAGGCGGTACCGCGGAGCATGAACGCCTACAAGGTCGAGCTGGCCGAGCGCACGATGGTCCGGGCCCTGCGCACCGCGGCCGCGCGCGCCGAGGGGGTCGGATGAGCACCGTTCCGCACAGGGCGCGGGCCGCCCAGGTGGGCCGCCCGATGGACCGGGCCGACGGCCGCGCGAAGGTGACCGGGGCGGCGCGCTACTCGGCCGAGTACGCCCCGCCCGGGACCGTGTACGCGGTGCTGGTGGGCGCCCGGATCGCCGCGGGCGAGGTCACCGGGATCGACGCGCGGCGGGCGCTGCGCTCGGACGGGGTGCTCGCGGTGCTGAGCCACCTGAACCTGCCGCCGCTGGCCGCCGAGCCGCACCTGCTGCCCTCGCTGGCGGGCGCGGCCGCCTCCGGGCAGAGCTTCTTCCCGATGCGCGATGCCCGGGTGCACTACGCGGGGCAGCCGGTGGCCATGGTCGTCGCCGACACCCTGGAGCGCGCCGGGCACGCGGCGGAGCTGCTGGAGGTCTCCTACCGGGCCGAGCCCCACGTGACCGGCCTGGAGCAGGGCCGCGAGCACGCCTATGAGCCCGAGCGGATCTTCGCGGGGTTCCTGCCGGGCCGGATCGGGCGCGGCGACGTGGACCGGGGGCTGGCGGAGGCCGACACGGTGGTGGAGACGGTGCACCGCCTGGCGGCCAACCACCACAACCCGATCGAGCCGGCGGCCGCCACCGCCCAGTGGCAGGACGGCCGCCTGACCGTCCACGACTCCACGCAGGGGCCCACCGCCACCCGGCTGACCGTCGCCGAGCTGCTGGGCCTGCCGCCCTCGCAGGTGCGGGTCCTCGCCCCGGCGGTCGGCGGCAGCTTCGGCTCCAAGGCGATGGTCTGGTCCCACCCGGTGCTGGCGGCGATGGCCGCCCGGCACGTGCGGGCGCCGGTCAAGCTGGCGGTCACGCGCGAGCAGATGTTCACCGCCTGCGGGCACCGCGAGGAGCAGGAGCACCGCTTCACCCTGGGGGCGCGCCGGGACGGCACGCTGACCGCGATGCGCCACCACAAGCTCTCGCCCACCTCGCCCTTCGACGACTGGACCGAGCCGTCGCTGGAGATGCCGGCGCGGATGTACGCCTGCCCCAACCACGAGGGCGTGTACCGGCTGTTCCGGGCGAACACCATGACGCCGGCGTTCATGCGGGCCCCCGGGGAGGCCTCGGGGATGTTCGTCCTGGAGACCGCCATGGACGAGCTGGCCGGTGAGCTGGGGATGGACCCGGTGGAGCTGCGGCTGCGCAACCACTGCGACGACGACCCGTCGACCGGCCTGCCGTGGTCGAGCAAGGGGCTGCGCGAGTGCTACGCCCGCGGCGCCGAGATGTTCGGCTGGCACGACCGCGCCCCGGTGCCGGGCACCCGCACCGACGGGCACTGGCTGGTGGGCACGGGCATGGCCTCGGCCGTGTACCCGGTGTACCAGGCGATGGGCCCGCAGCGGGCCCGGGTGCGGCTCTACGCCGACGGCCGGGCCACGGCCGAGACGGCGTGCGCGGACTTCGGCACCGGGGTGGGGGCGGTGATGCGGCAGGTGGCCGCGGCGGCCCTGGGCATCGGCGCCGAGCAGGTGGAGGCCCGGTACGGCGACACCGAACTGCCGACGACGGTGGCGGCGGTGGGCTCGGCGGGCACGGGGGCGATCGCCTCGGCGGTGCACACGGCCGCGTCCGCGCTGCGCGAGCAGATGGTGGCGCGCGCGGTCGCCGACCCGGCCTCCCCGCTGTACGGGACCGACCCGGGGCGGGTGGAGGCCGCCGGCGGCCGGATGTTCCCCCAGGGCGGCAGCGGGGGCGGCGAAGCCTACACCGACGTGCTGCGGCGGCACATGATGTCCGACGCCGAGGCGCTGGGGGCGTGGGACCCGCCCGGGGCGGACGGCGGGTACGCGGCGGCGACGTTCGGGGCGCAGTTCGCCGAGGTCGGCGTCGACCCGGACCTGGGGCTGGTGCGGGTCCGGCGGATGCTGGGGGTGTTCGCGCCGGGCCGGGTGCTCAACGCCAAGACGGCGCGCAGCCAGCTGATGGGCGGCATGCTGTGGGGCGTGGGGCACGCGCTGCTGGAGGCGACCCGGATGGACCCCGGGTCCGGGCGCTGGGCGAACGCGAGCATGGGGGACTACCTGCTGCCGGTCAACGCGGACGCCCCTGAGGTGCGGGTGGAGTTCGCGGAGGTCGAGGACGCGGTGGTCAACCCGCTGGGCGCCAAGGGCGTGGGCGAGGTGGGCGTGGTGGGCGCCTCGGCCGCCATCGCCAACGCGGTCCACCACGCCACCGGCCGCCGCTTCCGCGACCTGCCCATCACGATCGAGGCCGTCCTGGGACGCGGTCAGGGCGCCTCCGCCTGACCGCCGTCCCCGGGGCCGCTCCGGCCTCAGGGGACCAGGACGCCGCGGAACCGTGCGGTGCCCATGGACCCGTAGGCCTGTTCGGCCTCCTCCAGCTTGTAGGTCTCGACCATGGGGCGGATCCCTGTCAGGACCGCGAACTCCATGGCCTCCTCACTGTCCTTCGCGTGGCCGCTGTAGCAGCCCTGGACGCTCCTTCGTCCCGTGACGAGCAGCAGGCTGGAGACCGGGATCGGGTCGTGCGGGGTGCCCGCGACCAGCAGGGTCCCGTTGCCCTGGAGCCCCTGGGCGATGTCGGCCTGGGCGGCGGCGTCGCCCGCGGTGGCGAGCACCGCCCGCGCGCCTCCGGCCGCGGCCAGGGCCGCGCCCGCCCCGCCGTTCCCGGTGTCGGAGGCGTCGATGTAGTCGTCGGCCCCCAGCGCGCGGGCGGCCTCCTCCTTCTCGCGGCCCCGGCTGACCGCCACCACCCGGAACCCCATCTTGTCGGCGTACTGGATCGCCAGGTGGCCCAGCCCTCCCACGCCCTGGACGGCGACGGTGTCGCCGGGGCGGGCGCCGCTCTTGCGCAGGGCGTTGAACACGGTCACCCCGGCGCACATGAGCGGTGCGGCCTCCTCGAACCCCAGCGCTTCGGGGAGGCGGGCCAGGGCCGACTGCGGAACGACGGTGTACTCGGCGTACCCGCCGTCGAGACCGGCGCCGACGATCAGGCGCTCGGCGCAGTTGGCGAAGTCGCCCGTACGGCAGGGGGGGGCGGGGGGG
>NZ_ANAD01000105.1 GCF_000341245.1 Nocardiopsis halophila DSM 44494
GCCGACGATCAGGCGCTCGGCGCAGTTGGCGAAGTCGCCCGTACGGCAGGCGGCGCAGGTGGTGCACTGCCCGCCGTGCCAGCCCACGCCGACCCGGTCCCCGGGGTTCCAGGCGGACACGCCCGGGCCGACGGCGTCGACGGTCCCGCCGATCTCGTGTCCGGGCACGCGGGGGTGGCGGGCGCCCATCAGGCCGTGGCGGGCGATGGCCTCCCCGGCGCAGACCCCGCAGGCGTGGACCCGCACGCGGACCTGGCCGGCGCCGGTCTCGGGGACGGGCACGCGGGCGGGGACGAACGCCCCGCCCGCCTCGACGGCCTGGACGGCGCGCATGGTCATCGCGGTCATGGTGGATTCCCTCCGGTGTCGCGGCCGGGCAGGGGCGCTCCCCCCGGCTCGGTATCACCGATAACGATAAGACGGTTTCAGTGATAGCGCAACAGCGATACCGAACATCCGTTACCATCGATACGTGACGGAACGAAGCGACCCCCGGGAACGGATCATCGACGCCGCCGCCCGGCTCCTGGAGGAGCAGGGGCCGGCCGCGGTCACCACCCGCTCGGTCAGCGCCGCCGCCGGGGTCCAGCCGCCGGCCATCTACCGCCGCTTCGGTGACATGAACGGGCTGCTGGACGCCGTGGCCGCCGAGGGCTTCGCCCGCTACCTGGCGCAGAAGGAGGCCCGGCCGCCCACCGGCGACCCGGTCGAGGACCTGCGCGCCGGGTGGGACCTGCACCAGGAGTTCGCCCTGGCCCACCCCGAGCACTACCTGCTGATGTACCGCTCCGACCATGCGCAGGCCGCGGGCGAGGCGGTCGCGCGGGCCGACGCGGTCCTGCGCGGCCTCGTCCGGCGCATCGCCGAGGCCGGGCGGCTGTGCACGGGCGTGGACCGGGCACAGCAGATGGTGCAGTCCGCCGGACGCGGCGTCGCCCTCACCCTCATCGAACAGCCCCCCGGGGAGCGCGACCCCGAGCTGGCCCCGCGGATGCGCGAGGCGGTCCTGGCCTCGATCACGACCGACGCTCCGGATGCGGTAGGCGGGGCCGCACCGGGCCCTGCGGACGCGGAGGACGAGCGGAACGACAGGGCCGACCGTGAGCCCGCCCGCCGGGCCACCGCGCTGCGCGCGCTCCTCGACGACTCCCCCGCCCCGCTCAGCCCGGGCGAGCGCACGCTGCTGGAAGAGCTGCTCGACCGCATCGCCCGCGGTTCCCCCTCCTGAGAAGCACCGGGCCGGGCCGCCGTCGCCGGCCCGTACGGCGGGGGAACGCCGCCGGGGGCACGCCGGGGACCGGCGGTCGGCACGGAAGGAGGAGGAGAGGGGCGATGGGGGCGCTGGTCGACACCGTGGCGTGGGTCCTGCTGAGGGAAGGGCGGATCCTGGGGACTCGGTCGCACGGGAGGTCCCTGTTCTCCATGCCCGGCGGCAAGCGCGAACCCGGCGAGGAGGACCTGGACACCCTCGCCCGTGAGGCCAAGGAGGAGCTCGGCGTCGACATCCGCCCCGGCACCGCCGTGCACCTGGGCACCTACGAGGCGGAGGCCGACGGCCACGGCGCCGGGGCGATGGTGCGGATGGCGTGCTACCGGGCCGAGCACGACGGGGACCCCGCCCCTCAAGGGGAGATCGCACAGACCGCTTGGCTGGGCCTGGCCGACCGGCCCCGCGTCGCCCCGGTGAACCGGCTCCTGTTCGACCGGCTCCACGCCGACGGCCTCCTCGACTGAGCCGGAGGCGGTCCGCTACGGGCTCTCCGCCCCCTCCTGCTCCTCCTCGACCCGGCGGTTCCACTCCCGCTTGGAGGACTGCCAGCCGTCCTCGTTCATGCCCTGGCGCCAGTATCCCGAGATCGACAGTCGCTCCCTCGGCACCCCGCGCCCGTTGCGGAGCAGGCGGCGCAGCTCCTTGACGAAGCCCGCCTCACCGTGCACGAAGGCCTGCACCTCGCCCTCGGGGAAGTCCAGTTCGGACACGGCGCGGACGAGCGCCTCCCCCACCCGGCCCCCGCGGCGGTGCAGCCAGGTCAGCGACACCCCCGTGCCGGTGCGCACCTTCTGCTCCTCCTCGGGCCCGTCCACCTCGATGAAGACGTGCGCGGCCGCCCCCTCGGGCAGCCGCTCCAGGGAGGCGGCGATGGCCGGAAGGGCGCTCTCGTCCCCCGCCATCAGGTGCCAGTCGGCCTGCGGGTCCGGGGCGTAGCCGCCGCCGGGACCGGCGAACCGCACCACGTCCCCGGGCTCGGCACGGACGGCCCACGGCCCCGCGAGACCGGCATCGCCGTGCACCACGAAGTCGACGTCCATCTCGCCCTGCACGGGGTCCCACCGGCGGACGGTGTAGGTGCGCATGGCGGGCCACAGCTCGCGCGGCATCTCGGCGCGGACGCGCTCCAGGTCGAAGGGCTCGGGGTAGTCCGCCCCCTCCTGGGGGAAGAGCAGTTTGACGTAGTGGTCGGTGAACCGGTCCGCCCCCAGGGCGGCCACCTCCGGGCCGCCGAGGACGACGCGGAGCATGTGCGGGGTCAACCGCTCCTTGCGCACCACCGTCGCCGTGGTGACGCTCGGCGCCGTGCGCCCTGCGCGTCCTGTACCTCCTGTGCGTTCGGCCATGGGCCATTCCTTCCTGAGCACTGCTTCCTGCACACCGGGCGCCGGTCAGGAGCGCTGGAGGCCGGCGGGGACGGAACGCCCGTCCGGTCGGCAGCGGCGCGGATCTCCGAGCAGACCCTACATCCGACCGGTATGCCACCGCCTGTCCGGATTCTCGGCGGTCGCGCGCGTTGGAGCGCCTCTCCTGTCGGTCGGCCGTCAAGACCGCGTATGGAACGCGGCCGCCTTCTGGACTCCCCCGCGCCCGCCCTCTTAGATTTAATTGCGTCATGGCAATCGATGCACAGACGCACAGGTATCAGCGTGAGCGCCTCGAGGCCGTGTTCCGCTCCATGCAGCGCGACACGGTCCCCAGCCTCGTGCGGATCAACGAGGACGAGGACCTCTCGCTCATCGAGATGGCCCTGCTCCAGACGCTCGACCACGACCGCCCGCCTTTCCCCGGGGACCCCACCCTCACGGAACTGGCGGAGGTGCTCGGCCGCTCGACGTCGCGGACGAGCCGGCTGGTCGACCGTATGGTGCGGCGCGGTCTCGCCGAGAGGTACGAGGACGACGCCGACCGCCGTGTCAGGCGGGTGCGCCTCGGCGCGGAGGGGCGCGCGCTCCTGGAGCGCATCGCCCGGGTCCGCATCGAGGCGCAGACCGCGCTGTGGGACCACATGACGGCGGAGGAGTTGGAGGCCGTGGTGAGCGCGATGGAGGTGCTGGCCGCGGCGGCGCACAGGATGAGGAGTGAACGCGATGCACGTGGTCGGCCTGAGTGAGATCGACTCCGGCATGATCGGCCTGGTCGGCGGCAAGGCCGCCGGCCTGGGCGAGATGATCGCGGCCGGCGAGCGCGTCCCGCCCGGCTTCTGCCTGACCACCAGGGCCCACCGGGCGGGCACGGTCCCCGAGGACGAGCTCGCGGCCGCCTACGCCGAACTGGGCGGCGGCCGCGTGGCGGTGCGCTCCAGCGCCACCGCCGAGGACCTCCCCGACGCCAGCTTCGCCGGGCAGCAGGACACGGTCCTGGGCGTCGAGGGCGTGGAGCAGCTGGTGGAGGCGGTGCGCCGGTGCTGGGAGTCCCTGGACTCCGAGCGCGCGGTGGCCTACCGCCGCGACAACGACATCGGCGGCGGCGACGTGCACATGGCGGTCGTCGTGCAGCGCATGGTGGAGGCCGAGACCGCCGGGGTGCTGTTCACCGCCGACCCCCTCAGCGGCAGCCGGTCGGTGATGGTCGCCGACGCCGTGCGCGGGCTGGGGACCGCGGTGGTCGACGGCAGCGGCGTGCCCGACCACTACGAGATGGGCCCCGGCGGGACCGAGGGCCCCGATGACGGCTGCCTGAGCGCCGCCCAGGTGGAGGAGCTGAGGGCGGCGGGCGAGCGCCTGCAGCGCCACTTCGGCTCCCCGCAGGACGCGGAGTGGGCCTACGACGCCCACGGCGTGCTGTGGCTGCTGCAGTCCCGGGCCGTCACCACCCTGTTCCCCCTCCCCGACGACGCGCACCTGCCCCGGCCGCGCGCCTACATGGAGGCGGGCAACATCCAGGGCCTGCTGCGCCCCGTCACGCCCATGGGCATGTCCATGATGGAACTGATGGTGCGGGACTGGCTCGGCGACCTCATGAAGGCCTCCGCCTCCGGCCGGCCGGTGCCCCTCATGACCGGCATCGGCAGCCGCCTGTACGTCGACGTGACCGACATGCTCCGCAGCAGGATGATGCGGCCGCGCATGCCGGACATGGCCGAGGTGTACGGGCCGCGCGCCAAGGCCGCGATCCGGTACCTGCTCAAGGACCCGCGCTTCGCGCCGGTCAAGGGCCAGCCGTTCCGGCTGCGGTCGATGCTCCGCCTGGGGCTGCGCTACGGCGGCCCCGCGACGGCGGGCATCCTCCACTCGCTGGCCAAGCCGCAGGCCGCACGGGCGAAGGTGGACCGGGCCGTCCGGACCCTGCGCACCGGGACCGCCCCTCCCCCGCCGGCGGGCGCGGCCGCGCCCGAGCGGCTGCGCTTCGTGGAGCGCGGCGTCAACGACGACGCCCTGTTCCGCGGGCTCATGGAGCTGATGTGGCCGCTGTTCACCGGCATCATCCTCACCGGTCTGCCCTCGGTGGTGCTGAAGGGGATCATCACCGACGAGGAGGCCGACACCGCCCTGGGCGGCATGCCGCACAACGTCACCACCCAGATGGACATGGCGCTGTGGCGGATGGCCGTCCACGCGCGCGAGCACCGGGACCTGTTCCTGGACACCCCGGCCGAGGAGCTGGCCGAGCGCTACCGGGCGGGGACGCTGCCCGACATCGGCCTGGAGGGCTTCCTCGACCTCTACGGGCACCGGGCCGCCGCCGAGGTGGACATCGGCATGCCGCGGTGGGCCGACGACCCGGCGCCGCTGTTCGGCACCATCGCCAACTACCTGCGGGTGGACGATCCCGACCAGGCGCCCGACCGGCGGTTCGCCCGCGCCGCCGAGCGCGCCGAGGCGGTCATCGCCGAGGTCGAGCGCCGGGTGCGCCGCCGGCACCGGGTGCGCGGCCGGCTGGGGGTGTTCCTGATGCGCCGCTCCCGCGAGCTGACCGGGCTCCGGGAGGTCGCCAAGTTCGCCTGGCTCATCCCCTTCCTGGAGTTCCGCCGCCAGCTGGTCCTGGTCGGCGGGGAGCTGGCCGGGCGCGGGCTGCTGGAGCGGGCCGAGGACGTCATGTTCCTCACGCTGCCCGAGCTCCGCACCGCCGTGGACGAGGGCGCCGACCTGCGCGAGACGGTCGCCGGGCGGCGGGCCTTCTACCGCCGCGAGCTGCGCCGGCCGGAGGTGCCCGCCGTGCTGTTGTCGGACGGCACGGACGTGGACGCGCTGCTGCCGGCGCCGCCCGTGGAGGAGGGGGCGATGGCCGGCAAGCCCGCGGCGGGCGGCCGGGCCACCGGTAGGGCCCGGGTGGTGCGCGACCCGGTGGGGGCGCACCTGGAGCCGGGCGAGATCCTGGTGGCCCCGACCACCGACCCGGGGTGGACGCCGCTGTTCATGACCGCGGCGGGCCTGGTGACCGAGACCGGCTCCCCCCACNGCCCGCGAGTACGGGATCCCGGCGGTGATCTGCCTGCGCGAGGCCACCCGGAGGATCAAGGACGGCGACCTGATCACGGTCGACGGCTCGGCGGGGACGGTCACCCCGGTGGAATCCGAGGACGGCGCTGAAGGCGGCACCGGCGACACGACCGCCGCGGCCCCGGACTCCGGACCGGCCGAACGCGCGCGCCACCGCGCCGAGCGGTGACCCTGCGGAACCGGCCCTGGGTGGAACGCCCCCGCGGCCGGTTCCGCCCGTGCGCGGAATCGTGCGCAGGGACGCGCACGGGGGGATCCACGTGGGTGTCGCCCCTCGATCGAAGGGCAGGGAAAAAGGGCCGGCCTCGGGCCGGGGTGCTGCTGTCGGCGGCGGGACACCGATGCGTTCACCCGGTTCCGGGTTGCGAGGAGCTTTGAACCTCAGCAGGGGCGTTCCCTCGCCATTTAGGGGCGGCGGCGCGAACGGGGAACTGCTCCAGGCGGCGGACTCCTCCGAGAGCGTCTCAGGAGAAGGCGACCGAAGAAGAACGAGGTGGGGCGGCCGGCAAGCGAGGGCCTTGATCGGCCGCGCCGAGACGGCCCACCGCCCTTCTCGCCCTGGCCGGTCGGGATCCGGCGCGCATGAGCAGGAGCGAATCCGTCCGCGACCTCAAAGGGCGCCCGTCACCCCGCGATGGACCCGATCCCCGTGCGCCGCCCGGCCGAGGAACCGCCTCGCGTCGTTCCGTCCACCCAGGTCGGCACGGGCGCATCGCCGGGTGGGCAGGCCGCCGACCGCCTGGTGCCCCCGCACCTGGACTTCCTCCCCGAGTTCCGGCGACTAGGTGCGCCTCACCGAGCGGCGGTGCGCTCTCCCCCTTCACCGTCTCCCTCCTCCACGGGGTTCCCTCGGCCGCACGCCATTTGTATATTCGGAAATCCGAACTATTGGCCACCGATGAAGGCGGCGACCATGACAGCCACCACCCGGCCCTACCCCCGGTCTGCCTTCCGCCAGCCGTCCACCTCCGGATTCCTCTACGCCGGGAAGTCGGTCGCCCCGCCGCGCCTCCCGGTCGTGCACCGCAGCGCCGAGCGGGACGACGCGCTGGAGCACTGCCGGGAGATGACCCGGCGCGGATCGGCGACACCGAGGACCCCCCGACCGGCACCTACCTGTTCAACCACTTCCTCGCCCGCGACCGCGACACCGCCGTCCGCACCTGGAAGGGCGTCGCCGGCGGGTACACCGCCAAGACGGGCGTCGACAACTCCACACCGCTCCGGGCGCTGGACGACTCCCGGTTCGCCTTCGTGAACGACGCGCGCCTCCCCGGCGGGGCCGTGCCGTTCCTGCTGGGCCAGCTCACCCGGCCGAGCTTCCACACGTTCGTCCGGGCCCGGCTCAAGGCCGACGGCATGGTGGCGCTGCCGCTGCTCCGCCGTCCCCTCTGAGCGGACCCGGACGTGCCCGGCCGCCTCAGGCCGCCCCTCGCCCGCCCCGACCGCAAGGAACCGCCATGCACCTCGCCGTCTTCGGCGCCACCGGAGGCACCGGCCGCCGGATCACCGACCAGGCACTGGAGGCCGGGCACACCGTGACCGCCGTCGTCCGCGACCCCGCCCGGCTCCCGCTGGAGCACCCTCGGCTCACCACCGCCACGATGACCGCGTTCACCGCCGAGGCCCTGGCCCCCGTGCTCGCCGGCGCCGACGCCGCCCTGTCCGGGCTGGCGGCCACCGTCCGCGGCGGATCCCCCGCCACCACCTGGGCCCGCTCCGCGCTCGGGGCGATGGAGCAGGTCGGCGAACGGCGGATCGTGGCCGTCAGCGCCGTGCCGGTGGGCCCGGCCGCCCCCGGCGACGCGCTCCACCACCGCCTGCTGCTGCGCCCGGCGCTCCGGCGCGTCTTCGCCGACGCCTACCGGGACCTGGCGGCCATGGAGGAGGTCCTGAGGGGTGGTACCGCCCCCTGGACGGTGGTCCGGCCGCCCCGGCTGACCGACGGCCCCAAGACCGCGCACTACCGCACCGCGGTCGGCACGAGCCCGCCCGCAGCGCTCACCCTCTCCCGGGCCGACACCGCCCACGCGGTCCTCGCCGCTCTGGAGTCCCCCGGGACAGAGCGCCAGGCCGTCGGGGTCGCGTACTGAGGCGCGCGGCGTGAGGGCGCAGTAGTGTCGGACGCCATGGAGGACGGTGACAGCGGCGGCGCCCTCGGCGCGGAGACCGCAGGCGGTGCGGAGGTGACGGGCGCCCGTGCGGACGGACTTCCGCCGCCTGAACTGATCGACCGCTACCTGCGCCACGTCCCGCTGCTCGAAGCCTGGTACCGGCGCGCCCCCCAGGAGATGCCCCCGGAGCTGGCCGAGGCGTTCCAGAGCAACAAGCTGACCGGGCGGCACGGCAGCGTGCTGGCGCAGCTCGTCCATGGCCGTGAGCCGACCGTGGGCGAGCTGTCCGTGCGGCTCGGGGTGCGCCTGTCGACCGTCAGCGAGCTCGTCGGCGACCTCGCCTACGCGGGCCTGGTCACGCGCCGTAAGGACCCTGCCAACCGCAGGCGGGTGCTCGTGGCCCTGTCCGAGGAGTACCGCCCGCTCATGGAACGGTTCGCGGCCCTCCGCGCGGCCCCCCTGCTGCGGGTGCTCGAAAGGCTCTCCCCGCAGGAGCGGGAGGGGTTCGCCGCGGGCCTGAAGGCGTGGGCGGAGGAGGCCACTCCTCCCTAAGGGGCTCCGACGAACGCCGCCCGGGGCGCGTAGGGGCCGACGGCGGGCCTCACACCTCCGGTCCGTCGATGATCTCCTCACGCTCGGCCGGAGTCCCTGTGCGGACATGCCTCGCGGGCTCCATGAGGTCCACGTTTTCACCGCTCCCGGTCGAAGTCACGGCCGCCACCGTTCCATCCGGCAATACCGTACGTACCTCCTCGACCTCGCCGACTGCCCGTCGGACCAGGAGATCGCCCTGCCAGTCGCAGTGCGTCCGCGGTCTGCCGCATCGGTCCTCGATACCGTCGGTCTCCCCGTTCCATGTCTCGACGGTCACCTTGCCGCCGCCCTCCTGCCGGTAATGGACCTCGAGGTCACCGGTAGCGCCGCTCGCCCCCGTTCGGCGCCACTCCGGGTGGTCGATGATGGCGAAGTCGGTATCCCCGATGGCCGTTCGGCGGTCAGCCCGTTCTTGCCGGGCCTCGTACAGTGCCGGCAGTCCGACCATCGCGGCCACTGTTCCCCCGACGGCGATCACGACGGAGAGGGAGGCCCGTGGAACCGGGCGTGGCACCAGCACGGCGAAACCGCACCCTGCGCCCACGGCCAGGCCTGCCGTGGCCGCGCCGACCGCGACCGCATCGATGGCGAAAGGGGCATGGCCGACCAAGACGCCTCGGTAGATCAGGACCGCCGTCAGCGCCGAGCAGCCGACCTCCAAGGCGGCGACGTGGCCGGGATCCTGCGCCCCCAGGGCTTTCAAAGCGCTGCGACAGCACGCCCACAGTCCGATGGGGATCGTCGGGATCGCGATCATGATCAGGACCGCAGGAAAGGCGCCGACGACGCCGAAGCCGATCGCCAGGAGGCCGAACATCAGGCCGTAGAACAGCGCCGAGCCGACCGTCGGCGCGAAGAACCCGAACACGGCGGCACAGAGCGCGGCCTCGAACCGAGTGGAAGCAGGCGCTGCTACGCCTGCCGAGTCGTTCCCGGACGAGTGATCGGCGTGGCCTGCAGAGGCCGGTACTCCCCCACCGCCGCCGTCCTCGTCCGCCGCCCGGTCTTCCTTGTCCGACCCCGACGCCCCGGGGGTGCGCTGTTCGTCCATGCCGACGATTCCATCCCGCACCCCCCGGTCCCAGAAGAGTACGGGTACTCAGACGCGGCGGTGCCGGCCCGCAGGCCGGTCGTCAGGCCTGCCCGGTGTCGAAGCGGGCGACCTTGCCGTCGCGGACGGTGAAGGTCCACCGGGTGCGCATGGCTCCCCAGGTGTCGTTGGTGTAGTCGGCGATCAGCGTCCGGCCCTCGTCGTTCGCGCTGACCACGTCCATGCGGCCGTTGGCCGAGAAGATCTCCCGGTCGGCCCACTGGGCCAGGTCGCGGTCCGAGCCGTCGTCGGACATCGTGGCGTCCGGGGTCAGCACGGCGTGGAACGCGGCGCGGTCGCCCGCGTTGACGGCATCGATGAACGCTCGGACGGCGGGATCGGTGACGGACGCCGACATGGCCCCTCCTCCTGGTCGGTCAGCCTGCGCGGACGCATGCGGCGCCCGGCTCCGTCTGCGGTCCTGCCCCTTCCTGCCAGCGCACCAACGCGGACGGGGGCCGGACGGAGAGATCTTGACCGATCCGGGAACCGGTGTTTGCCCCGCACCTGCCGGTCCGGGGCCGGGGTCAGGAGGTCGCCGCCTGCTCACCCGACACAGGCCTGGTCTGGGTGACCCGCCACAGGCGGCGCGGCAGTTCGCCCTCCTCGAAGGCGTGCACCTCCTGGAGCGCCCACCCCTGTGCAAGCTCGTCCACCAGCGCACGGGGGAAGAAGTGCACCGCGAAGCCGCCGTGCTCGTAGATGTCGTCCCCGTGGGAGACGCCCTGGCCGTAGTGGGCGTCGCCGGTGTGGCGGACCGAGTAGACGAGCGCGCCTCCCGGCCTGAGGACGCGACCGATCTCGCCGACGAGGGCCCGGATCCGGTCGGTACTCAGGGCCATGCACAGCAGCATGTGCGCCATCACCCCGTCGAAGGAGCCGTCCGCGAAAGGGAGGGGGTCCCGTGCGTCGTGGAGGACGGTGCGGACGGAGTCGGCGCGGCCGAGTCCGGCGGCCGCCTCGTCGAGCTGCTCCAGCCCGGGGGCGCTGAAGTCCGTGGCCGTGACCGGGAATCCCTGCCCGGCCAGCCACAGAGCATCGCGCCCGTGCCCCGCTCCGAGCTCCAGCACCGAGCGCGCACCTCGCTCCGCGAAGACCGCACCCGCATGCCGGGCGACCTCTGACGGCGCATCGCCGTACATGTGCGGGTTGCCGGCGTAGACCCGCGTCCAGTGCTCGCGCTGCTCCTCGGCGATGTCCATGGCGCGCTGCCGTCTCCCCTGCTCGCCCGGGCCCGCTGGTCAGGCCGCCGTTCCCAGTCTTACAGGCCCCACGGCGCCAGGTCGTCCCGGGCCGACCGCGGCTCCTTCGAAGACGAGGGACACCCTTGCCTCATATTGTCCGAATGTTAACATTCGGACAATCGTGCTCCGGAAGTGCCGGGCGCGTCCCACGACCAGGAAGGCGCATCCGCCCATGACCACGCTCGACTCTCCGATCCCCCGCTTCCACCTGGCCGTGCCCGTCGACGACCTGGACGCCGCCCGCGCCTTCTACGGGAAGGTGCTCGGCCTGGAGCAGGGGCGCAGCTCCGACACCTGGATCGACTGGAACCTGCACGGCCACCAGTTCGTCACCCACCTGGCGCCCGAGCGCCAGAGGCGCATCCACAACCCCGTCGACGGCCACGACGTGCCCGTCCCCCACTTCGGGCTGATCCTGGCCGTTCCGGAGTTCCACACGCTCGCCGAGCGGCTGCGCGCGGCCGGGACGCGGTTCGTGATCGAGCCCTACGTCCGCTTCGAGGGGGAGCCGGGCGAGCAGTGGACGATGTTCCTTCTCGACCCGGCCGGCAACGCCCTGGAGTTCAAGGCCTTCGCCGACGACTCCCAGGTGTTCGCCGCGTGATCCGCCCTACCTGACCGATCCATCGGCCGCGCGAACGGCGCACGGCCGGAACGTCCAGATCCCGCTCACCGAGGGCCGCCGTCGCTCCCTGCGGACGGTCCGCCCCCAGTCGGCACGGCCGCTACGCCCCTGGAACGGACGTGGTCCGCCTTTGCCGTCCTCACCGGCGCCCGCTACCCGACGGCGGTCACCCCATTCCAGCGGCCGCCGACCTCGGAACGCGAGCGCACTACGGCAGGACCCGTCGATGGGCCGGGCCATGCGGGTGCCAGGCACCCGGCACCCGGGGGTGCGGGGTGCTTGCGGGGGGTGTCACCGGAGCCCGGGTGGCAGGGCTCCGGGGCTGGGGTGGTGGTTCAGGGGCGGGGTGGTTCGGGCGGGTCGGTTCCGCTCTTGTCGCCTGCGGCCCCTTGGCGTCCGGGCCCCTTGCGCCCCCGGCGGCCCTGGCGGTCCCCGGGGGTCCGGTTCGGCGGCCGCTCCCGGGTGTTGGCCCGGTAGTGGGCCTGGAGGCGGCGCATGTGCTTCTCGCGGTTGTGCCGCCCGCAGAGGAGCTGTGCGTTGGCCACCGAGGTCGTGCCGCCCTCCCACCACTCGGTGCGGTGGTCCCCCTGGCACCAGCGGGCCGGAACGCTGCACCCC
>NZ_ANAD01000106.1 GCF_000341245.1 Nocardiopsis halophila DSM 44494
GCGCCGGACGATGGAGTCCGAGGCGAAGGCCCGAACCGCCGAGGGCGGGAGCAGGCGCCCGCGGTCCGTGGTCGCCGGGGCCGCCCCCTCCTTCAGGAGCAGGGCCTCCAGCGGCACCACCACGCTCACCTGCGGACGGAACGCGCCCCGCCGCCGGGTTCCCTGCTCGACCCGTGGGGCGTTCAGGGCGGTGGCGGCGTCCGAGCCCTCCTGCGGCACCGGCACCGGCAGGCCTTCGGCCGCCAGGCGGTTCTCGCACAGCTGGACCAGGGCGTCGAAGCGGCGCTGGGCCGGGGTGCGCTCATCCGGCGGGGCCGTGTGGGCCTCGACGGCGGTGCGGATGATCTCCGCCGAGGCCGCATCGCCCCAGGCCTGCATGCCGAACCCGAAGCGGTTCTCCTCCAAGCGCAGACCCCGCCCGTCGTAGGCGTCCCGGTTGTACTCCTCGTGCTCTTGGGGGCTGATGCGCTGGGGCAGCTCCCTGCCGATCCGCTTGAGGGCGCGGTCGCCGGCCCCGGCCTCGGCGGCCTGGACCATGATCCCCTCGGCCTTGGCCCGGTAGTCGCCGGCATCGGGGTGGCGGCGGGTGCAGCGCCCGGCCACCGCCCTCTCCGAGAGCTCCATGACCAGAGCGAGCTGGCCGAAGGACACCCGACCCGCCTCGGCGGCCTTCACGGCCCCGGGGTAGTGGTCCATGTGCTCGGCCACCGTGGCCACGGCGTTGGCCTGCGAGGAGGAGCGGCCATTGGCGCGCAGCAGCCCGGCAACCGTGGAGTGGCCCGACCCTGCGAGGGCCCCGGTCTCCTTGATGCGGGCGGCCAGCCGCGCCAGGGCCAGGTCCAGCTGCCCCTGCCCCGCGGCCAGCACCCCGGCCAGCTCGCACAGCACCCGCCCCGCACCCGGCACCGGGTCCTCTGAAACGGCTCCGTCGGCCTCGGCGAGCACACCGGAGATCCCGGCCCGGATCCGCGCCGCGCGCGAACCCGCCGGGATACCGGGGTGCCGCTGATCTGCCATACACCCATTATGAACCACTCGCCACCATTTTTGGGTACCCGGCCGAAGATTCCCCTAAGAAATTCATAGAAGCACGGTTCTCCCAGTTCAGGACACATGTTGATCATGCATGGAGGGTGCTTGAGTATTGCCCGGCAAAGGCGCACCGGAAGGCCGGTCGCTTCCCGCGGAAAGCCGCCCTGCAAACAAGATTCCTTTCCCTTTCCAAGGGGGGTTGGAATCAGGGAGAGCCGCCTGCGCCGGAGCGCCCTGGAATGGCGGAGGGCCGCCCGCTCCAGGGCGGGGCCCCGATAAGGACCGATGCGTTCCCAACCTGGGCGGGCGCCCTTGCGACCGACCGAGCGGCGCGCTCCGCACACGCGGGCCAGGGCAGCCGCCACCGGCCCCCGCGGGGTCCCGCCGCTGCGGCCGGGACCCCCACAAGACAGCAGGAGCGAACGATAGTGGTGATCTCACCACCCGATCGCACATCGGGTGGCGATCTCACCACTATCGATTCCCGTACAGGCGCCGACCGCGCGGCGGAACAGGGGCCGCGGCCGCCAGAACACGCCCCGGCCGGACACCGGCCGCCCGCCCTACAGGCCGGGACGGGCGGGACCCCGCCCATCCCCCACCGCTCCTCCCCCTGGACCAGCAGGGGCCAGCCGCCCGGCAGGCAAGGCCGGGAAACCTCGCGGCCCTCGCCGCCGCCCACGCTCGACCGGCGGAGACCAGGCGGCCGGGAAGCAGCAGTGAGCGGGGCACCCGCTCCTCCCTCGCCGCCCTCCCCCTGACACCGAAGGACCCCGGCCCCCGGCAGGCAGGCCGGAGCGGGGCACCGGCCGTGCCGTCGTCGCTGCTCGTCGCCGGTACCGCAGAGGCCCGGCGGCCGACCGGTGGCACCGGGGAACCGCCCCGCTTCGTCGTCGCCGCCCCCATCCTGGCACTCCGACGACCCGCCGGCCGGGAAACGGGCAGTGAGCGGGGCACCTGCTCATCCGTCGCCGCTCCTCCCTCTGGGCTGACAAGGACCCGGCGGACGGCAAGCAGGCATAAGCGGCTAACCGGCCGCCCCGGCCGCCCGCAGGCCCGATCCCCGACAGCGCTCCGGACCCGCCCTTTCTCCTCCTCTCTTCCGGCTTTCTCCTCCTCTCTTCCGACCGCCCGCGGATCAGGCGAGCGGAGTGAACGCCAGCCTCAAGGAGTGCCATCCGGGCTCCAGCCGGTGCCGAGGCAGGGTCTCCGGACCGCACGACGCCGTTCCGATCCCGTAGTGCGATGCGTCCAGATGCAGGTGGATCCGCTCCCCCGGCTCCAGCTCGTGCGTGTGCGCGGCCGCGTCCAGCGTCGCCGTATCCCACCTCCGCGCCGCGAAATCGAACACCGGGCCGCCGTCCACGCGCACCCCGCCGCCGTCCGCCCGACGCAGCTCCAGCCACCGCGCGTCCCTGCGGTTGCCGTTCTCCTGCGGGCGCAGATAGGGCGTCTGCAGCTCATCGACCGGACAGGAGTACCGGCCGACCCTCGCCGCCTGGGCCACGTCCCGGTAGGCCTCCCCCGGGCCGCCGCCGAACCATTCGGCACGGTCCATGGCCCCGGGCAGCGTCGTGTGCACCCCGAAGCGGGGCAGAGGGCAGGGCCATTCCCCCTCGGCCTCCCCCTCGACGGTGAGCAGCAGCCGCCCGTCCGCCGCGCCCCAGCGGTAGGCCACGCGCATCCCGAACCCGGCACCGGCCGGGGCGATCCGCGCCCGGACGACGAACTCCTCCCCCTCCCACTCCAGTGCGGTCAGGCGCGAGGTGAGCCGGTCCATCCCCGCCGCACGCCACAGCCTCTCCACCGAGACGCCGTGCCGTGCGGCGTCGTTGTCCGTCGGTGCGCGCCACAGGTCGGCCTCCAGCGGCCCGGTCTCCACCCCGCCGATCGCCAGCAGGGCCCCGGTCCGGGCGTCCAGCACGCCGGGGCCGACGGCGATGGTCCCCTCGGCGCCCGTGCCGTGAGCGGGCACCGGCTCCGGGGCCGGTACCGCTTCCGGGGTTCGCGCCCTCGCGGCGCCCTCCCCCACTCTCGCCTGGCCCCACGCCAGCTCGTGTCCGGCCTCCGCCCACGGCTCGTCCTCGGCCAGGGTCACGGAGACGGTGAGCCAGGTTTCGCCGTCGCCCGTCGGCTCGGGCAGTGAGGGAAGCGGGACCTCGGTCCGCTCTCCTGCGGCCAGAACGGGGACGTCCAGGGCCCCCTCGCCGATCAGCGCACCGTCCTCTTCGAGGCGCCAGGTGAAGGCCAGCCCGGACGTGTCCCGGAAGTCCCACGTGTTCAGCACCGACACGGTGCCTCCGGTGCCTCCGGCACCCCCGGTGCCCCTGACCCCGCCGGCGGGGTCGGGTGTCACGCGCACCGGTTCGATGGTCTTGGCGTAGGCGGCCAGACCCGGGCTCGGCGTCCGGTCCGGCAGGAGCAGGCCGTCGGCCACGAAGTTCTCGTCGTGCAGGACCTCCCCGAAGTCCCCTCCGTAGGCGAACCACCGGGTGCCGTCGGCCTCCTCCCTGCGGATCCCGTGGTCGATCCACTCCCAGATGAACCCGCCCTGGAGCCGGCCGTACCGCTCGAACAGCCGCTGGTACTCCTCCAGGCCGCCCGGCCCGGCCCCCATGGCGTGCCCGTACTCGCACAGGATGAAGGGCAGCCCCCGCCGGTGGCCGTCGGCCCCCGGGTCCTCCGTCGGGGCCTCGGTCCCCTCCCCGATCTCCTCGACCTCGGCGTGCGGCGCGTACATCCGCGAGTACACGTCCACGTAGGAGCTGTCCCGGTCGCCCTCGTAGTGCACCGGCCGCGAGGGGTCGTCCTCGCGCACCCACGCGGCCATGGCCTCCAGGTTGCGCCCGGTCCCGGCCTCGTTGCCCAGCGACCACATGACGACGCTGGGGTGGTTGCGGTCCCGGGCGACGGTGCGCCGGATGCGGTCGAGGTAGGCCTCCCTCCAGCGCGGGTCGTCCGAGGGGTTGCCCGCCCACCCCAGGAACTCGAAGCCGTGCGTCTCCAGGTCGCATTCGTCGACGACCCACAGCCCCAGCTCGTCGCACAGGTCCAGGAAGTCCGGGTGCGGCGGGTAGTGGCTGGTCCGCACCGCGTTGACGTTGTGCCGCTTCATCAGCAGCACGTCCTCGCGCATGGTCTCCTTCGGCACGGCCCGCCCGTGGTCGGGGTGCCATTCGTGCCGGTTCACCCCGCGCAGCAGCAGCGGGCGGCCGTTCACCCGGAGCCGCCCGCCGGACACCTCCACGGTGCGGAAGCCGACGCGGGTGCGCACCCGCTCCCCGGCGGTGCGCACCTCCAGCTCGTACAGCCGCGGGACCTCGGCCGACCAGGGCTCGACGGCGCCGACCGCGTGCTCGGCCCCCGTCGGCGCGTCCACCAGGCCCAGCTCGGGGACGGAGACGACCGCCCCCGCCGCCCCGGCGGCATCGACGCGCAGCGTGCCGGTGCCCGCGGCGTGGTCGTAGGAGGCGTGCACGGCCAGGTCCGCGATGCCGTCGGCGGGCCGGGCGATCAGGGCGACGCCGCGGAAGATCCCCGACAGCCACCACATGTCCTGGTCTTCGAGGTAGCTCGCGGCCGACCACTGGTGCACCCGCACGGCCAGGGTGTTGCCGCCCGGCCGCAGCAGGTGCCCGACGTCGAACTCCGACGCCAGCCGGCTACCGGTGGCGAAGCCCAGCTCGGTGCCGTTGAGCCAGGCGCGGAAGCAGGAGTCCACCCCCTCGAAGCGCAGCACGGCGGGCCCGTCCGGCCACCCGTCCGGCAGCTCGAACACCCGCCGGTAGTCGCCGGTGGGGTTGTCGTCGGGCACGTGCGGAGGCTCGACCGGGAAGGGGTAGACGACGTTGGTGTAGGCCGGCGCGCCGTGGCCGTGCATCTGCCAGTGGGAGGGAACGGGCAGGTCGGTCCAGGCCGGGCCGGCAGGGCGTCCGGAGCCGCCGGGAGCGCCGGAGGTACCGCCCTCCTCGTAGCCGGGCCGCTCGAAGCCGTCGGTGCTCCCCTCGGCCGTCGGGTTCAGGCGGAAGCGCCAGTCCCCGGCGAGGTCGAGCCAGGGGGCGTCGCTCAGGAACCGGGCGCGCGGCGCGCGCACCCCTTCCGACGGGGCGAAGTCCTCCAGGTAGGCGGGTTTGCCGGGCGCGGGGGCGTCGGTCACGTCAGGCCTCCGTCAGGTGCAGGAGCAGGGCTTGGGACGGATCGAGGTTGGGCATCTGCAGGCCGGAGCGGGAGAGCACCGCGCCCGAGGCGGTGAGCCCGCCGGCCGCGTACCAGGCGGGCGGGGCCGTCTCCAGGACCGCGGGGAGGCCGGCCTCGGTGCGCACCGCGAGCCGGTAGCGGCGCCCGGGGTCCAGGCCGGGCAGGCGCACCCGCCCGGGGGCGGTGCGCACCGACGTGGCCAGGCGGGCGTAGCGGAAGACCGCCGCGCCCCCGTCCTGGGCGACCACGCCGTCGAGCTGTTCGGCCGGGTCGGGTGCGTCGGCGCGCACCGTCCGCCCGGTGTGCAGCAGCGGCCGCAGCTCCTTGTACAGGCCGATCCAGGAGTCCAGGACGGCCAGTTCCCCGTCGGTGCAGCGGGTGATGTCCCACTCGATGCCGGCGTGCCCGGTCAGCGCGGCCAGGCAGCGCAGCGGCAGGCCGGCGTCGCGCCCGGTGGTGTGCGCGGTGCGCGCCCCCACGTGCGCGCCGACCAGTTCGGGCGGCACCAGCAGGCCGGTCCAGCGCTGCAGAGCCAGCCGCTCCAGAGGGTCGTTGGTGTCGGAGGCCCACACCCGGTCGGTGCGGGCCAGGATGCCCAGGTCCACGCGTCCGCCGCCGGAGGCGCACGACTCGATCTCCAGGCGGGGGTGGGCCTGGCGCAGCCGGTCCAGCAGCGCGTACGCCGCGCGGGTCTGGCGGTGCGTTCCTGCGGCGCCGGTGGGCGCGTGCACGGGTTCGAGCAGGTCGCGGTTGTGGTCCCACTTGAGGTGGTCGGGGCGGTACTCGGCGACCAGGGCGTCCAGGTGCCCGAGCACGTGCCGGAAGGCCTCGGGCCGGGACAGGTCGAGCACCTGCTGGTTGCGGCTGGGCGGGGCGGGCCGCCCCTCGGCGGTGAGCAGCCAGTCGGGGTGGGCACGCGCGAGGTCGGAGTCGGGGTTGACCATCTCGGGCTCCACCCACAGCCCGACCTCCATGCCCAGCGCGCGCACGTGGTCGAAGAGCGGATGCAGCCCCTCCGGCCACACGCCGGTGTCCACGGTCCAGTCGCCGAGGCCGGCCGTGTCGTCGCGGCGCCCCCGGAACCACCCGTCGTCCAGGACGAACCGCTCCACTCCGATGTCGGCGGCGGTGTCGGCGAGCCGCTTGAGCTTGGCGAGGTCGTGGTCGAAGTAGACGGCCTCCCAGGTGTTGAGGACGACCGGGCGGGGCGCGGAGGGGTGGTGGGGCCGGGCGCGCGCCCAGCGGTGGAAGCGTTCGGACAGTCCGTCGAGCCCGTGGTCGGACCAGGCGAAGAACACCCAGGGGGTGCTGTAGGACTCTCCCTGGGCCAGCCGCACCTCGCCGGGGTGGAGCAGCTCTCCGCCGGCGATGACGGCGTCGGCCTGCCCGGCGCCTTCGGGCAGGCGCTCGGCGAGGTGGAGGTGGTCGCCGCTCCAGGCGGTGTGCACGCCCCAGACCTCGCCGCCGCGGAATCCGAAGCCGGGGGTGCCGGCCGTGAGGACCAGCGGGGCGTCGTGGCCGGTGCGGCCCCGGCGGGAGGCGCGCGTCCGGGTGCCCATGCCCAGTTCGCGGCGCTGGGGGGTGCGCTCCCGGCACCATCGGCCGGTCGGGTCCAGGACCTCTGCGGCCTCGCGCGGCACGGGCAGCACGGCCAGCAGGGAGTCCAGGGTCCAGGGCTCGGGGGCGGTGTTGGTGGCCGTGTGGCGCACGCGCACCACCCCGGAGGGCTCCATGCGCACCTCGCAGCGCAGTTCGAGGCCGTCGGCCGCGGCGGTGGCGGTGAGCGCTCCGCCGGCGCCCTCGCGCTCGCCTTCCAGAGGGTGCTCGGCGACCTCGCGCAGGCGCCACCGGGGGAAGGACGCCCGGCCCTCGTGGTGGCCGGCGATGCCGGGGTGGCCGCGCCACCCCTCCCCCTGGGTCGGGACCAGGGACACGTGCCGGGGCAGGTCGACGTCGTTGTTCGCGGCGGGCGGCGCGGCCGCCTCGGCGAGCCCTTCGGGCCCCTCGGGGACCTCGGGCGCGCCGGTTCCGGGCAGGTCGGCGCCCCAGTGCAGCACGTGCGGCAGCCCGGTCTCGGGGATCCCGAGGACCAGGGCGGCCCCCGCGGCGCTGAGGCGGACGGTGCGGTGCGTCATCCCTTGCTGGCCCCCAGGGTCAGTCCGGCCACGAAGTGGCGCTGGAGTATGAAGAAGACGATCAGGGTCGGCAGGGCGATCAGCACCGACCCGGCCGAGAGCAGGTTGTAGTCGACGAAGAAGGCGGTCTGCAGGTTCTGCAGCGCCGTGGTGACGGGCAGCTTGTCCCCGCTGGAGAGCAGGGCCAGGGCCCAGAAGAAGTCGTTGTAGATCCAGGTGACCAGCAGGGTGGCCAGGGCGGCCAGGCTCGGCCGGCACAGCGGCAGGGCCACCCGCCCNTGCTGGAACGCGCTCGCCCCGTCCACCCGGGCCGCCTCGATCAGCGATCCGGGCATCGCCTTCATGAAGTTGCTGAGCACGAAGGTGCAGAAGCCGATCTGGAAGGCGGTGTGCACGAGCACAACGCCGATGTGGCTGTCGTACAGGGCGCCGGACTCGCTGATCCAGTACGGCAGCGGGACCGCGTTGAACAGGCGGAAGAGCGGGACGAGGAGCGCCTGGACCGGCAGCAGGTTGGCCGCCAGGAACATCGCCAGCATCGCGATGTTGAACCGGCGCGAGTAGTGGGACAGCACGAAGGCGGCGCAGGAGGACAGGAACAGGGTGAGCAGCACCGCGGGGACCGTGATGGCCAGCGAGTTGAGGAAGTACCCGGTCAGCTCGCCCTCGCTCCAGGCGCGGCGGTAGTTGTCCAGGGTGAACCCGCCGAAGGACAGGTAGCCGTGCTGGGCGGTGTGGTCGTAGTCCCGGAAGGAGTTGACCACCGCCCAGGCCATCGGGAAGAGCCAGGCCAGGGCGGTGGCCGCGAGAATGGCCTGGAGGACGGCGCGGGCCGGCCGGATGCGGCGGCGGCCGCGGGCGGGCGCGGCCTCCTCGGGCGGCGCCGGTGTGTCGGCGGGGGTCGTGGCGGTCACCGGTGGGCCCCTCTCAGCATGGTGGACACGTAGACGAGGATGAACACCAGCGAGATCACCAGCATGACCACCGCCAGCGCGGAGCCGAAGCCCACCCGGCTCGCCTCGCCGATCACGTTGGAGGTCACCAGGGCCGAGATCAGCTCCAGGCCGTTGCGGCCGCGGTTGATGACCCAGACGATGTCGAAGGCGCGCAGCGCGTCGATCACGGTGACCACGAGCACCACGAGGTTGATCGGGCGCAGCGCCGGGAAGACGACGCTCACGAAGGTGCGCACCGGGCCGGCGCCGTCGATGGCGGCGGCCTCCCGCAGGGAGGGGTCGACCGCCTTCAGCCCGGCCAGGTAGAGCAGCATGATGTAGCCGGTGTGCCGCCAGGCGGCGGCGATCAGCACGGCGTACAGGTTGATGTCCGGGTCGCCGAACCAGTCGACCGGTTCGGCGCCGGCGACCGCGCCCAGGACGGTGTTGAGCAGGCCCTGGTCACGGGAGTAGATGAGCTGCCAGATGAACCCGACCAGGGCCAGCGACAGCACCACGGGCATGTAGAAGACGCTCTGGTAGATCCGGCCGCCGCGCAGTTCGCGGTCGAGCAGGACCGCCAGGAACATGCCCAGCAGGGTCGGCACGGCGAACAGGAACACCAGCCAGACCACGTTGTTGCTCAGGGCGGGCCGGAACGGCGGGTAGATCGTGAAGGCGTCGGTGTAGTTGCGGGTGCCGACCCATTCGATGGTGTCGAGTCCGCCGATGCCGTCCCAGCGGGTGAAGGACAGGACGACGGTGGCGGCGGCGGGCAGCCACACCAGGGCGATGACGAGCAGGGCGGGCACGCCCAGCATCAGCCCCAGGGTGATGCGGTCGGCCCGGCCGGTGCGCGGGCCGGTGCGCGGGCGCTCGCCCCGGCGGGGCGGCCGCCGCGGGGGTGCGTCTCCCGGCTCGGCCGCGGGGGTGCGCGGCGGCGAGGGGGTGCTGGAGACCACGCCGTTTCTCCCTTCTGGAGTCAGCGGCCGAAGATGGAGGCCTTCTGGCGCTGGATGCTGGCGGTCAGGTCGTCGATGTCGTCGGGCCGCCTGAGGAAGCGCTGCAGGGCGGGGATCATGACGACGGACGCGAAGTCGGGCCGCGTGTCGCGGTCCATGTACTGGGTGAGCGCGCGGGCGCCCGCGATCATGTCCATGATCTTGGCGTCCAGGGCGCTCAGCTCCGACAGGTCGGCCTCCTGGTGGGTCGGCAGCGCCTGCGGGTCGATGGCGGTGTAGATCTCCTGGGCCCGCAGCGTGCCCAGATGGCCGACCAGGTCCATCGCCGCCCCGGGGTTGCGGGGGTCGCCGGAGAGCATGAAGCCGTCGATGGGCGTCTCCACCACGTCGGCGCCGATCTCGGGGTCGAACTCGGGGAAGGCGAAGCAGTCCAGGTCGGCCCGTTCCTCCTCGGAGAACACGTGGGTGAGGAACAGGCCGCAGAGCATCATCCCGGCCTCGCCGCGCACCAGCGAGGTCTGGGCCTCGTTGATGCCCCGCCCCAGGGGGGACCCCTGGTGGAAGGGCAGCAGCTCCTTCCATGCGCCGAAGACGGCCTTGACCTCCGGGCCGTCCCAGGGGTGGTCGCCGTTGAGGAGCCCCAGGTGGAACTCGGGCCCGTTGAGGCGCAGGTTCAGGTGGTCGAAGGTGCCCATGGCGGGCCAGCCCTCGCGGACGCCGTAGGCCAGCGGCACCAGGCCGTCGTCGCGCATCCGCTCGCAGAGCCCGATGAACTCCTCCTTGGTGGAGGGCTCCTCGTACCCGTGCTCCTCGAAGACGCTGCGGCGGTAGAAGACCGCCCAGGGCGACGTGGAGTCGGGGACCATGTACGGCCTGCCGTCGGGGCCGCTGCACAGGTCGCGGACCTGGTCGGTGAACACGTCGTGGAACCCCCGCTCCTCCCAGACCGCGGTGGCGTCGCTGATCAGCCCGCGCTCGGCCAGGTAGCGCATGCGGTAGCCGGCGAACCAGGCGACGACGTCGTCGGGGGTGCCCTGGAGGTAGTTGTTCAGGCTCTCCTGGAAGCTCGTGGAGTCGATGGTGTTGAGCTCCACCCGCACGCCGGAGTCGGCCTCCCAGAGCGCGAGGCTCTCGGCGATCGCCTCGCGCTGGGCGGGGTTGGCGCGGTTGGAGCCCATGGTGACCAGCCCCGGGTCGCCGCGGCGGTCGGTGCCGCACCCGGCCGGCCCCGGCGCCGCCGCCAGCGTCGCGGCTCCGGCCAGCCCGCGCAGCAGGGCGCGGCGGCCCAGCGGTGGTGGGCCCGCAGGTCTATGGCGCATGGGGGACCTCCGAGGGGGACGTGAAGTGGGTCACTGCGCTGGTTCCCACATGGTCGACAGGCACGGAACCGCTTGTCAACGCATCTCAACGTTTTCCAACAAATTTCCGCAGAGTTCTGCCGTCGATCCGGCCGCCCCTGGGACGCTGCCGGGACATTGACACCAAGCGCGAACCTGCAAGACTGGAAATCGAACAAGATCCGACAACTTCGACCAAGCAGGGGGGCGGATGCTGGCCGCGCAACGGCAGGAGCTGATCCTCGACCGGCTGCGGCGCACCGGGGCCGTCCGGGTCGCCGAGCTCGTGGAGAGCCTGGCGGTGTCGGACATGACCGTGCGCCGCGACCTGGACGCACTGGCGGTCCGCGGCGCGCTGCGCAAGGTGCACGGGGGCGCGGTGGCCCCGGACGGACCGCGCACCGACGAGCCCGGCTTCGAGGCCAAGTCCGGCCGGCAGGCCGCCGAGAAGCGCGCCGTGGCGCGCGCCGCCGCCGAGCTGGTCGAGCCGAACAGCGCGGTGGGCCTGTCCGCGGGCACCACCACCGCCGCCGTCGCCCGGGAGCTGACCCGCACCCCCGGGCTGACGGTGGTCACCAACTCGCTGCGGGTGGCCGAGGTCTTCCACGAGGCCGCCCGGCCCGACCAGACGGTGGCGCTGACCGGGGGCTTCCGCACCCCCTCCGACGCCCTGGTGGGACCGCTGGCGCTGGCCTCGGTCCGGGGGCTGAACCTGGACACGCTGGTGCTGGGGGTGCACGGCATGCAGGAGCGGGCCGGGTTCACCACCCCCAACCTGATGGAGTCCGAGACCGACCGTGCCCTGGTGGAGGCGGCCGGGCGCCTGGTGGTGGCCGCCGACCACACCAAGTGGGGCACCGTGGGCATCAGCACCATCGCCCCGCTGGAGCGGTGCGACGTGCTGGTCACCGACGCCGGGATGGACGCCGAGGCCCGCTCGGCGCTCTCGGAGCACGTGGGGCGCCTGGTCCTGGCCGACGTCCCCGACGACGGGGAGGACGCATGAACCGGACCGCCGCGCACCTGGCCGACGGCCGCCGCATCGTCTATTTCGACCGGGACGGCACCGACCGCGAACCCGGGCCCGACCTGCGGGAGCTGCCGCCGGTCGCGGCCGCCTCGGAGATGCGCTTCGACCCGCTGCTGCGCGAGTGGGTGGTGGTGGCCTCGCACCGGCAGGGCCGCACCCACCTGCCGCCCAGCGACGACTGCCCGCTGTGCCCCTCCGCCGGCGGGCGGCGCACCGAGGTCCCCGCCTCCGCCTACGACGTGGTGGCCTTCGAGAACCGCTTCCCCTCCCTGGTGGCCGGCGACGGGCGGGCCCTGGGCGACGTCGGCGAGCTGGAGCCCTCCCGCCGGACGGGCGCGGGCCGGTGCGAGGTGCTGGTCTTCGCCTCGGACCACCGGGCCTCCTTCGCCGACCTGGGCCCGGAGCGGGCGAACCTGGTGATGGAGGCCTGGGTCGACCGCACCCGGGAGCTGTCGGCGCTGCCCGGGGTGGAGCAGGTGTACTGCTTCGAGAACCGGGGACGGGAGATCGGGGTGACGCTGCACCACCCGCACGGGCAGATCTACGCGCTGCCGTTCGTGGCGCCGCGCACCCGGCGCATGCTCGACTCGGCCGGGGAGTACGCCGCGCGCACGGGCGGGGACCTGTTCGGCGACCTGCTGGCCGCCGAACAGAAGGCCGGGCTGCGGGTGGTGGCGCGCACCGCGCACTGGACCGCGTTCGTCCCGGCGGCCGCGCGCTGGCCGGTGGAGGTGCACCTGTACCCGCACCGCAAGGTGCCCGACCTGCCCGCGCTGACCCCACAGGAGCGCGAGGACTTCGGTCTGCTCTACCTGGACGTGCTGCGCCGCTTCGACGCGCTCTACGACGCGCCGCTGCCCTACATCTCGGCCTGGCACCAGGCGCCGGTGCGCGAGCGCCGCGACCTGGCCTGGCTGCACCTGGAGCTGTTCTCGGTGCGGCGGGGCGCCGNCCGGGACCGAGTCCGGCATGGACGTCTTCATCAGCGACGTGGCGCCGGAGGACGTGGCCGAGCGGCTCCGCGCGGCCGGGCCGGGCGAAGAGACCGAGAGGAAGGCACCGTGAGACTGCTCGTTACCGGAGGGGCCGGCTACATCGGAAGCGTGGTGGCCGCCGTCCTGCTCGCCGAAGGGCACGAGGTCACCGTGCTCGACGACCTGTCCACCGGGCACCGCGACGCCGTCCCCGCGGGGGCGCGCCTGGTGGTGGCCGACGTGCACGACGCGGCCGAGGTGCTGGACCCCTCAGTGGAGGCGGTCCTGCACTTCGCCGGGAAGTCCCTGGTCGGGGAGTCGGTGGAGGAACCCGGCGCGTACTGGCGCACCAACGTCGGCGGCACGCTCGCCCTGGCCGAGGCGGCGGTGCGGCACGGTGTGCGCCGGCTGGTGTTCTCCTCCAGCGCCGCGACCTACGGCGAGCCCGCCTCGGGGGCGCCGCTGCGCGAGACCGACCCGGCCGTGCCCACCAACCCCTACGGGGCGACCAAGCTCGCCGCCGACCACCTGCTGGCCTCGTGGGCGCGGGCCCACGGGCTGGGCGCGGTGAGCCTGCGGTACTTCAACGTGGCCGGCGCCCACCTGGGCTTCGGGGAGCGGCACACGACGGAGACGCACCTGGTGCCCAACCTGCTCAAGGCGGCCGCCGGGAACGGCGAGCGCGCGCGGGTGTTCGGCACCGACTACCCGACCAGGGACGGGACGGCGGTCCGGGACTACCTGCACGTGGCCGACCTGGCCGACGCTCACGTCCGTGCCCTCAAGGCGGTCGAACCGGGGGTCCACCGGGTCTACAACCTGGGAACCGGCGGCGGGCACACCGTCCGCGAGGTGATCGGCGCGGTCCGGCGGGTGACCGGGCGCGAGGTCCCGGCCGACGACCGCCCGCGCCGCGACGGCGACCCGGCCGTCCTGGTCGCCTCCAACGACCGGGCGCGCGAGGAGCTGGGCTGGGAGCCGGTCCGCACCCTGGACCGGATCGTGGCCGACGCGTGGGGGTTCGCCGATGGGTGACATCGCGGCCGCGTTCGCCTCGGCCTTCGGGAACGCGCCCGAGGGGGTGTGGACCGCCCCGGGACGGATCAACCTGATCGGCGAGCACACCGACTACAGCGACGGGTTCGTGCTGCCCTTCGCCCTGCCCCAGGCCCTGGACGCCGCGGCCGCGCGGCGGGCGGACGGGACGGCGCGGCTGCGCTCGCTGCAGTCGGCACAGGCGTACGGGATCCGCACCGCCGACCTGGAGCCCGGCGCGGTCGAGGGCTGGGCCGCCTACCCCGCCGGCGCGCTGTGGGTGCTGCGCGAAGAGGGCCTGCCGGTGGACGGCCTGGACCTGCTCGTGGACAGCACCATCCCCTTCGGGGCGGGCCTGTCCTCGTCGGCGGCGCTCAGCTGCGCGGCGGTCATGGCCGCCGCGTCGGTGCACGGGGCCGCCCCGGGACCGCAGGAGATCGTGCGGATGGCGCGGCGGGTGGAGAACGACTTCGTCGGCATGCCCTGCGGGGTGCTCGACCAGTCGGCGTCGATGCTGTCGACGGCGGGGCACGCCCTGTTCATGGACACGCGCACGCTGGAGACCGAGCAGGTGCCCTTCGATCCGGGGGCCCACGGGCTGACGGTGCTGGTGGTCGACACGCGCGCTCCGCACCGGCTGGGGGGGGGGGACTACGCCNCCCTGGGGCTGCCGGCCCTGCGCGACGTCCAGGACCTGGACCGGGCGCTGGCCGCCCTTCCCGACCCGACGGTCCGTCGCCGGGTGCGGCACGTGGTGACGGAGAACCAGCGGGTGCTGAAGGCCGTGGAGCACCTGCGGGCGGGGCGCCTGCGCGAGGTCGGTCCGCTGCTCACCGCCTCGCACACGTCGCTGCGGGACGACTACGAGGTGACCGTTCCGGAGGTGGACACCGCGGTGCGGGCCGCCCTGGAGGGCGGCGCGCTGGGGGCGCGCATCACCGGCGGCGGTTTCGGGGGCTGCGTGATCGCCCTGGTCGAGCGGGAACGGGCCGAGGAATGCGGGGCGGCCGTGCGCGGCGCCTACCGGGCGCGGGGCTTCACCGCCCCGGGCGTGTTCGAGGCCGCCCCGTCACCGGGCGCCCGCCGTCTGGGCTAGGGCCGCGCCGGCCTCTGACGGCGTCGAGCCGGTTCGCCGCGGTCGCGCAGGCGAGGCGCGCGGCGGCACGTGAGCCGCGCGGCGCCGGGGCGGGCGATATGGGCCCCGGCGGCGCGGTTCGGCCGCCGCGGGCGGGGGCAGGGGTTGCGGCGTCGGACTCGGTACGGACCCCGGGAGGGACGATGGCGGCGGGCGCAGGCGACGGGAAGGGCTCAACCGGGCACGGGACCGCGGGCGTCCCCCGGTACACGGCCGTCGTCCGCGCCGCGAAGTCGGCCGTGCTCGCCTCGGTGGCGCTGTTCTGCCTGCTGGTCGTCTTCGGCAACGTGACCGACTACGCGGTCAACTTCGAGTTCGTGGCCCGGGTGCTGTCGATGGACGCCCACGACGAGGGCCTGGACGAGCTCAGCCGGACCGACTACCGGGCGGTCACCGCACCCCTCCTGCACCACGCCGCCTACATCGCGATCATCGCCGCCGAGCTGTTCACCGCCGTGGCGTGCGGGACCGGCGCCTGGCGCACCGGCCGCCGCCTGCGCGCCCCCGACGGCGACTTCGACGCGGCCAAGACGTGGGGCGTGGTGGGGCTCCTCGCCGGGATCCTGCTGTGGTTCACCGGCTTCCAGACGATCGGCGGCGAGTGGTTCGCCATGTGGATGAGCCCCGCATGGAACGGCATCCCCGCCGCCGACCGGCTGACCACCTACCTGATGCTCGCGCTGGTCTTCCTGACCCTGCGCAACGACAGGGCCGAACCGGCCGGTCAGACGGCGTAGCCGTACTGCTCGGGCCAGCGCGGCGCGCCGCCGAGCGACCGGGCCGCCCTCTGCGCCCAGTACGGGTCGCGCAGCAGCTCCCGGCCGAGCAGGACGGCGTCCGCCCGCCCGTCGGCGACGATCGCCTCGGCCTGCTCCGGGTCGGTGATCGCACCGACCGCGCCGACCGGGATGCCGCTCTCGCGGCGCGCCCGTTCGGCGAAGGGGACCTGGTAGCCGGGGCCGGTGGACACCCGGGCGTCGGCGACCGTCCCGCCCGAGGAGGTGTCCAGCAGGTCGACGCCGTGCGAGCGCAGCTCCTTGGCCAGGCGGACGGTGTCGTCTGCGGTCCACCCCTCGCGCCCGTCCTCGGGGTTCTCCGTCAGCCAGTCCGTGGCCGAGACCCGGAAGAAGAGCGGCAGCTCCTCGGGCCACACCTCGCGCACGGCGTCGACGACCTCCAGCGGGAAGCGCAGCCGGTCCTCGAAGGTGCCTCCGTAGGCGTCGGTGCGGTGGTTGGCGGCCGGGGAGAGGAAGGAGTTGATCAGGTAGCCGTGGGCGCCGTGCACCTCGGCCGCCTGGAAGCCGGCGTCCCGGGCGCGGCACGCCGCCTGGGCGAAGTCGCGCACCAGCTCCCCGATCTCCTCGGCGGTCAGCTCGTGCGGCTCGGGCAGCCCCGCGAAGGCGGCGGCGGAGGGGGCGACGGGCCGCCAGCCGCCCTGGTCGGCGGAGAGCGGGCCGCCCCCGCGCCACGGCGCGTCGGTGGCGGCCTTGCGCCCGGCGTGGGCGAGCTGCACGGCCGGGACCGCGCCGTGGGCGCGGATCGCCGCGGCCAGCCGGGCGAAGCCCTCCTGCTGGCGGTCGTTCCACAGGCCCAGGTCCCAGGGGCTGATGCGGCCGTCCGGGCGCACGCCGGTGGCCTCGACCATCACCAGCCCGGCGCCGCCGGCCGCCCGGGAGGCCAGGTGGGTGAGGTGGAAGTCGGTGGGCGCCCCGGTGTCCGGCCCCTCGGAGGCGGCGGAGTACATGCACATGGGCGACATCCACACGCGGTTGGGGATGTCGAGCGACCGCAGGCGCAAGGGGCGGAACAGAGCGGGGTTCACGGAGCGGCTCCTCGGGATCGGGGACCGGGCCGGCCGCACGCCGACCCGCTAGTACGGTATTCGTCGTACTACGGCGACTGTCAAACTACGACCCCGTCCGTACAATGCGACGTCGCCCACAGACCCCGAGAAACCCACCCCCCTGAAGCAGCCCCCCGGTCGGCCCGGCGGGCGGGCGCGGTTGTGCGCGCGTCCCCCCTTCTGTACTTTCTTCGCTAGAAGTCGCTCGTCAATCGAAAAAAGTTCTGCGGACGCCGCGCCCGCGCGGCCGACCCCCCCTAGGAGCGCCCTTGCCGCGTCCTCCCATATCCGCGCAGCTCTACTCGGTACGAGACGCGATCGCCGACGACCTGGCCGGTTCGCTGGAACGTCTCGCGGCCCTCGGGTTCGGTGCGGTGGAGCCCTTCGGCTTCACCGACCGGGCGCAGGAGTACGCCTCCGCGCTGGCCGCCGCCGGCCTCACCGCCCCCTCCGGACACGCCCCCGTCCTGCGGCACGGCGACCCGCGCCCCCTGTTCGACGCCGCGGCGCGGCTCGGCATGCACACGCTGATCGACCCCCACCACCCCGCCGAGCACTGGCAGGACCCCGCCACGGTCTCCCGCACGGCCGAGCGCATGAACGCGCTGGCGGAGACCGCCGCCGGGTTCGGCCTGCGGTTCGGGTACCACAACCACGCCTTCGAGCTCTCCACCCGGCACGCCGGGACGACCGCCCTGGAGCTGCTCGCCCGGGACCTCTCGCCGCGGGTGGTGCTCGAGGTCGATACCTACTGGGCCGAGGTGGGCGGGGTCTCCGCGCCCGGGCTGCTCGGCAGGCTCGGCCCGCGCGTCACCCTGATCCACGTCAAGGACGGCCCCCTCTCCGGGGACACCGAGGCGCAGGTCCCCGCGGGCAAGGGCGAGGTGGACGTGGACGCCGTGCTCGCCGCGGCGCCCGGCGCCGGGCGCGTCCTGGAGTTCGACCACCACCCCGACCCGTTCGCCGGGCTGGCCGAGTCCCTGGCCTACGTCCAGGGGCGGGACGCGTGAGCGGCGGCCCGGTCGGCGTGGGCGTCGTCGGCGCCGGCGTCATCAGCGAGGCCTACCTGCGCAACCTCGTCTCCTTCCCGGACCTGGACGTCCGCTTCGTCGCCGACGTCCTCCAGGACCGGGCCGCCGCGCGCGCCCGGGAGTTCGGGGTCCCCCACTGGGGCGGCCTCGACGAGCTGCTCGACCGCGAGGACGTCGAGATCGTCGTGAACCTGACGGTCCCGGCCGCGCACACCGACGTGGCGCACCGGGCCCTGGCCGCGGGCAGGCACGTGTGGAACGAGAAGCCCCTGGCGCTCGACGCCGACGCCGGCGGGAAGCTGGTGACCGCCGCCCGGGACGCGGGGCTGAGGGTCGGCTGCGCCCCCGACACGGTTCTGGGCGCCGGCATCCAGACGGCGCTGCGCGCGATGGGCGACGGGGCCATCGGGCGGCCCCTGACCGCGAACGCCGTGTTCCTCTCGCCCGGCCCGGAGTCCTGGCACCCGGACCCCGCGTTCCTGTACGCCGAGGGCGGCGGCCCGCTGCTCGACATGGGGCCGTACTACCTGAC
>NZ_ANAD01000107.1 GCF_000341245.1 Nocardiopsis halophila DSM 44494
CACGGTCGGGTCGGGCCCGCGGGCGGGGTCCTCGTTCCCCGTGCAGGTCCCGACCCACCACGCCGCCCTGGTCCGGTTCTGCGAGGGCGGTTCGGCCCAGGCGACCTTCAGCTTCCAGTCGGCGCTGCGCCGGAGCGGCGTCGTGGAGGTCACCGGCGACGAGGGCGTCCTGGTCCTGCCCGACCCCAACCGCTTCGACGGCGCGAGCACCCTGTGGCGGCGGGGCGGGGAGGAGCCGCGGACCATCGCGCCGGAGGGGGCGGCGGCCGGGCGCGGGCTGGGGGTGCTGGAGCTGGCCCGCGCGATCCGCGCCGGCCGGCCGGAGCGCGCCTCCGGCGAGCTGGCGGCGCACGTGCTGGAGGTGATGGCGGCGATCGGCGAGGCCGCGCGGACGGGGAGCGCGGTCGCCGTGCACTCGCGCGTCCCGCGCCCGGACCCGCTGCCGGCGGGGTGGGACCCCGGGGCGCGGGAGCTGCCCTGAGGCCCTGGCCGAACGGCGCGCAGGGCGCCGGGGGGATCAGCCGTGCGCGGAGGACGCCTCGGCCGGCCCCCCGGCGTCCGCACCGCGGTGGGCGCCGATGACCGCTCCGAGCAGCCCGGGGAAGCGCGCTTGGAGGTCGTCGGCGCGCAGGCTGTTGAGGATCGCGGTCCCCTGGTAGCGCTGGCGGATCACCCCCGCCTCGCGCAGCACGCGGAAGTGGTGGGTGCAGGTCGACTTGCTCACGGGGAGCTCGAAGGCGATGCACGCCATGTCGGTGTGGCCTTCGGCCAGCTCGCAGGCGATCCTCCTGCGGATCGGATCCGCGAGGGCGGCGAGGACGGCGTCCAGGTCGATGTCCTCGCGCTCCGGATGGTCCAGCGTGCGCACGTACCCCTCCCTCCGCTCGTAGGCCCGCCCCCATCGTAGTGCGGGGCGGCGGCGCCCTTCGCGGAGCGCGCTCGGGGAAACCGCCACCGCCCTCCCCTTTTGCGAATGAATTCTCCAGGCATTCATCGGCCGGAAGACGTGGGCCGACGCCCGCCGGCGGACAAGAGAAGTTCATTCCGATGAACACTCCCGCCGCCGGGAGTTCGGTGGGCGCGATTTCACACCACAGGAGCGGAACCCGGCGTCCCCCGCAGTGCGGGCGCACTGATCGCGACCGCGTTCACACATGCGATGACCACACTAATATCGGACGAACCCTTTCATTTCACCCTCCTTCAAAGGAATCCGAATTGTCCATTCCCGGACCATCGCCCCTCATCAAAAGGAAGACCGCCCTTCCGTTGGCGCGAGCACCGCCTGCCTCCTCCCGCCCGCCATGAGAACTTTTCCATTCACCGGCCAGGCCTGCGACCTGGAATAGCGCCCCCCTGCGGCTATTCCAGAAAGAATGGGCCCCTGCCGATGTCGACATCACCGGGAGGTCCGTGCAACGTTTGGTGGCGGCATCGACCCGCCGCCCCGGCAAGGGAGTTCTCGTTGAGCAAGGGGTACGGAGTTTTCTGCGACGCAGATCGCCATTTCTACGACACCCCCCGGCGACGAGCGTCGGACGCCCCGGACGCGGGCGGCGGAGGCGACCGGCTCTTCGCGGCGGCCCGGCGGCCGGCGCCCGAGGGCTGGCGGAGCCACCGCGAGGGCGACTGGCTGGCGCTGCGCCCGCTGGACCACCGGCTGCCGGAGCAGGGCTGGAAGATCCACGTCTCCGCCCGGCCGGACAACGCCGAGTCGGTGCTGGAGCGGGTCTGGGACTTCTGCGTGGAGCGGTCGCTGGCCTTCAAGTTCGTGCCCACCCAGTACCTGCTGCACAACCGCAACGCCAAGTACGCCGACCGGGGCGCCAGCGGCAAGTTCATCACCGTCTACCCCGGCGGCGACGAGGAGTGCGGTGCGGCGGCCGCCGCACTGGACGGGCTGGTCGGCGGCGAGCCCGGGCCCTACATCCTCAGCGACGTACGCTGGAACCGCGGACCGGTGCACCTGCGCTACGGGTCCTTCACCAAGCGGTACTGCTACGACGAGAACGGCGAGGCCGTGCCCGCGCTGGAAGGACCCGCGGGCGCCCTCGTGCCCGACCGGCGCGGCCCGGGGTTCCACGCCCCCGAGTGGGCGCCCGTGCCCGACTTCCTCCGGCCCCACCTGGAGGCGCGCTCGGCGGTGGACGTCACCGGGCTGCCGTACGCCATCGAGCGCGCCCTGCACTTCTCCAACGGCGGCGGCGTCTACGCGGGGCGGGTCAAGGCCACCGGCGAGCCCGTGGTGCTGAAGGAGGCCCGGCCGCACGCCGGGCTCGCCGCCGACGGGGCGGACGCCGTGGAGCGCCTCGAACGCGAGCGCGAGGCGCTGGAGCGCCTGGCCGGGCTGGACTGCGTGCCCCGCGTGCTGGGCCGCTTCCAGCTGGACGACCACCGCTTCCTGGTGCTGGAGCACGTCGGCGGCAGGCCGCTCAACTCCTTCTTCGCCCAGCGGCACCCGCTGATCGGGCCGGAGGCCTCCCCGGAGCGGCTGGCGGAGTACCGCAGGTGGGCCGTGCGGCTGTACACCCGGATCGAGGAGGCCGTGGCGGCCGTGCACGGGCGCGGGCTGGTCTTCAACGACCTGCACCTGTTCAACATCATGGTCTCCGAGGACGAGTCGGCCGTCGTGCTGCTGGACTTCGAGGCGGCCCGGCCGGCCGAGGACCGGGCCCGCCAGACGGTCGCCAATCCGGGGTTCGTCGCCCCCGGCGACCGGCGCGGCTTCGATGTGGACCGCTACGCGCTGGCCTGCCTGCGCCTGGCCCTGTTCCTGCCGCTGACCAGCCTGCTGGCGATCGACCGCGGCAAGGCCGAGCACCTGGCGGCCGAGGCGGCGCGGACCTTCCCCGAGGCGCGGTGGTTCCTGCGGCGGGCGGTGGAGGAGATCCTGCGCGACGCCGACGGCGAGAGCGCCGCGCGCCCGGTCACCCCCGAGTCCGGGACGCCCGGCACCGGCGCCGCCCCGGCCGAGGCGGACGGACCGCCCGCATTCCCCCCGGTCGCCCCGGGCGACTGGCCGCGCAGCCGCGACTCGATGGCCGCCGCGGTCCTGGCCTCGGCGACCCCCGACCGCGACGACCGGTTCTTCCCCGGCGACATCGCCCAGTTCGGCTCCGCCTGCGGCGGCCTGTCCGTGGGCTTCGGCGCCGCCGGGGTGCTGTACGCCCTCGCCGAGAGCGGCGCCGGTCCGGCACCCGAGGCCGAGGAGTGGCTGCTGCGGCGCGCCAAGGACCCCGGCTCGGGCGCCCCGCTGGGCTTCTACGACGGCCTGGCGGGCCTGGCCTGGACGCTCGACCGCCTCGGCCACCAGGGGCCGGCCCTGGAACTGACCGGGCTCCTGCTCTCCCAGCCGTGGGAGGCCGCCGGCCCCGGGCTGCACGGGGGCACCGCCGGGATCGGCCTGGCGCTGGACGCCATTGCGGCCGGCACCGGCGAGACCGAGGCGTCGGCCGCGGCCCTGCGCTGTGCGGAGCTGTCGGCACAGCGGGTGCTGGCCGCCCCGGACGAGCGGCGCCGCGCGGGGCTCCTGCACGGGGGCTCCGGCACCGCGCTCCTGTGCATCCGGCTGTACGAGCGCACCGGCGACACCGTCCTGCTCGACCTGGCCCGGCGGACGCTCCAGGCGGACCTCGACATGTGCGTGACCGGGGCCTCCGGCGCCCTGCACATCGACGAGGGGTGGCGGACCCTGCCTTACTTGGGCGAGGGCAGCGTGGGCGTGGGCATGGTGATCGACGACTACTTGGAGCACCGCCGGGACGCGGCCCTGGAACGCGCCCGGCCGCAGATCGTGCGGGCCGCGCAGGGCCGGTTCTACGCCCAGCCGGGCCTCTTCCGCGGGCAGGCGGGGATGGTGCTGTACCTGAGCCGCACCACCGCGCCGGCGGGCGCGGGCGCCCGCCCGTCCTCCGACCCGCACGGGGTCGGCCGGCAGATCGACGGCCTCTCCCTGCACGCCATGCGCTACCGCGGGCACCTCGCCTTCCCCGGCGAGCAGATGATGCGGCTCTCCATGGACCTCTCCACGGGGACCGCAGGATGCCTGCTCGCACTGGCCGCCGCACGCGGCGGCACGCCCACAGGGCTCCCGTTCCTCCCTCCGCTCCGGCGGAAGGAGCCGGCCGCCGAGGCGGCCGGGACAACCGAATGACGATGACACGAAGAGCGACGAAAGGAAGAACCATGAGCCTGCTCGACCTGCAGACCCTGGAGCCCGCCAAGGACGAGGCCGCCGGTGGCGGTGGCGGCAGTGAGGCCAGCCTCCTGCTTTGCGGCGACAGCAGCCTGAGCCTCACCACCTGCAACTGAGTCCCTGAGCCGGTGGGACGTCGATAGTCCCCTGCAAAGGGGACACGCCGACCTCCGAGCCCCGTCCGCGCGGTGCGCGGACGGGCGCTCTACGGCCGGTGCGGCCGCTGCATTCCCGGTTCTGGGAATACGGTCCCTGTTCCCAGAGTGCTCGGGCGCGGCCGCTCTCCGGCATCCCGGTGAGGCGGCGCCTCATGAAGGACTCGTACCCGAATACCGGCGTTTCTAAGGGCGCCCCCGAAACGGCTGTGAGCGCGGGCATGGACACCTGAAACGGAAAGGCGCCTCCGGGGCGCCGTTCCGTTCCTCTCCGCTCACCACTGTTCCACTGCCCGCGCCTTCGGGGGGCGTCCGTTCACAGGTCCGATGCACGGAGAAACGGTCAGAGCAACGAGAGCAGACGCATGACAGGGGCGCGAGCACTGATCCGGCGTGACGCTTCACCGCTTTCGGCCGGCCGTGTCCCCATGACGACCGCGCCGAATCCGCGGATGTTCTCGGCGGAGGACCGGACACGCGGTTCCGTGCCCCATCGATCGCCCGCGGCACTTTCACCTCCAAGGTGCACGGACGGCCCCCGAAAGGGCAGCGACGATAAGTCGGTGACCACCGCTCCCCCGCAGGGTCGGGCGTCGGTGACGCAGCCGCCCCTTAGAGAGGCTGCGGCGGTGCCCGGGACGACCGCGGCCGCACCTACTCCGCCCAATCCAGGGGGAACCCCCGAACAGGCCATCCCCGCCCCCGATGCCGACGCCGATCGCCCCCGGAAGCACGATGAGGACGGGGAGCCCCGCTACGAACGTGTAGAGGCGCTATCCCACCTCCTTCGGGTCCCGCTCCTTCCTCCTGCATCGCTGCTCTTCCGGCGGCCGGGCGCCGACCGGACGGCCGGCGCCCGGCTCCGCTCTCCACGCGCCAGAAAGGGCCAAGGATGGTGTTCACTCGCCGGCGCCGCGGTACCGGCCGGGCCCCGGACGTCCGGTCCGCCGACGCGCTGCTCACCCGGGTGGCCCGCGCCGAGGCCGGGCGCACCGGAGGGGTCCTGCTGTGCTCGGCCGCCGCGGCAGGCGCCTCCCTCGCCGTCCCCGCGGTCATGGGCTCCGCCCTGGACCTGCTCCTGGCCCGCGCCCCCGACGCCGGGCGCACGCTCGCCGCGGCGATCGCGCTCATCACCGCCGAGGTGGTCCTGACCTCCTGCGCCGCGCTGCTGGCGGGAACGGTAGGCGCCCGCTCCACCGCACGGCTGCGCCGCGGGGCCGTCGCCCGGCTGGCCTCAGCCTCCCCCTCCGAGGTCGCCCGCTTCTCCCCCGGCGACCTGGCGACCCGCCTGTCGGCGAACGCCACCGAGGCCGGGACCGCCCCCGCCGCGGCCGCACAGATCGCCGCCGCGGCACTGGCGCCGACCGGCGCCCTGGTCGCGCTGGTGCTCATCGACCCGTGGACGGCCCTGGCCTTCACGGCAGGCCTTCCCCTGCTGGCGCTTCTGCTGCGCTCGTTCGCCCGCAGCTCCGGGGACACCGTCGGGCGCTACCTGCAGGTGCAGTCGGGCATCGCCGCCCGGCTGACCGACGCACTCTCCGGTGCCCGCGCCATCGCCGCCGCCGGGACGCTCGACGCCGAGCGGAGCCGCGTCCTGCGCCCGCTGGACGCACTCGGCGCCGAGGGGCGGCGCATGTGGGCGGTGCACGGCTCGGCGATGGCGCGCAGCGGCGTGCTGATGCCCCTGCTGATCACGGCCGTCCTGGCGGTGGGCGGCCTGGGGCTGGCGGCCGGTCGGCTCAGCGTCGGCGACCTGCTCGCGGTGTCCCGCTACGCGGCACTGGCGGCCGGCCTGGGGGCGGTCGCCGAACCGCTCGGGGCGCTGGTGCGGGGGCGGACCGCCGCGCGCCGCGTGGACGCGCTGATGGGCGTGCAGGAACTGCCCTACGGGCGCTCGGCGCTTCCTGCGCAGGGCCCCGGTGCGCTGGAACTGCGCGGGGTGGAGGTGCGGCGCGGCACCGACCGGGCACTGCGCGGGGTGGACCTGCACGTTCCGGGCGGACGGACGGCGGCCGTGGTCGGGCGCTCGGGGGCGGGCAAGTCGACGCTGGCGGAGGTGGCGGGCCGATTGACCGACCCGGACGGGGGCACGGTGCTGCTGGACGGCGTCCCGCTCGCAGACGTGGCCGAGGAGGAGCTGCGCAGGGAGGTCGGCTACGCGTTCGAGCGGCCGTGGCTGACGGGGGCCACCGTCGCGGAGGCGATCGCCGCGGGCGCGGAGACGGCCTCGGAGCAGGACGTGCGGGCGGCGGCCCGGGCGGCGGGGGCGGACGACTTCGTCCGGATGCTTCCCCAGGGGTATGCGACCCCGCTGGAGGAGGCGCCGCTCTCAGGCGGTGAGCTCCAGCGTCTGGGGCTGGCGCGGGCGTTCGCGCACGCGGGGCGGCTGCTGATCCTGGACGACGCCACCTCCAGCCTGGACACGGCGACCGAGCGGAAGGTGGACCGGGCGCTGGCACGGCACGTCCGCCCCGGCACGCGGCTCGTCATCGCGCACCGGCTGTCGTCGGCGGCCCGGGCGGACATGGTGGTGTGGCTGGACGGGGGCCGCGTCCGAGCGGTCGGCTCCCACGAGGAGCTGTGGCACGACCCGGAGTACCGGGCGGTGTTCGGCGAGGGCGGGCACGCGGATCCGGCGGAGGACTCGACACCGGGCGCAACGGGCTCAACGGGCACTTCGGACGCACCGGGCACCGTGGCCCACAGGGACGGCGCCCTATGAGAGCACCGGCAGCACCGCACCGGACACCGCCCCACCGTCCGTGTCCGCCGCGCCCGCCACGCACCCAAAGGGGTGCACCTCCCCCCATGACGCATCCGCGCACCGGCAAGAGCACCACGCCGCCTCTCGTCCCGCCTCCGAAACGACGGAGGCCCATGGAGCCGACGGCCACAGCACCCCACGGACCCCCAAGCCGCCGAAACGACGAAGCCCCATGAGAACGACGGCCGCACCACCCCACGCTTCTCGAGAGCCCGCGGCAGGGGCGGG
>NZ_ANAD01000108.1 GCF_000341245.1 Nocardiopsis halophila DSM 44494
AACGACGAAGCCCCATGAGAACGACGGCCGCACCACCCCACGCTTCTCGAGAGCCCGCGGCAGGGCAGGACCCGGTGACGGCCCCGCGCCGGTGGCATCGGGGGCTCCTCCGCAGGCTCCTCCCCCATGGGCTGCGCTTCTTCCGCCGCCACAAGGGCGGGCTCCTCGGGCTGGCCGCGTGGTCCCTGCTGGAGTCGGTCCAGACGTTCCTGGTCGGCTTCTCGATCGCCTGCTCCCTGGACCGCGGGTTCCTCGCCGGGCGGCCCGCCGAAGGCCTGGCCTGGCTCGGCGTCGCCGCCGCCTCGGTGCTGCTCGCCGGACCGGTCCTGCGCGGAGTCTTCCACCGGCTCTCCGGGATGGTCGAGCCCTTCCGCGACGGCCTGGTCCGGCGCGCCGCGGACCAGGCCCTGCGCCGGGCCGTCGCCGACCCCGCCCGGGCGGCCGAGGCCGAGCGGGCGGCGGTCTCCCGCCTCACCCAGCAGACCGAGATCGCCCGGGACGGCTTCGCCGGACTGGTGCTGACGGTGCGCTCGTTCGCGTTCACCGCCGTGGGCGCCGTCGCCGGGATGGCCGCCCTGGCCCCCGAGCTGCTGCCGGTCGTCCTGCCGCCGATGGCCCTGGGCCTGCTGCTGTTCCTGCTCACCCTGCCGCCCATGGCCGCAGCGCAGCGCCGCTTCCTCGACGCGGACGAGGCCTGCACCGACCGGGCGGCGGCCCTGCGCGTCGGCCTGCGCGACCTGGTCGCCTGCGGGACCACGCGCCCCGCCCGGGACGAACTGCTCCGCCTGACCGAGGAGGCGGCCTCGGCGGCCAGGGCCCTTGCGCGGTGGACGGCGGTTCGGACCCTGGCCCTGGGGGCGGCCGGGCAGCTCCCGGTCATCCTGCTCCTGGCCGCGACCCCGTGGCTGCTCGACCAGGGCGTGAGCGCCGGGGCGCTGATGGGGGCGCTCACCTACCTGGTCCAGTCGCTGCTGCCCGCGCTGCGGACCATGATGACGGCGGTCGCGGCGGCGGGGAGCCGCCTGGTGGTGGTCCTCGACCGGTTCGTCCCCGAGGAGCAGGAGGAGAAGCACGCTGAGGAGCCCCGGGAGGAGGGAGAGGAGGAAGGCGAGACCCGGGACGGCGGCGCCGGACTCCCGGACGGCCGTGCCGAACCGGCCGTGTACTGCCGGGACCTGCGGATCTCCTACGGGGCCGGCACCCGCCCGCTGGTGGACGGATTCGACCTCGACGTGCCGGCCGGGGCGCACCTCGCGGTGGTGGGGCCCAGCGGCATCGGCAAGTCCACGCTCGCACACGTCCTCACCGGCCTGCACACCCCCGACCGGGGCACCGTCCGGCTGAGCGGCCTGCCGCCGGGCGGGGGCGGCGCGCGGTCGCTGGCGCGGCGGAGGGTGCTCCTGCCGCAGCAGGGGTACGTGTTCGCCGGAACGGTCCGCGAGAACCTCGCCCAGCTCGCCCCCGAAGCCGGGGACGACCGCCTCGGCGAGGCCGTGGCGGCGCTGCGGCTCGGCCCGCTCGTGGACCGCCTCGGCGGACTGGACGCCGAGGTGGACCCGGCGGCGCTCTCCTCCGGAGAGCGCCAGATGCTCTGCCTGGGGCGGGCCTACGCCTCCCCCTCGCCCCTGCTGATCCTGGACGAGGCGACCTGCCACCTCGATCCGGGGGCCGAGGCCCGCGCGGAGGCGGCGCTGGCGCAGCGCCCGGGGACGACGCTGGTCGTGATCGCGCACCGGCTGTCGTCGGCGCTGCGCGCCGACCGGATCCTGCTGCTGGACGGGGCGGGCACGGCCTACGGCACCCACGCGGACCTGATGCGCGGATCGCCGCTCTACCGGGACCTGGCGGGCCACTGGGGCGTGCCCGCCTGATCGCCGTGCCCGCCCCGGCCGTCGCGCATCACCCCCGGGGCAGGACCATGCCCAGCACCGACGGCGGCCCCGTCCAGTCGCTGGTCACCGTCGTCGCACCCGCCTCGGCGAGCTCGGCGACGCGCTCGGCGGCCTCCTCCTCGCCCGGGGAGACGGGGTCGATGGCCGGGGAGACCGCGTGCGCCCCGGTCATGATCAGCAGGTAGCCGTTGTCGGCGTACCAGGAGGTGTCGATGCCCCCGCCCCCGGCGTAGGCCGTCGCGCTCCCGTCGAACACCACGAACCACGGCCGGATGCCCTCGTCGTAGCGCTCACGGGGGTCGCCGGGCTCGGCGTCCAGCACCGCCGGGAACGCCGCCGCCCGGCCGACCTCCCCGGCCTCGGCGAGGTCGCGCAGGTGGCGGCCGTACTCCTCGTCGGTCCACAGGTCGTCGAAGGGGTTGCCGCGCTCGACGGTGCCCGGGATCAGCTCGACGAGGATCCTGCCGGCGAGGGCGTCCCGGTCGGCCCAGGCCCCGGCGCGGGCGGCCTCGTCCAACGTGGCGTGGCCGCCCTTCAGGTCCGCGGGGCGGTAGAGCGCGTCGCCGAGCACCTCGCCGAGCAGCGCGTCGAACTCGGCGGGCCCCATCCCGCTCGCGGCGTGGAAGCCGTCCTTCATCTCGATCTTCAGCGTGAGGGGCCGGTGCCCGGCGTTGGCCTCGTGCCAGGTGCGGATGTCGGTGAGGCAGGCGCGGAAGTCGTTGTCGGTGCCGCCGTCGCGCAGGTCGTCGGGGTCCGTCGCGCCGACGCAGTTGTTGCTCTGGCCGAACAGGTCGTGGCTGACCCGCCAGTCGCCCGTGTGCTCGTCGGTCCAGACGTCGGTCTCCAGCAGCCCGGCGCCGCTGTCCAGGGCGTCGGCGAAGTAGGGGAAGGCGGACTTCTCGTAGGCGTTGTGCACCCCCACCGCCGTGGTGGCGGCGAGGGAGCCGGTGTCGGCGTGGGCAGGCGGGGCGAGGGCCAGGACGAGGGCGGCAGCGGCGGCGGGGCCGAGCATGCGCGCGGTGGCGGCCGGACGGGGCACGGGGCCTCCTCGGGGGGGATGCGCGGGCCGCCTGCGGGGATGGCGGGGGCGGCGCACACGCGCGAGCGGGGATCCGGGACGGGGGCGGGGCGGGGGATCGGGCGCCCGGAGGGCACGATGGGCAACCGTACGGTCGCTCATCGTGCCACCCCGGAAGGGCGCTCGGAACCCGCGCGTCCGTGAATTCTCTTCGGACGGCGGGAATCCCGAGGGTCACGGGAGCGACCGCGGCACCCGCCGCGGCCGCCCCCGTCCCCGCCGGTCAGCCCTCGATGCCGGTGATCTCGTTGGAGGCCTCGGGCAGCTCGGTCTCCTCCTGGACCTCACCGGAGGCGATGTCCACGGCGTACAGCCTCTTCTCCCCGGGGTCGGTCACGTAGGCGGTCCCGCCGCGGACGAAGAGCGTGGGACGCGGCTCCTGCCACTCCAGCGGCTCGCTCCACTCCCCCCTGACCGGGTGGGAATCGGTGACCTCGGCCGACTCCGGGTCGATGACGTGCAGCGCGCCGTCGGTCCCCAGGATCAGGCCCTCGCCGTCCGGGCCGCGCCCCAGGGAGCGGAAACTGTAGCTCGTGCCCAGGTCCACGAGCTCCAGGCCGCCCTCGGCGGTGTCGAGGACCGTGACGCGCTCAGGGCGCTCCAGCTCGGCGTCCGGGTCGGTCTTGTAGTCGCCCAGCACGTACCGGGACCCCTCGTGCCCGGCCTGGTTGCCGATGCGGCCGTAGTCGTCGGGGCTGTCGATCTTGCTGAGCGCTCCGTCGCGGTAGACGAGCACGCCGTCCTCGCAGCCGATGACGACCGCCTCGTCGCGGGCGGTGGCCTCGCCGTGCACCCCGGGGCACTCCTCGTTGCGCTCGATCTCCTCCCGGTCGGCGTCGAGCACCTGGACGCCGGTGCGCTCCTCCTCGTCCCCGAGCGTCACCACCATCTCGCCGTTCTCCAGCACCACGGCGACACCGTGGTGCGGGTGGTCGGTGGTGTGGGTCTCGGCCTCGGGGAGCCCGTCGCCCAGGTCGGCGGGGTCGAACACGGTCACCTCGCCGGCGCCGTCGGAGAACAGCACGGTCCTGCCGGCGTGGCGGACGACGTGGCCGGGCTCGGGCGCCTCGAACTCCTCGTCGGTGAGCTCGGCGCCGGCGGCGTCGAGCACGCGGAAGCCGGTCGAGGTCGACACCAGCACGTGGCGCCCGTCGCCGGCCGGGTTGAGGCGGTTGAAGCCCTCCAGCGGGATGTCCTCGACGACCTCGAGGGTCTGCCCGTCGAGGACGAAGATCCCGCCGTCGTAGGTGGCCACGAGCGCGTCGGCGGCCTCGGCGGCGGCCTGGTCGCCTCCGCCGTCCCCGCCGCCGGTCCCGCAGGAGGCGGCGGTCAGGCCGAGCGCCGCCAGTGCGGCAAGGGCGGCGGGTGCGGTGGCCCGCGGCCCGCGACGGGGTCGGCGCGCCGTCAGGGGCGGGTTCTGCATGGTAGGGGTTCCGTTTCCGTGCGGGGGTGTTCTGGACGAGGGGGGTAGGCCGGATCAGGGGCTCACCGGGCCAGGGCGTCCGCGATGGCCCCGGTGTTGTGGCGGGTCATCTCCAGGTAGGTCGGAGCCTCACCGTCCTCGCCGGTCAGGGACTCGCTGAAGAGCGGGACGACCTCGATCTCCAGGCCGGCCTCGTCGGCCATCACCCGGGCCAGCCGGTCGGGCCGGGAGGAGTCGGCGAAGACCGCGGGGACGTCCGCGTCGCGGACGGCGTCGGCCAGGGACTTCAGGTCCGCGCTGCTCGGCGAGGCCAGGGTGGAGCCGCTGGGCACCACCGCCCCGACGACCTCGAAGTCGTAGCGCTGGGCGAGGTAGCCGAAGACGTGGTGGTTGGTGACGAGCCGGCGCCGCTCCCCGGGCAGGGCCGCGAAGCGCTCGGCGGTCTCCTCGTGCAGCTCCTCCACCTGCCCCCGGTACCGCTCGGCGTTGGCGCGCACGCGGTCCTCGTCGGCGCCGTCGACCTGCGCGACGACGGCGCCGGCGATGGCGTCGACGGCCTCGGCGGCGCGCACCGGGTCGGTCCAGAAGTGCGGGTCGGGCCGCCCGGCGGTCTCGCCCTCGGTGTACTCGATGGGGTCGACGGCCTCGCCGACCTCCAGTCCCGAGGCGCCGGCCCCCTCGGCCGCCTCGACGTTGCGCAGCACGCCCTCCTCCAGGCCGAGGCCGTTGTAGACCAGCAGTTCGGCCTGCTCCATCCGCGCGGCCTGCCGGGCGGAGACCCCGAAGGAGTGCGGGTCGGCGTTGGGCGGCATGAGCACGGTGACCTCGGCCTCGTCGCCGACGACGGCCCGGGTGAGGTCGCCGAGGATGTTGGTGGTGACGACGACGCCGGAGCGGTCGTCGCCGAAGGCAGCGCACCCGGACAGCGCCGCGGGCAGGACCAGGGCGGTCAGGGCGAGGGCCGGGGCCGCGGCGCGGCGGAGGGCGCGGCCGCGGGCGCGGGGCGGGCGGGTCGTCGGCATCGCGGTCACGTGTGTCCTTTCGAGGAGGCCCGGAGCGTCAGGGCGGGGAGGAAGCGGGCCCCGGGAGGGCGGCTTCCCCTGGTTCGGCCGGGAGACCGGGAGAGGGGTCACCACCCGGTCTCGACCATGAGGTCGGGGCTGGTTCCGAGGTCGAAGGTGCGGGCGAGCCTCAGGTCGTCGTTGTAGTCGAGTTCGTAGACCGCATCGGCGGCAGGGTCGTTGACGTAGGCGCGGGCGGTGTCGATCCGCACGGCGGGCGCGGGGCCGTCCCCGTCGGGCGGGTCGAGCAGCTCGGTCCGGGCGGTGCGCTCGCCGGTCCCCGGGTCGTAGGAGCTCAGGGCCCCGTCCTCGCCGAGGACGAGCACCGGCAGGTCTTCTCCGGCGGCGCCGACCGCGAGCGCGGGGCCGCCGTCGATGAAGGTCCATTCGGCCGCGCCGACGTCGAGGACCCACACGCCCTCGTCTCCGGCGGCCCCGGCCAGGACGGGGGCGCCGGGGCGGTGGTGGAGGCCGTCCACCGGCGGGGCGTCCGGGTCCTCCGGATAGGGGGCCTTCCGCGCTTCGAGGGCGTCGTCCTCCTCGGTCACCAGCAGGGCCCCGTCGGCGCAGCCCAGGACGGCGCCCCGACGGGTGACGGCCTGGCCGCGGGCGTCGGGGCACGGCTCGTCGAGGGCCCGGCCGGTGGAGGAGCCGTCGCGCTCCAGGACCCGCACGGCGTCCTCACCGCCCCCGGCGGCCAGCAGCCTCCCGGCGTAGGGCAGCACGGCGGCGGCGTCGGGCTCGGCCGTCACCTCGACCTCCCCCTCGTCGAGGGCGGCGCGGTCGAGCACCAGCAGGCCGCCGTCGGAGGCCAGCACCGTGGCTCCGGCGTCCCCGGAGGCCCGCAGCGCGCCCGCGCCCGTGCCTCCGGCCTCGCCGACCGTTCCGGGCTCGGCGCGGTAGTAGTGCACGTGGTCCCCGTGGTCGACCGTCCAGGCCCCGCTGTCCAGCACGCTCACCGCGTCACCGGTGCCCAGGTAGACGTGGCGGCCGTCGGTCGCGGCCGTCTCGGCGCCCGGGACCGGGTCGAGCCCGGTCACCTCCTCGGTCGCGGGGTCGAGCACGGACACCGATCCGTCCTCGGTGTCGGCCATGACCAGGCGCCACTGGGGCTCGGCGGTCTCCTCGGCCCCTTCGACGTACCCGTGCGGCGCGGCCCCGGGCTCCTCTGCGGTCCCGCCCTCGGCCGCGCACCCGGCGAGCACCAGGGCGCTCACCGCCCAGCAGGCCAGTGCCGGACCGGTTCTCCATCCGTTCGTCATGGTGTGAACGCGTGCTCCTGTTCGGGGACGGGGGTACGGGGTGCGGGCCGCGCGGGGGCGGCGGCCGGCCGGCGGTCCCGCGCGGCCGCCGCCAGGGCGGAGGCGAAGAAGAAGGCCACCGCGACGGCGGCGATGGTCGCCCCGGCCGCGGTGCCCAGGTGCCAGGACAGGACCAGGCCGGCGAAGGTCGCGGCCGATCCCAGCAGGGCCGCGCCGAGCATGATCACCGGGATCCGCCGGGCCCACGGCGCCATCGCGGCCGGGGGCGCGATGAGCAGGCCGAAGACCAGCAGAGTGCCCACCACGTGGAAGGAGGCGACGATCGCCAGGGTCACCAGGCCCAGCAGGGCCAGGTGGGCCGGGCGCGGGCGCAGCCCCAGCGTCTGGGCCTTGCGCGGGTCGAAGGCCAGCGCGACGAAGGCGCGGTGGCCCGGCAGGGCGACGGCCGCCGCGGCGGGGGGCNGCCAGGACCGCCAGGTCGGCCGGGCGCACGGCCAGCACGTCGCCGAAGAGGAACCCGGTCAGGTCCACGGCGAAGGACTGCGACCGGGACACGATGATCACGCCGAGCGAGAGCATGCCGACGAACAGCAGCCCGATCCCGGTGTCCTGGGAGATCCGGGACCAGCGGGTCACCGCGCCCACGCCGAGCGCCATGGCGACCGCGCTGAGGGCGGCGCCGAGGAACAGGCTGCCGCCCAGCAGCGAGGCCAGGGCGACCCCGGGCAGCATGCCGTGCGCCATCGCGTCGCCGAGGAAGGCCATGCCGCGCAGCACGACCCAGGTCCCGGCCAGGGCGCACACGGTCGAGACGAGCACGCCGGCCACCAGGGCCCGTGCGACGAAGGCCACCTCGAAGGGGGCGGTCAGCCAGTCCATGGGGAGACCGTACACTGAAAATGATTTTCGTTGTCAATCGAGGAGGCGACGTGGCCCACCGCACACCGAACGCCGTGGAGCTGCACGGCGTGACCGCCGGCTACGGCCGCACGACGGTGCTGGAGGGGGTGGCCGCCGTCCTGCCCCGCGGGCGTGCGACGGCGCTGGTCGGCCCGAACGGGTCGGGAAAGTCCACGCTGCTGGGGGTGCTGGCGGGGGTGCACGCGCCGACCGCGGGGCTCCTCGAGCGGCGCCACCGCGAGCGCCCGGCGCTGGTGGTCCAGCGCAGCGCCGTGCCCGACGCCCTGCCGATCACCGTCCGGGAGACCGTCGCCATGGGGCGCTGGGCGCATCTGGGCCCGTGGCGGCGCCCCCGCGCCCGGGACCGGGCCGTGGTGGCCGCCTGCATCGACCGGCTGGGCATCGCCGACCTGGCCGACCGCCCGCTCGGGGGGCTCTCCGGCGGACAGCGGCAGCGGGCGCTGCTGGCCCAGGGGCTCGCCCAGGAGTCCGACCTGCTCCTCCTGGACGAGCCGTCGACCGGCCTGGACACCGGCGCACAGGAGGTGATCCAGCGGGTCCTGGAGGAGGTCGCAGGGGAGGGGGTCACCGTGGTGTACGCCACCCACGACGCCGATTCGGCGCTGCGGGCCCACCACCGCCTGCACCTGCGCAACGGGCGCATCACCGCCGAGGCCGCGACGGCCGCCCCGCCCGCCCGCGTCCCCGACGAGGTCGCCTGACCCGGGCGGGGGCTCCCCGCACGACGCGCCGCCCCCTCGGGTCCGGCCACCTGTCGCACGGAGAGATCGAGCGCCCGGCCGCCTGCCCGGCCCGCCTGGACCGGAGCGACCGCGCATCCGCCGAGCGCACTCCCCCGGACACCGCTACGAACTCGCCGACAGGGTTCGCCCCCTGGCCAACGGACGTCGGCGGCGGCCGCATCGGCCGGCGGGGTCAGTTCCGTGCGACCGGTTCAGCACGGCCGTCGCGGTTCGGAGGCGGCCCTGCCCCTCCTCCGGGATCCTGACCGGCGCCCCGGCGGACACGGACCAGCGATCCAGCGGCCGGACCCGAACGGCGTATTCGGTCGTGTCCGCTGAAGCAGCGGGACATTCCGTTTTCCACGCCCCGAGAAAGCCGTGACGAGGCCCGCCGCCCGCCGCCTCGGATGGTGCGGTGGTCGCCGTCGGCCGAAGGCGACGACCGGAACGCCCACCGCCCGGCAGGGAGCGGCCGCGGATTCGGTCGCCGCTCTTCAAGCACGGCGACGCTCCCGTGCCGCGCACCGCGCCCCGCAGGCGCAGCACGCCGCCCTTCGGCGGGCCCCCTGCGATGTGAGCTGCGCCCCTATCGCCACGGAGGCCGACGAACGTCACTGCCTGCTGGAATACTCAGAACTCCCCTCGCTCGCACAGGCCGGAGACGCATTTCCATGAACCGTTCAGGCATCGTCCTCGCGCTGCTCTACGCCGGACCCGGAAGCTCGGTGCGGCGCGACGGCGACGGACGCCTGGAGGTGGCCCCCGCCTCCCGCCCCGACGACGGCGGCCAGGTGCTCCTCACCCACGACCAGCTCCTCGAA
>NZ_ANAD01000109.1 GCF_000341245.1 Nocardiopsis halophila DSM 44494
CCGTCGCCTGCACTACCATGGTGGGCCGCGCCACTCCCCCGTGTGTCGCAGTCGTGCCCGCCCTGTGAGCGGAAACCCACCTCTCCGGGGGGCGACGGCCGCCGCGCCCGCTGCGATACTCGGGCTCCCCCACTCCACACAGGTCGGAGACGTACCCCCATGAACCGTGAAGGCCTCGTCCTCGCGCTGCTCTACGCCGGACCCGGGAGCTCGGTCCGTCGCGACGGCGACGGACGCCTCAAGGTCTCCCCCGCCTCGCGCGCCGACGAGGACGGTCAGGTGCTCCTCACCCACGACCAGCTCCTCGAACGCGGCGTCGACGCCCTCCTCGAACTGGTGGCGTGATCGCGCCGCTGGGGCGGGCCCGACGGGCCCGCCCCGGCGGCGGCGCTCCCCGCCCCGGCGGGTCAGGGCTCGTAGACGGTGACCGGGAAGGACGCGCGCACGATGGCGCGCAGGTCCTCCAGGGCGGCGTCCGGGTCGACGAGCCCCGCCGCCCTGGCCTGGACCAGCAGGTTGCCGATGGCCGTCGCCTCCACCGGGCCGGCCACCACGCGCCTGCCCGTGCGGCGGGCGGTGAGCCGGCACAGTAGCGCGTTCTGCGAACCGCCCCCGACCACGTGCACCGTCCCGGCCTTGCGGCCGGACAGCTCCTCGGCCGTGTCGATCGTGCGGGCATAGGCCGCAGCGAGCGACTCCAGGATGCTGCGGACCACCTCCGCCCGGGACCCGGGCGGCCGGACCCCGCGCTCCTCGAACCACCCCCGGATGCGCGCGGGCATGTCGCCCGGCGGGACGAACCGGGGGTCCGCGGCGTCGAAGACGGGGACCTGCCCCTCCACCGCCGCCGCGGCCGCCAGCAGGTCCTCCAGGGCGGCCCCGTCCGCGCCCCCGGCGCCCTCGGTGCCGCCCCGCCAGGTCCGGATGGACTCGCTGAGCAGCCATAGCCCCGAGACGTTGCGCAGGAAGCGCACCCGCCCGTCGACGCCGCCCTCGTTGGTGAAGTTCGCCTCCCGCGCCCGCGCGGTGAGCACCGGCCGGTCGAGTTCGAGGCCCACCAGCGACCAGGTCCCGGAGGAGATGTAGGCCGCGTCGGGGTCCTCGAACGGCACCGCCGCCACGGCCGAGGCCGTGTCGTGCGATCCGACCGCCGTCACCTGCACGCCGTCCCGGTCGGTCCCCAGGCGCCCGGCCGCCTCCGGGGTGAGCGGCCCGATCCGCTCCCCGGGCCGGACCAGGTCCGCGAAGAGCCCCGGATCGAACCCCAGCCGCGCCATCAGCCCGGTGTCCCAGGACCGGTCGGCCACCGAGAGCAGCCCCGTGGTCGAGGCGTTCGTGGCCTCGGCCCGGGCCCGCCCGGTGAGCCAGTAGGCCACCAGGTCCGGGAGCAGCAGGAGGCGGTCCGCCAGGCCCAGGAACCCGGACTCGCGCTCGGCCGCCAGCTGGAACAGCGTGGTGAAGTCCAGGTGCTGCAGGCCGTTGCGGGCGTACAGCTCGGCGCCGTCGGTCACGGCGTGCACCAGCTCCACGCCCCGGGCGGAGCGCCCGTCCCGGTAGTGGTAGGGGACGCCGAGCATCCGGCCGCCCCGCAGCAGCCCGTAGTCCACCGCCCAGGAGTCGATGCCGATGCTGCACAGCCCGGGGGCCGCGGCCGCCGCCCGGCCCAGCCCCTCCTCCACGGCGCCGTAGAGCGCCTGGATGTTCCAGTGCAGGCCCTCGCCCCGCCCTTCGGTGAACCGCACGGGCGTGTTGGGGAAGCGGGCGACCTGCTCCATGGTGAGCCGCCCCTCCTCCAGGCGGCCCAGGACGACGCGCCCGCTGGTGGCCCCGAGGTCGACCGCGGCCAGCGCCGGGGCCTGCGCGCTCGCCCCCCTCACCGCAGGAAGGCCGCCGCCACACCGGCGTCGACCGGGACGTGCAGGCCCGTCGTGTGCGAGAAGTCGCCGGTGCACAGGGCGAAGACCGCGTTGGCCACGTTCTCGGGCAGGACCTCGCGCTTGAGGATGGTGCGCTGGGCGTAGAACCGGCCCAGGTCCTTCTCCTCGATGCCGTAGGTCTTGGCCCGCTGGGCGCCCCACCCCCCGGCGAAGATGCCCGAGCCGCGCACCACGCCGTCGGGGTTGACGCCGTTGACCCGGATGCCGTGCTCGCCGAGCTCGGCGGCCAGCAGGCGCACCTGGTGGGCCTGGTCGGCCTTGGCCGCCGAGTAGGCCACGTTGTTGGGGCCGGCGAACACCGAGTTCTTGGAGGCGATGTAGACGATGTCCCCGCCGAGGCCCTGGTCGGCCAGGATCGCCGAGGCGTTCTTGGCCACCAGGAACGACCCCTTGGCCATGACGTCGTGCTGCAGGTCCCAGTCCTCTTCGGTGGTCTCCAGCAGCGGCTTGGACAGCGACAGCCCGGCGTTGTTGACCACCAGGTCCACGCCGCCGAAGGCCAGGACGGCCTCGCGCAGGGCGGCGCGGACCGCGGCCTCGTCCGCGACGTCGGCGGCCACGCCGACCGCGGTGTCGGGGCCGCCGATCTCCTCGGCCGCGGCGCGCGCCCGGTCCGCGTCGAGGTCGGCGACCACGACGCAGGCGCCTTCGGCGGCCAGCCGCCCGGCGACCGCCCGGCCGATCCCCGAGGCCGCACCGGTCACGAACGCCACCCGCGTGGCCAGCGGCTTTTGGGCGGG
>NZ_ANAD01000110.1 GCF_000341245.1 Nocardiopsis halophila DSM 44494
TCCCCGAGGCCGCACCGGTCACGAACGCCACCCGCGTGGCCAGCGGCTTGGGCGCGGGCCGGCGCTTGAGCTTGGCCTCCTCCAGCGCCCAGTACTCGATGCGGAACTTCTCCTCCTCGCCGATCGGGCTGTAGGAGGACAGCGCCTCGGCGCCGCGCATCACGTTGACGGCGTTGGCGTAGAACTCGCCGGCCACGCGCGCGGTCTGCTTGTCGGCGCCGTAGGTGAACATGCCCACGCCCGGGACCAGGACGACGGCCGGGTCGGCGCCCCGCATCGCCGGGGAGTCCTCGGTGGCGTAGCGCTCGTAGTAGGCCCGGTAGTCGGCGCGGTAGGCCTGGTGGAGCGCGGGCAGCGCCGCGACGACCTCCTCCACGGGGGTGTCGGCGGGCAGGTCGACGACGAGCGGTCTGACCTTGGTGCGCAGGAAGTGGTCGGGGCAGCTGGTGCCCAGCTCCGCCAGCGCCGGCATCTTCTCCCGGGACAGGAAGTCGAGCACGGCGGCGGAGTGGGTGAAGTGCCCGACCGCCGGCGTGTCGGTCGAGGCGATCCGGCGCAGGTGCGGGGCGAGGGCGGCCGCCTTGGCCCGGCGCTCCTCCTCGGGCAGCGGGGCGTACCCCGGCCGCACGGCGCCGAACGGCTCGGCGGCGCCCTTCTCCGCGATGTAGCGCTCGGCGGTCGCGATGATCCAGCGCGAGTTGGCCTCGGCCTCCTCGGAGGTCTCCCCCCAGGCGGTGATGCCGTGCCCGCCCAGGATGGTGCCCACGGCCTGCGGGTTGGCCCGCTTGACCTCGGCGATGTCCAGCCCGAGCTGGAACCCGGGCCGGCGCCAGGGCACCCACACGACCTTGCCGCCGAAGACGGTGCGGGTCAGCTCCTCGCCGTCGGCGGCGGTGGCGATCGCGATGCCCGAGTCGGGGTGGAGGTGGTCGACGTGCGCGGCCTCGACCAGGCCGTGCATGGCGGTGTCGATGGACGGTGCGGCGCCGCCCTTGCCGTGCAGGCAGTAGTCGAACGCGGCGACCATCTCGTCCTCGCGCTCGACGCCGGGGTAGACGCCGGCCAGGGCCCGCATGCGGTCCAGGCGCAGCACCGCCAGGCCCTCCGGCGTGAGGGTGCCCAGGTCGCCGCCGGACCCCTTGACCCAGAGGAGTTCGACGTCCTCACCGGTCACGGGGTCGGTCCCGGTGCCCTTGGCCGAGGTGTTGCCGCCGGCGAAGTTGGTGTTGCGGGGGTCCGAGCCCAGCGCGTTCGACCGCGCGATGAGCTCGGCCACCGTGGGGTGGAGGTCGGGCATCGCTTCTTCGTGCCTCTCTCTTTCGCTGTTCCGTGGGATCCGGCGCGCGGGCTCAGGCCCCCCAGCCCGCCTGGGTGCCGCCGACGCGCTCGGCCTCGATCGCCTCCTGGTAGCCGGAGTCGCGGTAGGCGCGCATGGGGTCGGCCGGCAGCCCGCGCGAGGCGCGCCACCGGGCCAGCATCGGGCGGACGTCGGTCTGGAAGGCGTCCATGAAGACCTCGTTGGCGCGCAGCACGTCGCCGGCGACCTGGGCGTCGCGCAGCGCCGCGGTGTCGAGGAGGAGCGCGCGGGCGGTCATCTCCTGGACGTTGAGCACCGAGCGGATCTGTCCGGCGATCTTGTTCTCCACGTTGTGGCACTGGTCGAGCATGAAGGCCACGTCCGGGTCGTTCAGCCCCCCGCCGCGCACGACCTCCACCAGGATCCGGAAGAGCTGGAAGGGGTCGGCGGCGCCGACGATGAGGTCGTCGTCGGCGTAGAAGCGCGAGTTGAAGTCGAACGAGCCCAGCTTTCCCAGCCGCAGCAGCTGCATGACGATGAACTCGATGTTGGTGCCGGGCGCGTGGTGGCCGGTGTCCAGGCAGACCACCGCCCGCTCGCCGAGCGCGGCGACCTGGGCGTAGCTGGTCCCCCAGTCCGGGACGTCGGTGTGGTAGAAGGCCGGCTCGAAGAACTTGTACTCCAGGACCAGGCGCTGGTCGGGGCCGAGGCGGTCGTAGATGGCCCGCAGCGACGCGTGCAGGCGGTCCTGGCGGCCGCGCATGTCGGCCTGGCCCGGGTAGTTGGAGCCCTCGGCCAGCCAGATCTTCAGGTCGCGCGACCCGGTCCGGTGCATGATGTCGATGCACGCGAAGTGGTGGTCGATCGCCTTCTGCCGGATGCGCGGGTCCTCGTGGGTCAGGGCGCCGAACTTGTAGTCGTCGTCCTGGAAGGTGTTGGAGTTGACGGTGCCCAGGCGCACGCCGTTCTCCCGGGCGTGCTCGTCCAGGGCCGCGAAGTCGCACCGGTCCCAGGGGATGTGCAGGGCCACGGTGGGGGCCAGGCCGGTGTGGCGGTGCACCTGGGCGGCGTCGGAGACCTTCTCGAACGCGTCGCGCGGGGTCCCCGGGGTGCCGAACACCTTGAAGCGGGTCCCGGAGTTGCCGAAGGCCCACGAGGGCAGCTCGATGGCCTGGGCGGCGAGGTCCTCGGTGATCTGGTCGAAGGCGGTCACTGCGCCCTCCCTTCCGTGGTGGCGTCAACGGCGGCGAGCTGGTCCTCCAGGTGGAAGACCTCCCGCAGGCGGACGGGGCCGGCTTCGAAGGAGCCGCCCTCCGCGAAGAAGGGGCGCATCGAGGCCTGCCACCGCGCGTTGATCTCGGTGGTGTCCATCCGGGCCTGGGCCGCCTCGTAGTCGGGGGTCTCCAGGTAGCCGATGACGGTGCCGTCGTCCTGTGCGAACAGCGAGTAGTTCGTCCATCCGGCCTCCCGCAGGGCCCGGAGCATCGGCGGCCACACCGCCCGGTGCCGCTCGATGTACTCCTCCATCCGGTCGGGCCGCACCTGCATGCGGAAGCACACGCGCTCCACCGGTTCCTCCTTCCTCACGTGCTCACTCGCCGGCCGCGGCCGGGGTCCGCCCGCGGGGGCCCGGGTCGAGGACCCGGCCGTACCGCTCGACCTCGATCTGCTCCAGGCTCTTGCCCTGGGTCTTGGGCGCCCAGACGGTGCCGATGACCAGGGCGGCGACCAGCAGGCCGAGGATGAGCACGCCCACCCCGTGGATGCCGGTCTGCTCCAGCATCAGCGGGAACCACAGGCTCAGGACGCCGACCATGACGCGCACCAGCATGAACATGACGCCCTGGGCGGAGGCGCGGTAGCGGGTCGCGAACAGCTCGGCCGCCCACAGGCCGTAGAAGGCCTGGGCGCCGATGCCGGCCGAGACGCCCCAGCCGGTCGCGAAGAACAGCAGGGAGAACCAGCCGGCCGGGCCGTAGATGAGCACGGCCCAGGCGGCCACCCCCAGGGCGGCGCCGATGAAGTAGAGCCGGCGGCGGGAGAAGCTGTCGCCGTGCTTCATGAAGCCCCAGAACGTCGCGGCCGACGTCAGGGTCCACACCAGCACCTGCAGGAGGTACTGGGAGGAGGCGTCGGTCAGGCCGGTCGCCTCGTAGATGCGCGGCTGGAAGATGCCGGCCTGGCCGGCGACGGTGTTCCACAGGCCGTACACGCCGACCAGGAACAGCAGCGCGGTGAGGTTCTTGCGGTGCGTCAGCAGCTGAAGGAAGCCGCGGTAGGTGCCGACCCGTTCGGGGTCGGACCGCTGCTCCTTCCACCGCTGCGACTCGTCGAGCCCGCGCCGCACCCACCAGGTGACGGCGGCGACGACGAACAGGTGGGCGAAGACCAGCCGGGCGCCGAGCAGCCCGAGCGGTTCGACGAGGACGGCGAGCAGGAACCCGATGGCCGGGCCGATCGACCAGGCGAGCTGGGCGACCCCGACGTGCCCGGCCCTGCGGTCGTCCGGGGCCTCCTCGGCGATGTAGGTCCAGGCGGCCGTGACCCCGGCGCCGACGGCGATGCCGGTGAGCACGAACCCGGTGAGCAGCATGCCGAAGTTCATCGCGAAGACCGCGAAGAGCGTGCCGAGCATGTACAGCAGCAGGTCGTAGGTGTAGATGAACTTGCGGCCGTAGCGGTCGCACAGCGGGCCGCCGACCGCGGCGCCGATCGCCGCGCCGAAGGCGTTGGCGCTCAGGGCGCTGAGCAGGCCCACCGCCATGCTGTCCAGGCCGAACTCGTCCTGCCAGAGGCTGAGGCTGGTGGCGATCGCGATGATCGACCCGGCCTCGATGTAGTTGGACATGGCCACGGCGGTGGTGGCCTTCCATTTCGACGCTGAGGTCGTCGCAGCCTTCATCTGCGGGGTTCTCCATCTCGTCGTCGGCGCGGGCGTGGCGTCCGCGCCGCAGCGGAGGCGGTCGGTGCGGCCGTGGGGCCGGGCGCGCCTGCGCTGGAGGGGGTGGTGCGGGGGTGCGGGAAGAGGGACGGGCGGGCCCCGGCGCCGCGGCGGACGGTACCGGCCCGGGGCCCGCCGGTGTCACGCCCGGTCGGCCCGCCGGCGGGGTGCCGGGGGGCGCCCCCTGAGGGCGTGGTGGGTCGTCATGGTTCGCTCCTGCTCGTAGGGGAGAGCCGCCGCCGGTGGCGTGGGGTGCCGCGCGAACGGGACGGAAGCCACTCTAAAACGATTCAAAGTGATGGGCGCAACACTTGCACGTGCCCCCGCACACGTCAAGCCCCTCATCTGCGAACACGTAGTGACGATGCGTCACCTCGAACCCCCACGCCTCACCGCCCCCGCGCCGCCGCGGTCGGCCACCCGTCCGCCGACCCGACACCACACCCATGCCCAAGCCGACGCGATCCATGTCCTACCATGAATCGATTCAAGATGGCGGTGTGCCATGACGCGGGTCGGCCGCCCGGGAGCGGTGATCAACCGCGCGCGAGGTGGCGATTCGACCACTCCCGATCGCCGGTTCCGCTAGAGCCCCCGCCCCGACGGCGAACCGACCGGGCACAGGACACGCGCAATCCGTCCACCGAAGATGCGGGCTCCACACGACCGGCTGGCGCACCGAGGGACAGATCCCCGGGGTGAACGATCCCCCTCCTCCGTCCACCGCCACGGGAGGCCAGGCGATGGGGGCTCGTTCGCGCTGCAACACTGTCGTTCGAGGTGGAAGGGGCCCAACGCGCCGGGCAAGCGGCGCACGGCCACCGAACGTGAGGAGCTCGCCGAGCGCCTGGGCCGACCCCGCAGGCCCCCGGGCCACCGCACCCCCGCCGAGGCCCTCAACGACTTCCTCGTTGCGACAACCGATGGACACCAAGGCCGCCGACAGCCACCGCCCGCCCTGTTTGCCGTTTTTCGTTTAGCGCTATACGTTCTGCGGTGTCCCCACCCGACGACCCGCAGGAGGAACCGGTGCACCACCGCCCCCTCGGTGCCAGCGGCTTGAAGATCAGCGAGATCTCCTACGGCAACTGGATCACCCACGGATCCCAGATCGACGACGAGGCCGCGACCGCCTGTGTGCACGCCGCCCTCGACGCCGGGATCACGAGCTTCGACACCGCCGACGTCTACTCCGAGACCCGCGCCGAGAGCGTGCTCGGCGCGGCCCTGGCCGACCGGCGCCGCGCATCGCTGGTGCTGTCCACCAAGGTCTGCAACCCCACCGGACCCGGTCCCAACGACCGCGGCCTGTCCCGCAAGCACGTCGTGGAGAGCTGCGAGGCCTCCCTACGGCGCCTGGGCACCGACTACGTCGACCTCTACTACGCGCACCGCTTCGACCCCTCCACCCCGCTGGAGGAGACCATGCTCGCCTTCGCCGACCTGGTGCGCTCCGGAAAGGTCCTCTACGTCGGCGTCAGCGAGTGGACCGCCGAGCAGATCGCGCGCGCGGCCGCGCTCGCCCGCGAACTGCACGTGCCGCTGATCGCCTCGCAGCCCCAGTACTCCCTGCTGTGGCGGGTCCCCGAGGCCCAGGTCTTCCCGGCGTGCGAGCGCGAGGGCATCGGCCAGGTCGTCTGGTCGCCGCTGGCCCAGGGGCTGCTCACCGGCAAGTACCGCCCCGGCGCCCAGCCCCCGCCCGGGTCGCGGGCCGCCGACGCCACCGGGCGGCGCTTCGTGGACATGCTCGCCGGGCAGTGGTTCGGCGACCCGGCGGTGCTCGCCGCCGTGCAGGAGCTCAAGGGGCTCGCCCAGGAGGCCGGGATGCCCCTGGCCCGCATGGCGATCGCGTGGGTCCTGCACCACCCGTCGGTCTCCTCGGCCGTCATCGGCGCCAGCCGCCCCGAGCAGGTCGCCGAGAACGCCAAGGCCTCGGGCACCGTGCTCGACGCCGACCTGCGCGCCCGCATCGACGAGGTCCTGGAGGGCCTCGTCGAGCGCGACCCCGCCAAGACGGGGTAGCCCGCTATCCGTGGCCCACGTGCGTGACTCCGCTGCTGCCGAGCGTCTCCTGCACGCTGTCGAGGAGCGTTCCCAGCAGCGCGGCGAGCTCGTCCCGCTGCCCGGGGGCCAGGCCCGACAGGAGTTCGGCCTCGCGGCGCAGGACGCGGTCGACCGTCTCCTCCACCAGCCGGTGCCCGGCCTCGGTGAGCTCGATGTGGACGGCGCGGCTGCCCTTGCGGGCCGGGTGGCGCCGGACCAGCCCCAGGGCCTCGGCACGCGCCACCCGCTGGGTGATCGCCCCGGCGGTGACCAGTGAGCGCTCGGCCAGTTCCCGGGTGCTCACGGTGTAGGGCTCCCCGCTGCGGCGCAGCACGCTGAGCAGGTCCAGGGTGGCCGGGTCGATGCCCGCCTCGGCGAGCACGGCCCGGCGGTCGTCCCCGAAGTGCTTGGCGAGCTGCCAGATCCGCGTGACCACCGCGATGGAGTCGACGGGGGTCTGCGGCCGCTCCCGGCGCCACGCCGCGATGATCTCCTCGACCGGGTCGGAGCGGCGCTCGCTGCCCATGCGTCCCCCTACGGATCTCCGACTCACCGTTGAACAGGCCCCGAACCTACCGGACCGGGGCGCACGCCGGGGCTTCCAGACCGCCGCTCTCCGTGGCACGGGCCCGCCGACGCCGCAGGAGCCGCTGTCGGCCCCGAGGCGGCGGGGATCACGGCGCATCCCCCGTAGGCGCCGCGGCGTGCTCGGCCCAGGCTTTCAGCGCCGCGAAGTCGCCGTCCGCCAGCCCAAGGGCAGGGTCGACGTAGTGCAGCAGTGCCGGGCCGGGGTGATGACGGGCGACGAAGTCGCGGTCGGCGTCGCCGAGCTCGTCGTCCACCCAGGCGAAGGGGCGGTCGGACGCGAAGTCCACGATGGGCACGGTCTTCCAGTGCAGCCCACCGTAGGCGGGCGCGGCGTCCGGCCACTCCACGACCGGAAGCTCGGGCAGTGCGAGGAACGGTCCGATCCAGGCGTTGGCACCGTGCTCCCAGGTGGTGGCCCACACCGGTTCTAGGGGCAGGGTGAGGACGGCTTCACCGTGAGAACGGCACAGAAGCACGTCGGCATTGGCCGGGTGGCGGCTGTACCCGGCCCGGTGGAGGGAGCGGCGAGTCCCGGCATAGGGGTTGAGAGGGCCGTCCACATCGAGGAACAGCAGAGGTCGGGCCACACTCCTCCTTGAAGCCTCGGGCCCGGCGGTCACCGGGGTGCCGAGGGGTGCTCGTCCGATCGAGGCAAGGGTATTCGCGGCTCCCGGACGCCTGCCAGTGGCCTGCGTTCACCCGTCTTCTGCGGCCGGGCCCTACCTCTGTCGGCTTGCCCTCGCAGATAGGGCCGACGGGCCGCAACCTCCTCAGCTCTCCGTCTCCGTCTAAGCGCGGCGCCAACGGACGGCCAGGGCGGCGGCACCCGCGGCGAGCAGCAGGGCGGAGGCGGTCGCGGTCCGGTGCCGGTCGACGACGGCCTGCGGGCTGAAGCGGCGCGCCTCCCGGCCGAACATGCCCCGCGCTCCCCGGTCGGCCTCCGGGCCGCCGGTGTCCAGCGGGGAGAACAGGTTGTCGTCGCGGTCGGGCAGGACCCGGCGCCGACGCTCCTGGGCGGCGTAGGCGGTGCGCCCCAGCCGCCGGTCGAGCAGGTGGGGCGCGAGCCGGGAGGCGGCGACCGTGCCCACGGTGGAGGAGCCGACCAGGAAGCCGCGGGGGCGCGGGTGCCGGGCCGCATGGGCGACGGCGCGCGCCGCCACCGCCGGGTCGAAGACCGGCGCGACCGGCCGCGGCCGCCCCTGGATGTGCGCGCGCACCCAGCCGAACTGGGGCGTGTTCACCGCGGGCAGGTGCACCTCGGTCACGCGCACCTTGGAGCCGTCGTGCGCCAGTTCGGCGCGCACGGAGTCGGTGAACCCGCGCACCGCGTGCTTGGCGGCGCAGTACGCCGCCTGCAGGGGGATCCCGCGGAAGGCCAGAGCCGAGCCGACCTGGACCACCACCCCGCGGTCGCGCGGGATCATGCGGCGCAGCGCGGCCCGGGTGCCGTGCACGAACCCGAGGTAGCCGACCTCGGTGACCCGCCGGAACTCGTCCGCACCGGCGTCCATGACCGGGGACAGCAGCGAGGCCATGGCGTTGTTGACCCACAGGTCGATCGGGCCGAGCTCTTCGGTGACGAGGTCGGCCGCCTGCTCCACCGCCTGTTCGTCGGCGACGTCGGCCACGGCCACCGCGGCCCGGCGCCCGACCGAGCGGACCTCTGCGGCGGCCCCGTCGAGACCGGCGTCCCCGCGGGCGATCAGCCCCACGTCCCACCCCTCGGAGGCCAGCCGCCGGGCGGTCCCCCGCCCGACACCCGCACTGGCCCCGGTCACAACGGCGACCCCGCGACGGCGTGCCATGGCTCGACTCCCTCCGCACGGCGACTGCACTCCCCGCCCGCTACCCGGAGCACCAGTCCCCAAGCACGAGGGGTCGGCCCGGTTCGCGAGCGACCGCTCCCCCTTCCCCAGGTCGCACCTTTTCCCCCACATGTCCCGGATGACCTACGACGACCGAACATTGCCGTCGCCTCACGGCCGGAGCACACTGGGAAACCACGCGTCGAGGAGCCGTCATGCGCACTCTGATCCCCATAGCGGTCCTCCTGCTCACGGCCGCGTGCTTCGCGCAGCCCACCGAGACCGCAGGTCGGTCGTCCCCCGGGACCTCACCGTCACCGAGCGCCTCGCCACGTTCATGGGAGGACCTGCCCAGTGCAGAGCAGAGCGCGTCCGCGACGGTCGCCGCCCCGGAACACGTCCCCGAGCCGGCCTCCGAGTCGACACAGGACGACGCGTGGGTGAGCTACGAGGAGTGCATCTACGGCGGTGGGTCAGAGACGGAGTGCTCACAGCTGCCCCGTAATGAGGACCTCGAAGTACCCAGCGTGGACGAGCAGATCCAGCAGTGCACCGAGCAGACAGGGCTCCCGCAGGAGTGCGAGGACAAGATCCGCCACGGCATCCCATAGCTCGGACATGCGGGCCGGGGGTGCGCCGAAGCGGGCCGATGAGGTTCACCGAGTGAATTCCAGGTGCACCACCGAATCCACTTCCTCACGAGAAAGGGTCGTCGTCTCGATGGACTCCCCGTCGCCCAGGACCGATTCTGTATCCACCTCCAGCTCATAGAAATCGTCTTCGGGAACGTCCTCGATCTTGAAGTCCATGGCGCACTCGTAGGGGTCCAGGGACGTCACCTCGCCGATCTGCGCAGGCTCCCCCGCCCGCCTCGGCCTCCCCCTCGATGCGGGACTGCGCCTCCCCCGCGGCCACGATGCCGCCCTTCGCGTCCCGCAGCACGTACGACGTCCCCAACCATACGCAGAACTCGTCATCGTGGTTGCGTCCGAGCGCCCCCGACCCCGTGGACACCTTGACGGTGAACCACAGCGCCTCATCCGACGACGGCGACCCCGACGGATCCGCGGCCGGCATCCCCTCTCCTGGGCCGCACGCCGCTGCCACCACCGTCACGGGGAATAGCAAAATGCCCGACCGACGCATCACACGGGTCCTTCCACCCCGGGGGAATCACGATGCCCTCAGTCTGCTCGCTCCCGCCTTCACCAGGAGGGGGAACAGGGAATTCTCCACTCCCGGTCAAGCCGCCGGTCGATGGACGGCAGGGCGATTCACGTGCCGTGTGTCGCTGCTACGCTCCGGGGCGTTGTCGAATCGGAGGGAATGGCGCATGAAACACGTCTCGTTCGGGCTCGCCGCCGCCGCGCTGGCGTCTTCCGTGCTCGCGCTCGATGTCGCCTACTATCCGACCGTGGCGACGGCCGCGCTCCTCGGGCTGTTCGCCGTCTGGCTCTTCGTGACCGTTCGCGACGCGCGCTCGAAAGGCGGCGTCCGCTGAGGACGTCCGCGAAAAAGGACTGCGCCTACAAGGCTGATAAGGACGAAGGGGGAATGCTCCCCGACGGGGTCCTCAGGTGGTGCGGCCGAAGTCCTCAGGAGTGATGGTGTCGAGGAACTCGCGGAACTTCTCCACCTCGTCCTCCTGCTCGTCCGGGATGGGGACGCCGGCCTCGTCGATGACGTCCTCCTTGGCGTAGATCGTCGCTCCGGTCCTCAGGGCCAGGGCGATGGAGTCCGAGGGGCGCGCGCTCACCTCGACGCCGTTGGAGAACACCAGTTCGGCGTAGAAGATCCCGTCGTCGAGGGCGGTGATGTTGACCGTGTCGAGGGTGGCGTCCAAGGCTTCGAGGACGTCGCGGAAGAGGTCGTGGGTCAGCGGGCGCGCAGGGGTCACCCCTTGCTGGGCCAGCGCGATCGCGGTGGCCTCCACCGCCCCGATCCAGATGGGCAGGTAGCGTTCGCCGCCGGTCTCCTTCAGCAAGACGATCGGCTGGTTCGAGGGCATCTCGACCCGGACGCCGACGACCTCCATGTGCTTCACTGCGGCTCCGTCCCCACGACTGGTGTACCGGATGGGCACCGGCCCGGCTGTGCTGTCGTTCCCGTCCTCGTACAAGGCTAGGCCGCCGCCTCCGGACGGGGCGCCCTGGGGCCGGAGGCCGCTCCGCGCCGCTGCCGACGGTCTTCGATTACAAGGCTGTCCGGTCGGGGGCGGGCGCAAACCTTCCGCGCCCGGCCCCTGTGCGCGTTCCTGGTCAGCGGCGCGGCTTGGTGAGCAGCACCAGGCGGAACTTGCCGATCTGCACCTCGTCGCCGCCGCCGAGCTCCGCCTCGTCTATGCGCTCGCGGTTGACGTAGGTGCCGTTCAGGCTGCCCACGTCGCGCACCCCGAAGCCGTCGCCGCGGCGGAAGAACTCCACGTGGCGCCGGGACACCGTGACGTCGTCGAGGAAGATGTCGCTGTTGGGGTGGCGCCCGGCGGTGGTGATGTCGGAGTCGAGCAGGAAGCGGCTGCCGGCGTTGGGCCCCCGCTTGACCACCAGCAGCGCGGTACCGGGCGGCAGGGCCTCCACGTTGGCCGTATCGGCCGGAAGCTCCTCGGCGGCGTCCGTCTCGGCCTCGAGGGCCTGGATGCCGGCGATGGAGATCGTGGACGTGGTCTCGCCGACGGAGTCGCGGCGCTCACCGGCCCGGGCGGGCTCTTGTCCGCCCCTGCGCACGGGGGTCCCACAGTTGGAGCAGAAACGGGCATCATCCGCAACGGCGTGACCGCACTGCGTGCAGTTAACGCTCGACATAGGTCGGCTCGGCCTCCTACCGCACGGGGGCGGTGCTCAGATACGTATCGGCTGCTGGTCTGGTCCTGCCTGGCGGCCGAAGCCGCTCACCTCCCAGGCTCTCCCTCCTGGCAACGAAGGGGGTGCTCGTCGGTGTTCCCGGATCGCCCTCGGCGGTCGTCCTCCTTACCTCCGGCATCCGTCCGGCGCGTCCCCCGTCCGCGTGGCCAGTGTTGCGGGAACACTCGACTCTAAACCATATCCAGCCCCTGCCGGAGCGCCCGCGGGCCCTGAGCCGCAACGGATTTCGGCCGACTCCGGCCGAGCGGTACGGACGGCCCGCAAGCCGTCCGCACCGCCCCCCGCCAGGGTCATCCCTCGGCGCGCTCCACGACCGCCGCCCACTCGTCCAGCAGGCGCTGCGCGGTGTCGGAGTCGGCGCCCTCGGCCCAGATGCGGGTGACCGCCTCGGAGGTGTCGGGCAGCACCAGCGCCCAGGAGCCGTCGGGCTCGACCACCCGCACCCCGTCGGTGGTGTCGATCTCGCGCTCCCCCGCGGCCTCCACGACGGCCCGCATGACACTGCCCTTGACCGCCCAGGGCGTGGGCACCGAGCGGCGCAGCTGGTGCGCCTGGGGGATGCGCCGGTCGATCTGGCTGACCGACAGCCGGGTCCGCGCCACCAGCCCGAGCAGCCGCACGAACGCGGCGATGCCGTCGGTGGTCCGGGTGAACTCCGGCATGATGTACCCGCCGCGCCCGTCGCCCGCGAAGACGATGTCGTCGGCCTTGGCCGCCTTCGTGAGCTCGTCGGTGGCGGTGGGCGTCCACTGCACCTCGGCGCCGTGGAACCGGGCGACCCTCTCGGCGACGCGGGTGGTGGTCACCGGCAGCGCCACCCGTCCCCCGCCGCGCTCGGCGGCCACCAGGTCCAGCACGACCAGAAGCGCGCGCTCGTTGTCGATGAGCTCGCCCTTCTCGTCGACGATCGACAGCCGCTCGGCCACCGGGTCGAAGCGCACCCCGAAGTCGGCCCGGGAGGAGGACACCAGCTCGCCCAGGTGCTGCAGGTCGCGCATCTGCTTGGCGAGGGTGTCGGTCGGCGAGGCCTCGTCCAGCCGGTTGTTGAGGGTGAGGACGTCGGCGCCGATCCTGCCGAGCAGGGACGGCAGCACCAGCGACCCGGTCCCGCCCGCACAGTCGATGACGACCTTCATCTCCGCCTCGGCCACGCCCGAGGTGTCGATGCGCCGGAGCAGCTCCTGGGCGTAGCCCTCGACCCCCCGGGAGGGGAAGGACAGCTCGGCGATCTCCCCGGGGAAGGCGCGGCGGAACTCGGCGCGCGAGTAGACGCGCTCCAGCTTGCGCTGGGCGGCCGGCGAGAGGTCGGCCCCGCTGGAGTCGAGGAAGACCAGGTCCACCGCCTGCGGGTCGCCCGGCGTCGTGCGGATGGCGATCCCCCCGCTGACACCGCTGTGCGAGGTGTTGTAACGGGCCACCGGCATGGGGACCGCCTCCAGGTCCCGCACGTCGATCGCGCCCGCAGTCAGGGCGCTGACGACGGCGCGCTTGAGCGTGCGCGCGGCCCGGGAGGCGTCCCGCGATGTGGTGACGACCGATCCCTTCTTCAGGGTGGTGGCATAGGCGCTCGCCAGGCGCACGGCGAGTTCGGGCGTGATCTCGACGTTGATCAGCCCGGAGACGCCTCTGGGACCGAACAGCGAGCGCTGGCCGCGCGACTCCCAGATGACGTTGGTGTTGACGACCGCCCCGGCCTCAATGGTCTTGAAGGGGTAGACCTTGATGTCGTTGGAGAGGTACGCCTCGGACTCGATGACGCATTCCTCGCCGATGATGGCGCCCTCTTCGATCCGGGCCCCGGACATCACATCGGTGTTCTTTCCGACGACACAGCCGCGCAGGTTGGTCGAGGCGCCGATATAGACGTTGTCGTGCACCACCGTGCGATGGAGGAAGGCCTCCGAGCGCACCACCGCATTGCTGCCCAGAACGCTGTACTCGCGCAGCTCGGCGCCGGCCTCCACCTTGGCGTAGTCCCCGATGTAGAGGGGGCCCTTGAGCACGGCCTCCGGATCGATCTCGGCGCCTTCACCGACCCACACCCCGGGGGAGACTTCGAAGCCGTCGATCTCGACGTCCACGAGCCCCTTGAGCACGTCGGCCTGGGCGCTCAGGTAGGACTCGTGGGTCCCCACGTCCTCCCAGTAGCCGTCGGCGATATAGCCGTAGAGGGGTTCGCCCTCCTTGAGCAGCTCGGGGAAGACGTCGCCGGACCAGTCCACCACCTCTCCGGCGGCCACGCGCTCCAGCACCTCCGGCTCCATGATGTAGATGCCGGTGTTCACCGTGTCCGAGAAGACCTGCCCCCAGGTGGGCTTCTCCAGGAAGCGCTGCACGCGCCCCTCGTCGTCGACGATGATGATGCCGAATTCCAAGGGGTTGGCCACGCGCTTGAGGCCGATGGTGACCATGGCCCCGTTCTCGCGGTGGAAGCGCAGCATGTCGCTGAGGTCGATGTCGGTGAGCGCGTCGCCGGAGATGACGATGAAGGGCTCGCCGTGCAGGTGCTCCTCGGCGTTCTTCACGCTGCCGGCGGTGCCCAGCGGCACCTCTTCGGCCACGTAGTGCAGCTTCATCCCCAGCTCTTCGCCGTCGCCGAAGTAGTTGCGGATGAGCGTGGCCAGGAACTGCACGGTGACCACGGTCTCGTCGATGCCGTGCTTCTTGAGCAGCCGCAGCACGTGCTCCATGATCGGCTTGTTGACCACGGGCAGCAGCGGCTTGGGCTGGTTGGCGGTCATGGGGCGCAGGCGGGTCCCCTCACCGCCCGCCATGACGACGGCCTTCATCTGGGGCACCTCCGGTCCGCCGGGGCGGTGCGCCTGCCCGCCGCCGGTCTGAGTCTCTCGTCGCTGGTCCTGCCCCCGGTCGGTCGCTGATACGCCCTCGGGCGTTCTCTCATGGCGAGGAAGTCGCTCCCTTCCTGTCACTGTGGGGCGGCCCGGGGTCGCCGGTGGACGGGGCGTCCGGCCCGACGGCCTTCTGCTCCTCGCCCTCGCATGCCCCGGATCCGCCGGGCGCGCCCGCCGCATCCGCACCGGTACCCCGTTCCGGAGCGGTCGCGCGGTCGGCGCGCCGGGCCTGTCGGATCAGACTCTGGCCCTGGACCGCGTACAGCAGTCCGGCCCACCAGTAGATAGCAGTTCCCCACAGGGCGAACGCCCAACCCGTAATCCGTGCGACATCGCCTACCACGCCGCCGTATCCGGCCACGAACAGCAGCGGGAAGGAGTAGAGCAGGCACAGCGTCGCCGCCTTGCCCGCGAAGTTGACCGGGAGCGGGCCGTAGCCGAAGTGGCGCAGCACCGGGAGCGACCCGATCATGAGCACGTCGCGCAGCACGAGCACGGCCATCAGCCACCAGGGCACGACGCCGCGCACGACCAGGCCCAGCACGGCCGCGAAGATGTAGAGCCGGTCGGCCATGGGGTCCAGCAGGGCGCCGAGCCGGCTGGCCTGGTTCCATGCGCGCGCGATCTTGCCGTCGAGCCAGTCCGACAGGCCCGCGAACGCCAGGACGCCCAGCGCCCACCAGTCGGCCTCGGGGACCAGGATCAGCCACAGGAACAGCGGCACGCCGAGCAGCCTCAGCATGCTGAGCATGTTCGGAATCGTCCACACCCGGTCGCCCGGCGTGTTCGTACGGTTCGCCACCCCACCTCCAGAGTTCCCCGTTCCGAGCCTACCGGTCCTGCCTGTGGCGGAATCTCGGCGTCCGAAACCCTTTCGGGTGGTCCTTCCCCCCGGCGGCCCCGGCTGACCGGCCCACCTCCCCCGCTTTCCCGGCGGCGTCCGGGAGGCGGAGTTCAGGAGGCCGGGCAGGGCGGGGCACGGCTACAGGTGCGCGGCCAGCGCGCGCAGGGCCGGCTGCCCTGTCGGCTCACTCGGGGTCAGGCCGAGCTCGACCGCCCCGGCCTCGGCGAAGCGCCGCCTGGCCGCCTCAAGGGGCCCGGTGTCGGCGTCCTCAGGGACCTGGTTGATGACCGCGGGGCCCAGGCGGAAGCCGGCCTCGGTGAGCTGCTCTGCGGCGCGCTCGGTCTCGGCGAGGACCATCCGTCTGGGGATGAGCACCAGCCGCACCCATGCATCACCGCGCAGCCGGTCGGCGGCCCGCTCCAGCTTGCGTCTGCGGGCGTGCAGCTTCTCCAGCAAGGGGTCGTCCGGTGCCTCGCTGGGGCCGCCGACGATCCCGGCGGCGAGGCGGTCGGCGTCGAGGACGCGCTCCCGCTGGCGGGCGAGACCGCGTACCCACGGCGTCAGCAGTTCGGGCAGGGCCAGCAGGCGCAGCAGGTGCCCGGTGGGCGCGCTGTCGACGACCAGCCGGTCCCAGGTGTCGGGGACCTCCTCCATGGCGTCCATGAGCAGGTCGGCCAGGGCCGACTCGGCCATTCCGGGGCTGGAGGCGGCGTGTTCGAGGTGGCGGGAGACGGCGGGCATGATGTCGCGCGGAAGCGCGCGGTAGGCGTCGTCGGTCACCTCCTGGACCCGGCGGTCGACCGCCGCGTCGGCGTCCGGCTCGCGCGCCCAGAGGGACTCCGCGAGCTTGACGGGCTTGTCCCCCAGGCGGGCTTCGAGCGCGTCGCCCAGGGAGTGGGCGGGGTCGGTGGACACGACGAGCGTGCGCAGCCCTTCGTCTGCGCACTTGAGGGCGTAAGCGGCGGCCATGGTGGTCTTGCCGACGCCGCCCTTCCCACCGAAGAACACGATGGGCGGTGCGCCTCCCCCGCCTTCCGCGTCCCTACTCGGGCCTTTTCCCCGGCCCTTGCCCCTGCTCAACAGCACACCCCCGGATCGCCGAAGTCCTCCCGCCCCATGCGCTGGTGCCATTCGTGCAGGTCGGCGACCATGTAAGGGATGAGGTCGAGCGTCTCATAGGCCACCGGGCCCTCCACCCCCAGGGTCTCCAGGAGCAGCAGGGCCCGGAGGGTGTCCTGCTGGGTGCGCGCCTCGCGGCGCATGACGTGGCGCCACCGCGTCTCGAACCAGGCGGTGTGGAACTCCTCCACCTTGCGCCAGGCCTCGCGCAGTCGCTCAAGGCGCGCACCCATCGCCGTCAGGCCTCCGTGTCCGCGGTCGTCTCGACGGCGTCGTCCTGCCCGTCCTGGGCGGCCGGCGAACCCGCCTGCAGGGCGCCGCGCTCGGCCCACGCCTTGCGCAGGGCCAGGGCGGCCTCGACCATCAGCCACAGCGCGACGACGAAGATGACCGCGTCCAGCGGCGCCAGCAGCACCACGTCGACCAGCTCGTCGGAGGTGGCGAACTTCCACAGGTTGGTCACCAGCGCCCAGGAGGTCATGACCATCAGGAAGACCAGTGGGACGAGGACCGCGACCGGGTTGCGCGACTTCTTGGTCACCCAGACCGCGACGACGGCCAGGGCCAGGCCGGCGGTGAGCTGGTTGGTGGTGCCGAACAGCTGCCACAGGGTGCCGAAGGCGAAGTCGCCCGGGATCATCGCCAGCGCCAGCGGCACCAGGGTCGCCACCACGGTGGCCAGGGTCAGGTTGCGCGCCAGCGGCCGGACGCGGGCGATCTCGCCGATCTCCTGGACGATGTAGCGCTGCAGCCGCACGCCGGTGTCCATGGTGGTGGCGGCGAAGCTGATGACGACCACGGCGGCGAAGACCGTGGCGGTGGCGGCGGGGATGCCCAGGTTGGAGGCGAACCCGGCGACGCCGTTGACGAAGTTTCCGGTGGCGCCGGCCGAGGCGGTGCCGAAGTCGGCGTAGATCGCGTCCCAGCTCTGGTCGGAGACGATGACCACGCCGGCCGTGCAGGCCAGGATGGAGCACAGCGCCAGGCTGCCCTCGCCCACAGCGCCCATGTAGCCCACGTAGCGCGCGTCGGTCTCCTTGTCGAGCTGCTTGGCGGTCGTCCCCGAGGCGACCAGGCTGTGGAAGCCGGAGATGGCGCCGCAGGCCACGGTGATGAACAGCAGCGGGAACCAGGACGGGGAGTCGGCGGGGACGTCGTTGACCACCGGGGCGGCGATGGTGTCCATGCCCACCGCGACGCCGAGCAGGATCACCAGCAGCGCGACCAGCATCTGCTGCTGGTTGACGTAGTCGCGCGGCTGCAGCAGCAGCCACACCGGCAGCCGCGAGGCCAGGAAGGCGTAGGCGAAGATCAGCACGATCCACACCATCCGCGGCTCCACGCCGAGCAGGCCGGCCAGCGGGTCGACGGTGACCGGGAAGCTCTGCCCCAGCGGGATGCAGGCGTAGATGAGCACCAGGGCCACCACCGACGGCAGCAGGGCGGCGGTACGGCGGCGGTAGACGAACTGGCCGACGACGACCGCCAGCGGGATGGGGACCAGGACCGGCAGGACCGCCTCGGGGGTGCCGATGAACAGGTTGGTGATGACCACCGAGAAGACCGCGTTCACCAGGGTCAGCAGGAAGAAGATGATCACCAGGAAGAGCGCGCGGGCGCGCTTGCCGATGACCTCGCTGGCCAGGGTGCCGATGCTCTTGGCCTTGTGGCGCACCGAGACGGCCAGGGCGCCGAAGTCGTGCACCCCCGCCGCGAAGACGGTGCCCAGCACCACCCAGACCAGCGCCGGACCCCAGCCCCAGAACACCGCCACGGCCGGGCCCACGATGGGCGCCGCACCGGCCACGGAGATGAAGTGGTGGCTGAAGACGATGTGCTTGTTGGTGGGCAGGAAGTCCACGCCGTCCTTGTAGGCGTGGGCGGGGGTGGTGAAGGCCGGGTCAAGCGCGAAGACGCGCTTGGAGAGGTAGGCAGAGTAGTACCTGTAGCCCAGCGCGAAGATCGCCAGTGCGGCGACCAGCACGACGACTGCCGGCATTGAGGGATCCTTACTATCCGCGGTTCGTTCCCCTTGACCCGGCGGTCGCCGGGGCGCCGGTGAGGCCGTCGCAGGGGAGGTGGCTGGGCGCGGACGCGCCGAATGATCACAAACCGTGTCAAGATCGACTAAAGTCACCAGAAGCTAACATGAGATCCCGATCACCACAAAGGCGTGACCTTGTATGACGGCTCCCGACGACCACGACGACCACGCTGAGGCCTGGCGGCGGGCGGTCACCGGAGAGCTGTGCTGGGTCGGCCCCGCCGGGCCGACCGGCATCCCGGTGGTGCCGCTGCTGCTGGAGGGCCGCCCCTGCGCCGCCCTGCCCGCCGCCCACCTGGCCGCGGCCGACACGCTGACCGGCGGCCGGGCGGCGTTCGCCCTGTCGGGCGAGCGCGCCGACGGCGGGCCCGGCCGGGTGGCCGCCGGGCCCGTCGAGGTGGTGGCCGACGCCGAGGGCGAGCTGTTCACCGAGCACCTGCTCCCCCAGGAACTGGTCAAGCACCCGCCCACGCGGCTGCGCGCCGACAGCCTGATGGCCCGCCGGGAGAACTGGTGGTGGCTGCCGCGGGTGGTGGTCGTGCTCGCCCGCGCCGAGACCGAGCGGGAGCTCCCGGTGCGCTCGCGCCCCGGGGACGCGCTGCTGGTCCGCCCGGCGATCGGGGAGAGCCCGGCCGGGCCCGCGGAGGACCCGCGAGTCGACGTGGTCACCGCCGACGAGTGGCCGCGGGAGGGCGGGGACCCGGCGCTGGTCCGCCGCCTGGACGGGGCTCCCCTGCACGGGCGCGGGGAGCGGGCGTTCGTCTTCGGGCACCGGCACAGCCCCGACTTCGAGCGGTGGGAGCGCTGGGACCGCTCGGGGACGGTGACGGGGAACCGCCTGTCCGTGGAGGGCTCCGAGGGCGACCCGGTGGCGGAGGTGGCGCCCTTCGGCATGCTGGACCGGCTGCGCAACCACCGCGAGGTGGTCAAGGCCTGCAAGGAGGGCGTGGCCGCCCTGGAGGCACGGCGGGCAGCGGGCGGCTGACCCCCTGCCCCTCCCCGAACCTCTCCTCTGACCTGCGCGTTTCCTCGCACTGCACCGGGGGCACGTATTACCGCGTTCAGTCGCCATGCGATCACTGGGGGTACGTGAATGCGGATGCTCATACGGGCGGGGACGGTACTGGGGGCCGCGGCAATGGCGCTGGCGCCGTTGCAGGGCGCGCAGGCACAGGAGGCCGACTGCGAGACGGTCGCCTCCGCCCGCGACTCCACAGGGGCACGGCTGTGGATCGAGGTGTGCGACCCGTACAAGGTCCGCGCCGGCGGCGAGGACCTCTCCCCTGGAGACACGGTCACGCTGCGCGAGGGCCATCGGGGTCGGATCATCGGAGAGGCGGTCGTCGCCCAGGGCGAGGGCTCGGCCACCACGGAGTACTGGTCCGGCTACGTCGGGTACAGGGAGCGGCCCTACAGTCATATCGCCCTGGTGGACCTCGGCGGCGAGCACGCCTTCAGCGTCTCGGAGACCGACCGCAGCCGCTGAGTCGCCCCCCCAGGGGGCCGGGAACGGCGCCCGACCCCCTGGGGGCGCGGTTCACCCCTCGTCTGCCCCGCCCACCGAGGACGCGGAGTCGCCGCCGCTCTCCGCCCCCGGGCTCGGCCGCCCGCGCCGCTCGGCGAACGCGCGGCGCAGGGCGAAGGCGGCCTCGACCACCATCCACACGGCCAGGGCCAGGACGGCCAGGTCGAGGGGGGCCAGCAGGAACCTCTGCAGCGGCTCGGGCGAGGCGAGGAACCCCATCGCCTGGATGACCAGCGCCCAGGCGGTCATCACGACCAGGAACACCAGCGGGATGAGCACCATGACGGGGTTGCGCCCCCTCCGGGTGACCCACACCGCGATGACCGAGAGCGCGAGCCCGGCCGTGAGCTGGTTGGTGGTGCCGAACAGCAGCCACAGGGTGCCCAGCGCGAAGTCGCCGGGGACCAGGGCCAGCGCCAGCGGGACGGCCACGGCGAGCAGCGTGGCCAGGGTGAGGTTCCGGGCGAGCGGGCGGACCCCGGCGATGTCGGCGATCTCCTGGATGATGTAGCGCTGCAGGCGCACCGCGGTGTCCAGGCTGGTCGCGGCGAAGCTGATGACGACGATGGCGGCGAAGACGATGCCGATCTGCTGGGGGACCAGCAGGTTCTCGGCGAACCCCGCGACGCCCTCGGTGAACCTCCCGGCCGGGTTGTCCTGCGCGGAGGCCCAGTCGGCGTACATCTGGTCCCAGCTCAGCCCCTCGTTCCCGGAGAGCACCAGCACCCCGGCGGTACAGGCGAGGATCGAGCACACCGCCAGGGTGCCTTCGCCCAGCGAACTCATGTAGCCGACGAAGCGCGCGTCGGTCTCCCTGTCCAGCTGCTTGGAGGTGGTCCCGGAGCCGACGAGGCTGTGGAACCCCGAGACCGCGCCGCAGGCGATGGTGATGAACAGCAGCGGGAACCAGGGCGGCGAGCCGGCGGGGACGTCGTTGACCACCGGGGCGGCGATGGTGTCCATGCCGACGACGATGCCGAGCACGATGATCGCCAGGGCCAGGACCATCTGCTGCTGGTTGATGTAGTCGCGGGGCTGGGG
>NZ_ANAD01000111.1 GCF_000341245.1 Nocardiopsis halophila DSM 44494
AGAAGGTGTAGGCGAAGACCAGCACGATCCACACCGGCAGCGGTTCCACGCCCAGGAGGTTCGCGAGGGGGTCGACGGTGATGGGGACGACGGCGCCGAGCGGGATGCAGGCGTAGACGACCACCAGCGCGATCAGCGACGGCACCAGTGCGGCGGTGCGGCGGCGGTAGACGAACTGGCCGACGACGACCNNNNCACCGCCTCGGGGGTGCCGATGAACAGGTTGCCGATCACCACGGCGAAGACCGCGTTCACCATCGTCACCAGGAAGAAGATGATGAACAGGAAGAGCACGCGGGCGCGCGGGCCGATGACGTCCTTGGCGACGTTGCCGATGCTGCGCCCCTGGTGGCGGACCGAGACCACGATGGACCCGAAGTCGTGGGCCCCGGAGGCGAAGACCGTCCCCAGCACCACCCACACGAGAGCGGGCCCCCATCCCCAGAACACGGCGATCGCCGGCCCGACGATGGGCGCGGCGCCCGCCACGGAGATGAAGTGGTGGGCGAAGACGATGTGCCGGTCGGTCGGGACGAAGTCGATCCCGTCCTTGTAGGCGTGCGCCGGGGTGGTGAACGCGGGGTCGAGGGCGTAGACGCGTTTGGCGAGGTAGGCGGAGTAGTAGAGGTAGCCGAGCGCGAAGACGGCCAGAACGGCGACGAGAACGACGACAGCGGGCATGGCCGACCCTCCGGGAGTACGGGATGCCACCGGACGCGTGCGCCCACGAAGCTAGCATGTGCCCCACGTCACAGACAGGGCTCGTCCCCACCGAATCCCAGGTCAAACGGGGATGATCGACTGCTATGCGTGGACCGCCGCCCCCGGCGCTGACGGGCGCCGACGGGGAGCCCGACACCGCGCCCTGGCGGCTCTCCGCTCCGCCGCTGAACGCTCGGCGCCGGCGCCGCGGCGCAGACGAGATCGGAGAGTCCTGCGCCACGCCGGGAGAGCCGGTCCCCGAGGCTCCCCGACCCGGGTATTGACGGCCGTCACGCGATGCGGTGGGATCTCCGCTGTTCGGCCCTTGCCGTCCGCCCCTCCGAGGAACGAGGTCCCGTGCAGTCGCATCCGGCGCGGCATGAGCCGCATGTCCCGCCCCTGCAAACAGGGGACCCGCAGCAGGTCGGCCCGTTCGCGCTCCGGGGGAGGATCGGTGCCGGTGGCATGGGGGTGGTGGACTACGCGGGAACGGACCGCACAGGCCGGTGGGCGGCCGTGTAGGTAGTCAGGTCAGAGCTGTCCGACGACCCGGAGTTCCACGCGCGCTTCGCGCGCGATGCTCAGAGAGCCACCTGAGCTCTCCCCACCCGCCGCTGTCAGGCGCTTCTGCTCCGGCCCACTTCAGGGGACCGGTGCTCCGCGTACCCACACGTGGCCGGACCCGGCCATGCTCTCGTCGCCGACCGCTTCGCCGACATCCCGGCCCCGGCCGAGACTCCTCGTTCAACGGGAGTAATGGGCCCCTCGGGTCCGAAGGGAGCGCATCCGCCCGGAAATCCGTACGGCCCCGGGCGTTTTCCCGATTCCCTATCCTGGTCCCCCCGCTCCGTGCCCCGCCCCTGCATCGGAAAGGCCCCCATGCCCCAGCTCGCGCTCGCCATCGACTTCCTCGGCCAGTACGCGAAACTGGAGAAGAAGGTGCGGGACGCGGTCGATTCCGCGCTGGGCAAGTTCTCCGACACCTACTTCGCCGGCGGCCACTTGGAACGCCCCCACGAGGCACTGGACCCGCGCTGGCGGACGCTGCGGATCACGCTCGGATACCGCGGGGTCGTCCTCGCGCCTGATGACGGGGACATGTTCCTGCTCGTGGCGGTCCTCCCCCACGACGACGCCTATCAGTTCTGCAAGAGGCGCCGTGCCTCGGTCAACCAGGCGTTCGGGGTCCTGGAGTTCCGGGACGAGGCGAATCTGGAGACCGTCGGGGCCGCCCTGCAGCCGGTCGCCGAAGGCGCGGAGAAGCGGCTGTTCGACCATGTCGCCGACAAACACCTCGCCCAGCTCGGGATCGACGCCCACACCCAACGCATCGTGCGCCTGCTGCCCGACGAGACCCACCTGGACGCGCTCCAGCCCATGCTCCCGGCGGCCCAGCACAACGCCCTGGTCGCCTTGGCCTCCGGGATGACCGTGGAGGAGGCGTGGGCCGAGCTCAGCAAGGACCTGGTCGAGGAGGTGGAGCCCTCCGACATCGACCCCGAGGACCTGGCCGCCGCCATCCGTCGCACGCCGCAGCGGGCCGTCTTCGTCGAAGGGCCCGAGGAGCTGCAGGACATCCTCGACCACCCCTTCGACGCCTGGCGGACGTTCCTCCACCCGCACCAGAGGCGCATCGCCTACAAGGACGGCTACGGCGGCCCGGCCATGGTCACAGGCGGCGCGGGGACCGGGAAGACGGTCACGGCCGTGCACCGGACGGCCCACCTGGCGGCCCGGGTGCACGCCTCCGGGCAGGAGGCCGGCGACGACACCGCAGGGCCGCTGCCGATCCTGCTGACGACGTTCACCAAGACCCTGGATGCCGCGCTCCGCGCCCAGATCGACCTGCTCGCCGGTGACTCCGAGGAGCGCCGCCTCGTCGACGTGCGCAACCTCGACAAGATCGCCTACCAGGTCGTGCGCGAGGAGACGGGCGCCGTGCCCGTGCTCCCCCGGACACGCGAGCTCGTGCACCTCTGGGACAGGTTCGCCGAGGGGACCGGGTTCAGCGGCCGCTTCCTCCTCGACGAATGGGAGCACGTCATCCTGGCGCAGGACCTCACCACTGAGAGGGACTACCTCAAGGCCCGGCGGCGCGGCAGGGGCGGGCGCCTCGGTGAGGGGCAGCGCAAGGCGATCTGGTCCGCCGTCCTGGAGGCCACGGACCGGATGCGGGCCGAGGGCCAGTGGACGTTCACCCAGCTGGCCTCCGAGGCCGCGGCGGTCCTCGCCCGTAAGGGGCGGCGCCTGTACCGCCACGTCGTCGTCGATGAGTCGCAAGACCTGCACCCGGCGAAGTGGCGCCTGGTCCGGGCCCTGGTCCCTGAGGGCCCCGACGACCTGTTCATCGCCGGGGACCCGCACCAGCGCATCTACGACCACCGCGTCTCGCTGGCCGCCGTCGGCATCAACGTCCGGGGCCGCAGCCGCAGGCTGAACGTCAGCTACCGCAGCACGCAGGAGATCCTGTCCTGGGCCGTCCCCCTCCTGGGCACCTCCCCCGTCGAAGGGCTCGACGGCCTCCAGGACCGGCTCGACGGCTATTCCTCTCCCCTGCACGGACGCAGGCCGGTCGTGCAGGGCTTCCCCTCCCAGGATGCGGAACTGTCAGCCCTGGCAGACAGGGTGACGGAATGGATGGCCGAAGGGGTCGAGGCCGACGCCATCGGTGTGGCCGCCCGCACCGACGCGCTCGCTCGCGAAGCGGCCGCAGCGCTCCGCACCCGCTCCATCGCCACGTGCGGGCTCGCCGAGAACAGCGGCGTGCGGGTCGGAACGATGCACTCGATGAAGGGGCTGGAGTTCCGGTGCACCGCCGTTGTCGGGGCCGATGCGGAGCACCTCCCCTACGAGCCCCACCTGGTCCCGGCCGACGAAGACCCCGTCGCCCACGCGCACGACGTCCAGAAAGAGCGCAACCTCGCATTCGTGGCGTGCACACGGGCCCGCGACTCCCTGTACGTCTCCTACACCGGCGAGCCGAGCCGGTTCCTTCCCCGCTGACCGCCGTTCACCACAGGGAAGACCGCTTTCCCGCTGAGCGGCCGCTCCCACGACCAGTCACCCCGACGAAAGCCCGGAGCATGAAGGCCTACGAAACCACATTTCAGAAGATGGTCGAGGGGACCAAGCAGTTCCAGATCCCGCTGTACCAGCGGCCGTACTCATGGGGAAAGGACGAGCTCTCCCGCCTCTGGGAGGACCTGCTCGAACAGATCGAGAACGACCGCGCGGCGCCCGCGGGCAGTGCCACAACGCACTTCCTCGGCTCGGTCGTCATGGCGCCGGGCGCATCCGCCGCCAGTGACATGACCAGGTGGCTGGTCATCGACGGGCAGCAGCGGCTGACGAGTCTGACCCTCGCGCTCGCGGCCGTCCGGGACCGTCTGCGCGAACTCGGCGACGGCGGTGACGAGGAGTCCGACGCCTACCAGAATGCCGACCGCATTCACGACACCTACCTGGTCAACCGGTACAAGAAGCGCGACGACAAGTTCCGCCTCCTGCCCACCCAGGTCGACCGGGCGGTGTTCAAGGCGGTCATCGACGGCAGGCCCAAGAACGGGGACACCGACGGCGTCGAAGGCGCCCACCACTTCTTCTGCCAGAAGATGGCCACGTACTCCGAGGACGAGCTCCTCGAGGTCGAGGCGGCCGTCGGGCGCCGTCTGAGCCTCGTGGAGATCCAGGCGGACTCGGGCGACAACGTGTTCCGGATCTTCGAGTCCCTCAACGACACCGGCAAGGGGCTCAGCCAGAGCGACCTCCTGCGCAACTACGTCTTCATGCTCCTCCCCGAGACCGGTGAGGAGGTCTACGACGAGGTGTGGTCGCCCATGCAGGACGAGCTGGGCCCGGAGAACCTGGAGACGCTGGCCTGGCTCGACCTGGTCCTGCGCGGAGACGAGCGGGCGAAGCAGAGCGAGGTCTACTACGGGCAGCAGAAGCGGCTGAAGGAGGTCGCCGAGCGCGGCGGCGAGGCCGCGGTCCGCGCGGAGCTCGAACAGCTGTGGCGCCTCGGCCAGCTGCTGCTGCGCGTGGTGGAGCCCGCCCATGAGGACGACCCCGAGCTGCGCGCGGCGCTGGCCCGGCTGGTCGCGTGGGGCAACACGATCTACCGTGCACTGGCCCTGCGCCTGCTCCAGCTCCGCGACCAGGACCACGCCTCTACCGAAGAGGTCGTGCGCGCGCTCTCCTACGTGGAGAGCTATCTGGTCCGGCGGCTCTTCGCGGGCATTCAGTCCCAAGGGCTCAACCGGATCATGATGTCCTCGCCCGCCGCCGTCCAGACAGGCGTGCCGGTGGACGAGTCCGTTCACCGCTACCTGTCACTCCCCCGGCACCGATGGCCCTCGGACCGTGCTCTGCGCTCGGCGATCGCGACGCGCAACTTCTATTGGACGGGTCGTGCTCCCCAGCGGACGTTCGTCCTCCGCCGCCTCGAAGAGAGCTACTGCGGGGACGAGCCCGTCGACTTCCGCAAGGCCAAGCTGTCGATCGAGCACGTGATGCCCCAGTCGCTCACGCCCCACTGGGGTGAGGTCCTCGAAGGGCAGACCGACGACGATGAAACGCCCACCGAACTCCACGCCCGGCTGCTGCACACCCTCGGCAACCTGACCCTCACCTCACAGAACTCCCGCCTGTCCAACCACCTGTTCGAGCGCAAGCAGCAGATCCTCGACCGTAGTGCGCTGGAGATGAACCGCGAGATCGCGGACGCGGACAGTTGGGGCCGCCCCGAGATCGAGAATCGTTCGGAGCGCCTTGCGGACAGGGCGATCGCCCTGTGGCCGGCCCCGCTCCCCGCGGAAGAGGGCGAGGAAGGCCCCGAACTGATCGGCGAGCCGACCCGGGCCGCGCTGGCCGCGATCCCCTCCGGCGGTTGGACGTCCTACCGGGATGTCGGCCAGCTGGTCGGCGCCAAGGCGGCGACCATCGCCTCCCTCCTGCAGCAGGAGGCGGGGCTGCCCAACGTCCACCGCGTGCTGGCGACCGACGGCGTCCCCGCGAACGCGGAGGCCGAGCGGGCGCTCGCCGCCGAGGGCGTCGCCTTCACCGACTCCGGCGCGGCCGCCCCGGACCGGCGCCTATCGGCGGCGACGCTGGCCACGCTCACCGGCATGGAGGTGAACGAGCGCGTCGAACAGGAGCAGATGTTCCTCGACCAGCTCGCCGCCCACCTGTCCGCCGACGAAGCGCAGGCCGTCACCGACCTGATGGAGACCTGGGAGAGGCTGGGCGGCGTCCTGGACTACCGGACCTCGCCGAACCGGGCCGTCAGCTGCCGACTCTTCGCCTGGGAGCGGTCCACCTCCCCGGACATCCGCTGGCCGCTGGTGATCTACCCCCAGTACGGCACCATCGAGGTGGTCTTCCAGTACCTGCGCACCCGACCGCCGTTCGATGATGCGGACCTGCGCCTGGAGCTCTTGAAGCGCCTGAACCAGGGGCCCGGCATCGACCTGCCGGAAGCGGCACTGGAACGGCGCCCGAGCTTCCCCGTCTCGGCGCTCACCGGAGAGAGCCGGGAGATCGTCCGCGAGACGCTGGAGTGGTTCCTCGGCCACTGCAGGGAGTGGCTCCCCCCAC
>NZ_ANAD01000112.1 GCF_000341245.1 Nocardiopsis halophila DSM 44494
TTCGGCCACGCCCCACGATGATCTTCGTTGGACGCTCTCGGCGGTGGCCCTTCGGGCGTCCTCACTCCGGCAGAGTGCGAGTGGTACAACCTCCCCCTTCGGCCCCACTGAAACGATGCCGCCCCCGGGGCACACGCTCCCCGGAGGCCTACAGCCGACGGGATGCAGGCTCCTTCCTGGTCGGCCGGGGATGACTGGCCTTCCCGCAAGTACTCCTCCTCCCGGCACCCGTTGTGAGGTGGTTTGAGCACCACTGGTCGCCCCCCATGCTCCTGGAGCGCCGATGACCGACGCGCTGGAACGGACGCCGCCGTTCTCCCCCCATGCCGGCAGAGCACCGAATCCAGCGGTCACCGCCGCAGTGGAGCAGTTCGGAGAATCGCTGGCCAGAAAACTGACCGGGGTCGGAGGAGCCGAACACCAGCTTCGCGGCCCCATGGAATCACTCCTCACACGGCTCGGCGTCTGCCTGGGACTGAACATCACCGCCTTCGACGAGGTCGAGCTCAAGGGAGCCAGGGTCCGACCCGACTACGCCGTGGACGTCGGAAGGTCAAGGATCGGCTATGTCGAGCTCAAAGCCCCGGGACGCGGGATTCCCGGAGCCGCCGGCTGGCGACCGAGCAAGCGGGAACGCGACCAGTTCCGAAAACTCGCCGCAAAACCCAACGTCATGTACACCGACGGCCTCACTTGGGGCCGATTCGTGTACGGCGAACCCGTCGGCTCTACTGTGCGTCTGACCGGCGGCCTCGATGACCCCGCCGGACCGCTGCGCCCCGCAGACCGTGCGTTCGAAACGCTCATCCGCGACTTCCTCACATGGGCGCCGACGCGACCGCGCTCTCTGCCCGAGCTCATCGGCATCATCGCCGGACTCTGCAGACTGCTCCGGGAAGAAGTACAAACGGTGCTGGCCGGACCATCCGAGCACGCGGCCCACGAGCACTTGACGCTTCTGGCGGGCGACTGGCGCCGACTCCTGTTCCCCGGACTCGACGATGAAGGCTTCGCCGACGCGTACGCCCAGACCATCGCCTACGCGCTCCTGCTCGCCCGGCTCGACGGCATCGGGTTCGAGGAGACGTCGCTCAACGAGATCGCCCGCAAGCTCGGCAAGAAGCACTCGCTCATCGGCCGTGCCCTCGCGGTGCTGACCGACAGCGACGTCACAGAAGAACTGCCGACCATCACCACCCTGCGCCAGGTGATCGCCCCTGTCGACTGGAACAAGCTCGACCACGGCCGCACCGATGTCTATTCAGAGCTCTATGAACGGTTCCTGGCCGACTACGACCCGAAACTCCGCAAGAAGAGCGGCTCGTACTACACCCCTCAGCCCGTCGCCGGCGCCATGGTCGATTTCGTCGACAAGGTACTGCGGACGCGCATGGGGCGGGGCTGGGGGATCGCGTCCGACGATGTGACGGTCGTGGACCCCGCGATGGGGACCGGGACCTTCTTGGTCGAGGTCATTCGCTCCGTCGCCGGAACGATCGATGCCAAACAGGGGACCGGCGCCAGGCCCGACCGCCTGCGCGACCTGTTCGCCGAGCGGCTCGTCGGCTTCGAGATCCAGGTCGCACCGTACGCGATTGCGGAACTGCGCCTCCACCAGGCGCTGAAGAACCGGTTCGATACGGAGATCCCGGCCACCGAGGTCCGCTTCCTCACCGATGCGTTGGAGGACCCGACGGCGACACAGGAGTGGATCAGTGCGGCCTACAGGCCCATCGAGCGCTCCCGCCAAGAGGCGAACCGGATCAAACGAGAGCAGCCGGTGATGGTGGTCATCGGCAATCCTCCGCACGTGGAGAACACCAGGGGGACGGCAGAGTGGATCGAGCGGCGGCGCGATCCGCTGCACCAACCTCCTCAGGTTCAGAGTCGCCCGTCCCTCGACGAGTTCCGGACCGACGGCAACGCCCGCTACACCTCGGATCTTCACGGCCTGCCGTGGCTCTACTGGAGATGGGCCATCTGGAAGGTCTTCGAGGCCCACCCCGACAGTCCCGCCGGCGCCATCGCCTTCATCACCCCGGCGAGCCTGATCGATGGGAAGGCGTTCGAAGGGGTGCGGGAGTACCTGCGAAGGGTCTGCGACGAAGGCTGGTTGATCGACCTTTCGCCCGAGGGAAATCGCCCCGAGGCCGGTACACGGGTGTTCGGCCCAGGCGTCGGCAGGCGGCTGTGCATCGCGGTGTTCGCCCGCTATGGCCCTTCGCAACCCGACACCCCCGCAGATGTTCACCACATCCGGCTCCATGGCGCCGCCCGCGAGAAGATCGCGAGCCTGAGAAGCTTAGACCCGCATGGTCCCGAGTGGGACTCGGCTCCTATGCAACGACGAGCAGGGTTCCAACCATCCGCCCGACGAGCATGGCTCGACCACCCCGCCCTCGGTCAGCTCATGCCGTGGAGGACGCGCGGGGTGACAACGGGACGCGCATGGGTGTACGCGCCTCACCAGGACGTCCTGCAGCGGCGCTGGGAGAACCTTCTCAGCGCAGAGGGTGAGGCGCGCAGGGTCCGATTCAAGGAAGGACGCGACCGAAAGGTCGACCGCCCTGAGGCTCCCCTGCCCGGCTTCCCCCCTCTCACTCATACGATCGCCGATGAGGACTCCGCGATGGCCCCGCCCATACGCGCCGCGTACCGATCCTTCGACCGCCAGTGGGTGATTCCGGACAACAGATTGATCGAGATGCCGCGCCCTCCGCTGTGGTCCACACGATCCGATCAACAGGTCTATGTCTCCACGCAGGACAGCCACCCCATCGAAAGCGGACCCGGGCTCGTCTTCACGTCCCTCATCCCCGACCTGGACCACTTCAACGTCCGTGCGGGCGGTGTCCACCCGCTGTACCGCGACGCCGACGCGATGTCCCCTAACATGACACCGGGCCTCCTCAAACGCCTCAGCAACCGTCTGGGGATCGCCGTCAGCGCCGGAGACGTCCTTGCCTACATCGCGGCAGTGGTCGCCCATCCCGGCTATACCCGACGGTTTCGCGCCGACCTTCGGACACCGGGCATTCGAGTCCCCCTGACCGGACGGTCCCAGCTGTGGGCCGAGGCGGTCGAGGTCGGTCGCCGAGTGCTATGGCTCCATACCTTCGGCGAACGGTTCGTCGATCCTGCTGCCGACCGCCCGGAAGGGGCCCTCGCGATCGCAGAACGGGCCGGTGTCAGAGTCCTCCAGCCGATAAGGCGGGTGCCTGCCGAGGTTCCCGAGCGCCCGCGAGAGGGCGAACAGGTATTACGGGTGGGAGAGGGGGCGATCGACCGTGTCTCGCCCGCCGTCTACGACTTCGACGTCGGTGGCATGGCCGTCGTCCGGCACTGGTTCGGCTATCGAGTGCGCGACCCTCGCGCGAAGAAGAGAACGTCCCCGTTGGACTCGATCAACGTGACGCACTGGGACAGCCGACTCACCGACGATCTCCTGGGGCTCCTCGGTGTCGTCACGGAATGCGTCGCTCTCGCCCCGCTCCAAGACGATCTACTGGAGCGGATCTGTGACGGCCCCACGATCGCGGGCACAGAGTTGCCCGACCCGGCTTCGGCCGCCAGCGCCCCGCCGAAGGCGCGGAACGGCCCATCCCCCCTCTTCGAGTGAGTCGAGGGCCTGAGGCCGAGTGCTCCTCGTCGATCAGTGTCCTGAGAGTCCGGCGTACACCGGCCGATGGAAGGGAGGGACGGAAGGCACATGCCTCCCGCCCCTCTCCGAGGTCACATGTCGGCCCGGGTCAGACCTTGCGCCATTCGGGGACCCAGGAGCCGTCTTCGTCGACGGTGTAGTCGCCGAAGAGGGCCGGGGCCTCCTGCTTGAGGAGCTCGCCGACCTTGCCGAACAGCAGGCGGATCTCCTCTTCGGCGCCGGGGGCGGTGCGGGCCTCGATGGTGTGGCGCAGGGTGCGGACGTTGGCGGTCCACACCAGGCCGGTGGCCACGCCCTCAGGGGCGAAGCGGCGCATGAACGAGGTCTTGTGCTTCTTGTCGGCGAACTTCTTGCCCTCTTCGTCGAGCTCGAAGTGGTCGGCCATCCAGAGCTGGAACTCCTCCATGCGCTGCAGCATGTCGGCGGCCCGCTCCATCAGCTCCGGGTCCTCCTGGGCCCACTCGGGGAACCAGAACGGCAGGTCGGTCAGGCGCACGAAGCGCAGCGACTCCTGGGAGACCGCCACGCCGGGCCGGTGCCGGATCAGCTCGTGCGTGAGGACGCGGCTGACGTTGTGCAGGACGAAGCTGAAGCTGACGTGCTCCAGGACCGACCCGTGCAGGCTGCGCAGGATGTTGGTCAGGTAGGCGTCCTGGTCGGTCCGCACCCGCGTGACGTTCGGGTTCAGGCCCGGCTCCCAGGAGCGGTAGCACAGGCGCCCGGCGAACTCGGCGAGGTTCTGCGGGTCGTTGAGGTGGGCGTCGAGGTCGCCCCGGTCGAACCGCTCCAACCACGTGTCCCCGCCGACGTCGGCGAGGTACCGCGCCACCTCGCCGTAGTCCAGCTGCGGCTTGGCGACCAGGTGGACCTCGGGCTCGACCTGCTTCATCGTGCTCCCCCTCGACAAACGCTGTCGGCCGCGGAGGACCGCCTGCCCCCGGGCCGAGTCGACCTTACCGGCCCACGGGGACGGCCCGGGACGGCGCAGGACGGCGCAGGGCGGCACGAGACGGTCCCGGTGCCGAGCGGAGGCGGGGCGGTGCCAGGGCGCCGAGCGGGGGCGCCCCGGGGAACGGCCGTCAGGAGCCGTCGGCACCACCGGAGCCGCCGGGCAGGTACGGCGCCAGGGCCTCGGGGCCGGCGAAGTCGCCTCCCTGGGGGCCTCCGTGCCAGAACGGGTCGTCGTCCGGGAACTCCCCGGAGTACACCGCCGCGTCGTCCACCGGCTTGTACCCCAGCTCACTCTCCCCCACCGTGAGGTCCCAGAAGCGGCGCGCGTTGGCCGACACCGCGTAGGCGGCGACGAAGTTCACGTTGGCCGTGGTCAGCGCCGCCCTCACGAAGCCGACGCAGTCGCGCGGGCTCAGCCAGGTGGCCAGGTGCCGCGTCTCGGTGGGCTTCTCCTCGAAGGAGCCGATCCTCAGCGCGACCACCTGCATGCCGTAGGTGTCGGCGTAGAGCTGCCCCAGCGCCTCGGCCGCCACCTTGGTGACCCCGTAGAAGCCGTCCGGCCGGGGCGGCTCGTCCGGGAACACGTGGTGGTGGATGGGGTAGTTGCCGGTCACCCTGTTGCTGGAGGCCAGCACCACGCGCTCCACCGAGGCGCGGCGCGCCGCCTCCAGGACCGCCAGAGTGCCCTCGACGTTGGCCGTGAGGAGGTCGGGCAGCGGCGCCTCCTCGGCGAGCGCGGCCAGGTGCACGACCGCCTCGGCCCCCTCGAACGCCTTCACCAGCGCCTCGACATCGGTGATGTCGGCCTCGACGGCCGTCTCCCGGTCAGGGTCGGCGGGCTCGGGCAGCGGGGACCGATCGATGAGCACCAGGTGCTCCGCGTCGCCGAGTCCGTCGCGCACGGTGCGGCCGATCCGTCCCGCCGCTCCGGTGACGGCCACTCGTCCGAGTTGTGAATCCATATGTAGAAGCCTACGAGCGCCGCGCGCTTTCAGCATCGCGGACGCGGCCGAAGGCTTCCCCGGACCGTGGTGCGGAGGCGGGGGAACCGCCTCCGCACCACGGAACCGGAACAGGTCCTTCAGGGCCGACCGTCCGTCCTGGGGCCGGGCCGTGGCCCGGCCCCAGGACGGACGGCGCGCGGACCGTGCGCCCGGCTCAGGCCGTCCCGGCGGCCATGCGCAGCGCGCGCTGCACGATCTGCTCACCGACCTCGGCCGTGAGAATGGACTCAGGGTGGAACTGCACCGCCCACCTGCGCCGGTCCGGGTCCTCGATCGCCATGACGACCGGCTCGGGGCCGTCCTCCGTCACCGCGGTCACCCTGTACCCCTTCACCCGCTCGGGCGTGGAGTAGACCGAGTGGTACCGGGCCGCCTGGAAGAAGTTCCCCTTCCCCAGATCGCTGAGGAGCCGGCCGCCCATGACGCGCACCTGCCCCGGCTTGCCGTGCACCGGCTCCTTGAGGGTGAGAAGCTCCCCTCCCGCGTGCTCGACCATGGCCTGCAGCCCCAGGCACACCCCGAAGACCGGCAGGGAGCGCTCGCCCACGGCGTCGAGGAGGGCGTCGGTGCCGAAGTCGGAGGGCAGGCCCGGGCCGGGCGACAGCACCACGAGGTCGGGCGCCATCTCGTCGAGCAGCACCGGGTCGAATCCGTACCGGACCGTGGTGACCTCGGCGCCCTGGCGGCGGAAGTAGTCGGCGAGGGTGTTGACGAAGGAGTCCTCGTGGTCGACGAGCAGGACCCTCATCCCCGCGCCGGCGAGGGGCGCGGGCTCGGCGGCGTCCGAACCGGCCTCGGGGGCCGCCTCCTCGCTGCTCTGCCGGCTCTCCTCCCGGACCTCCTCCTCGACCTCCTTGAGCGTCTCCAGCAGCGCGCGCGCCTTGAGGAAGGTCTCCCGCTCCTCGGCCTCGGGGTCGGAGTCGTACAGCAGCGTCGCTCCGGCCCGGATCGTCGCCACACCGTCGCGGATCTGTGCGGTGCGCAGGGTCAGCCCCGTGTTCATCGAGCCGTCGAAGCCGATGACGCCCACGGCGCCGCCGTACCAGCGGCGCGGGGAGGTCTCGTGGCGCTCGATGAACCGCATCGCCCAGGTCTTGGGGGCGCCGGTGACGGTGACGGCCCACATGTGGGTGAGGAAGGCGTCCAGGGCGTCGAACTCCGGGCGCAGCACGCCCTCGATGTGGTCGACGGTGTGGATGAGCCTGCTGTACATCTCGATCTGCCTGCGCCCGATCACCCGCACGCTCCCGGGCTCGCACACCCGCGACTTGTCGTTGCGGTCCACGTCGGTGCACATGGTCAGCTCCGACTCCTCCTTGAGGGAGGAGAGGAGCGCGCGGATGTTGTCGGCGTCGCCCAGGGGGTCCGCGCCGCGCTGAATGGTCCCGGAGATGGGGCAGGTCTCCACCCTGCGCCGGCCGTCGGCCCCGGCGCCCACGCGCACGAACATCTCGGGTGAGGCGCCGACCAGGTACTCGCCCTCGCCGAGGTTGAAGAAGAACTCGTAGGGGGCCGGGTTGCGCTCGCGCAGGCGCTCATAGAAGCGCGCGGGGGACGTGCAGGCGCCGTAGGTGCGGTGGCCGGGGACGACCTCGAACAGGTCCCCCCTGCGGAAGCGCTCCTTGGCCTCGGCCACGACCTTGGCGTAGGACCCCGGCTCGGGCTGCTCGGGGACCTGTACGGGGACGACCTCGGGGGTGGGGTCGGTGGTGCGCGGGAGGCCGTCGGTGGAGACCGGCTCGCCCCCGTCGGAGCCCGGGACGATGAACTCGTAGGTGTAGCGGTTGCACGTCTCGCGCTTGCGGTCGTGGACGATGACCTCGTCCGGGAGCTGAAGGACCAGGTCCCGGTCGCCGGGGTCGCGCTCCTGCACCCGCTCCACCGGCTCGAACTGGAAGGCCAGGTCGTAGCCGAACGCGCCGTACAGCCCCAGGTTGGGGTCCTCACCGGAGGAGAAGACCGCGACCAGGGAGCGCAGCACGGTGAAGACGCCGGGGCGGCGGCTGCGCTCCTCCTCGGTGAAGAAGGCCCCGGGGTCGGGCTCGGGCACGGCGACCGAGACCGTGGCGCCGTCCGCCCCCTCGACGGCCGTGGGGCCGTGCTCGGCCAGGGCCGCCGCCACCGCCGGCAGCAGCACGCGCCCCCGCGCGTTGAGGGCGGTGGCGCTGACCCGCCTGCCGCGCGCGGCCACCTCCAGGCAGGGGTCGACGTAGCCCAGGTGCCACCGGCTGTAGCGCCCCGGGTACTCCATGCCGGAGGAGAGCACGCCGCCGCGCCGCTCCTGCACGGCCGTGACGAGGGCGGTGAGAGCGGCCGGGTCGCAGGGGGATGCGGTGCGGCGGACGGCGATCCCGCCCGCGGTGGTATAGGCGGCGGGTCGGGCGTCGTTGCTGGGTTCCACGGGCGGTCCTTCATCGCGCTGGGCGGTCTGGGCTTCGGGCCGCCGCGCCGCCTGGCCGGGGCCGCGCCGTGCACGCGATGCGACCGCCGTCCGGGGCGGTCGCCGTGGCCTGTGGGAAGGGCTGAACTCGGAGCGCCGCCTAGGAGCGGCGCCACCACTGCCCGCGTGTGCGGGTGGTCTCCGGGTTCTGCATGTGCCGAAGTGTAGCGCGGGTGCGGGGGCGCGCGACAGTGACGCGGGCGCAGGAGGAGAAGAAAAAAGCACCGGGGCGATGCGCACGCCGGTGCGGCATGGTACGGTGACCCACTCGTGATGACGAAGATGGGCCAGACTCGTCCACTCAATATGGAGAGTACCAAGGCAATGGAGCAGAGTCAAAGCGCGGGCCACAACCCCCTCGCCGTGTCAATCCACGGCGAGCAGGAGTACGTCTCGGCGCTCTACGGCCACCTCGACGCCGAGCGCGCACACGTGCGGGACGCCTTCCTGCGCGCCCAGCGCAACGGCGCGGGCGGCCACGGCGCGCTCATGGACCGGGAGGCGAGCGTCGACGAGCAGGCGCGCCGGCTCACCCGGCTCGAGGCGGTCGAGGAAGGGCTGTGCTTCGGCCGCGTCGACCTGCGCGGGGACGGCCGCTCCCCCGGCGAGCGGCTGTACATCGGGCGCATCGGGCTGCGCGACGGCGACCGCGAGGTCGCCCTGGTGGACTGGCGCGCCCCGGCGGCGCGCCCCTTCTACTCCGCGACCCCGAGCGCCCCCGACGGCCTGGCCCGCAGGCGCCACCTGTACACCCGGCGCCGGACGGTGGTCGGCCTCGACGACGAGGTCTTCGATCTGGAAGGGCTGAGCGAGGACGACCGGCAGGGCCTGGTGGGCGAGGCCGCGCTGATGGCCTCGCTGCGGGCCGGCCGGACGGGCCGCATGCACGACATCGTCGCCACCATCCAGAGCGAGCAGGACCGGGTGATCCGCTCGTCCCTCCAGGGCGCCCTGGTGGTCCAGGGCGGCCCGGGCACCGGTAAGACCGTGGCCGCCCTGCACCGGGCCGCGTTCCTGCTGTACACCCATCGCGACCTGCTGGAGCGGCGCGGCGTGCTGGTGGTGGGCCCCAACCCGGTCTTCCTGCGCTACATCGGCCAGGTGCTCCCCTCGCTGGGCGAGACCGACGTGGTGATGACGACGCTCGGCGGGCTGTACCCGGGAGTGCGGGCCGAAGGGGCGGAGGGGCACCGCACCGCCGCCGTCAAAGGGTCGCTGAGAATGGCGACACTCGTCGAGGCCGCGGTGCGCGAGCGCCAGCGCGTGCCCGAGGGCGGCCTGTACATCACCGCCTCGGGCACGGATCTGTTCGTCTCCGAGGACACCTGCCGTTCCGTGCGGGACCGGGCGCGCGAGCTGGGGGTGAAGCACAACGCGGCGCGGACCTTCTTCGTCAGCGAGATGCTCACGGCCCTCGCCCAGGACCAGCACGACGTGCTGGAGCACTCGATCCGCGAGGCCGAGGAGGCGGCCGCCTGGGACGGCGCCTTCGCCGGCGTCCCCGAGATGGAGGACCCCGACGCCCCGCTGTGGACGGACGAGGACCTGCAGTCGGCAAGGGAGACCCTGTGGGAGGAGCCCGAGGTGCACAGGGCGCTCGACGCCCTGTGGCCGGACCTGTCCCCTGAGACGCTGATCGGTGAGCTCTTGAGCGACGGGGACAGACTGGCCGCGGCGGCCCGCGAGGCCGAACGCATCTCCCCCGGCGACGCCCTGTCCGGCGAGGACCTCGACGCGTTGCTGCGCCCTGAGGGGAGCCCGTGGACCGTGGGCGATGTCCCACTCCTGGACGAGGCGGCCGAGCTTCTGGGCGACGACGGCTCGGTCCGCCGCGCCCGGCAGCGGGAGGAGGCCCGGCGCCGGGCCGAGGCGGAGCGCTACGCCCAGGGGGTCCTGGAGGTCACCGGCCTCTCCGAGCAGAGGACGGCCGACGGCGACCTGGTCGTGGACGCGAACACGCTCTTCGAGCGCAACAGGTACGACGGCCCCGAGCGCACCACCGCAGAGCGCGCTGCGCAGGATCGCACCTGGGCTTATGGACACGTGATCGTGGACGAGGCCCAGGAGCTGTCGGAGATGGCCTGGCGGACGGTCATGCGGCGCATCCCCACGCGCTCGCTCACCGTCGTGGGCGACGTGGCCCAGACCGGAAGCGCGGCCGGGGCGTCCTCGTGGTCCTCGATGCTGGAGCGGCACGTCGGCGGCGGCCTCCACGAGGAGCGGCTGCTGGTCAACTACCGGACCCCTGCGGCGATCATGGAGGTGGCCGCCGCGGTCCTCAAGGAGGTGGCGCCGGACCAGGAGCCGCCGGAGTCGGTGCGCGAGGGCGACGAGCCGCCGCGGGCAGTGCGGGTCGCCCCCGGGGAGTGGGAGGAGCGGCTGCCCTTCGTCGCCCGGCAGGAGGTGCGGACCGTGCAGACCGCCGAGGGCGGCGAGCACGGCGACCCCGAAGGGGTGGCCGGCCGCGTGGCGGTGATCGTCCCCGACGCCCGCCACGGCGCCGTCGCGGCACTGCTGCCCGAAGCCGAGTCCCAGGCCTCGCCCGAGGTCCTGGACGCCCCGGTGGCGGTGCTCACCTGTGCCCAGGCCAAGGGGCTGGAGTTCGACTCGGTGGTGGTGGCCGCGCCGGACGAGATCCTGGACCAGTCGCCGCAGGGCGGGCGCGACCTGTACGTGGCGATCACGCGCGCCACGCGGCGGCTGACCGTGCTCCACGAGGCCGACCTGCCGACGATGCTCGCGGGGCTGGACGGGGCCTGAGGCTCCGGATGCGGACGGCCGGAGCGGGCGCGGGCGCGAACCGTGGCGTCCGCCCTCCGCACCCGCGGAACTTCCGGAATCCTCGGTAGGACCGGCGACCGAGGCAGGCGGCAGGTCGGTCCGGGGGCCGGCCGACGGGCGGATCGCGGGCGTTCGTCCCAGGGTGCGGCGCCGGTCGACGGAGCGTAACCCCGGTCGGGCAGCATGCGTGGTCCAGCGCCGCTCCCCGGCCGGGCGGAGGGGCACAGCGGCGGCAGGAACGAACCGACGGGGAACCACGTGACCGACAGCACCACCGTTCACCTGCTCCGGCACGGTCAGAGCGCCTTCAACGCGATCTACGACCGGACCGGCCGCGACCCGCTCATCGTCGATCCGGAGCTGACCCCCTTGGGCGTCTCCCAGGCGGCCGAGGCGGCGGCCGGTGTCCGGCGCCTCGCCCCCGACCTGGTGGTCACCTCCCCCCTCACCCGGGCGCTCCAGACGGCCCTCGGGGCGGCGGGCGGTCTGGGCGTGCCCATCGTCGTGGAGGCGCTGCACCGCGAGCACCTGGGCAACACCTGCGACATCGGCCGCCCGCCCCGGACCCTGGCCAAGGAATTCCCGTCCCTGGACTTCGGCCACCTTCCCGAGACGTGGTGGTACACGGGCCGCACCGATGAACGCGGCGTCGCCGTCGAGCCCGAGGCGGTCCTCCAGGAGCGCGTCGCGGCCTTCACGGAGTGGCTGGTGCACAGGACAGAGCGGTCCGTGCGGTCGGTGCGCTCCGTCCTGGTCGTGGGCCATGCGGAGTTCTTCGGGCGCCTCGGGCACCCGGGGATGCGCAACGGCGAGATCCGCGAATGGCGGGTCCCGGCGAAGGCCTGAGCAGCCTCACTGCGAGCCGCCTCCCCTGAGTCACCGGCCTTTGTTCCCGCCCGCCGGTCCCTCCCCCGTCTCTTCAGCTCCCCCGACGGAGGAGGGACCGGCTCCCCGCGCGTGCTGCGCGCGTCGGGCCACGGCGACCACCGGCCACTCCAGGAGTCCGGCCAGCAGGGCGGCGGCGAGGTAGGCGGGCCACATCTGCAGCGCGATCTGTGCGGGCGTCCCGGGGATCACGGTGAGCGTGTCCACGGCGGCCACCGCGGTCCCTGCCAGCAGGACGAGGACCGGCAGGACACGACCGGGCCGCGCCAGCAACAGGCCCGCCAGGGCGTACGCGAACCCGTAGCCGGGGAGCCCCCAGACCAGCAGCCAGACGGGAGGCTCGGCGGGGAGGAGGGCGGTGGCCACCGCCGCCGCGGCACCGGCCCCAAGGCCGAGGGAGAGCAGCAGGGCGCGCCCCCAGCGCGGACGATCGCCCTCCCGGCCCAGGCGGGCCTGGGCGGCCCATACGATCACGACGCCGAGCAGCAGGACCGGCCATGTCGCGACGAGCAGGGCCAGCCACGGCGTGCCGTCGGTGTAGCGCTCCCCTGCGACCACCACCTGGCGCGGGGGCCACACCAGTTCGGCGGCCAGCACCGCCGCACCGGTCACCCCGATGAGGGCAGCGGGCAGTCGCCTCTGAGAGCGGAGCGCGTGCGCCGCCAGGCCACAGGCGGCCGCCAGACCGATCGCTGCGGGAACCAGCCCGAGCGCGGCTTGGAGACCGTCGCGCGGCGGCGGGTAGCCGAGGACGAGCGCGGTTCCCCCGACTGCCGCGACGAAGGCGGCTCCGTACAGCGCGGAGGCGAGGACGGCCGCTGCACGCGGGCCGACGGCTGTGCGCGCGGGGCCCGGGTCCGTCGCCGTCACGTTCCCTCCCCTTCCTGTCCGGGCGTCCCGTCTCCGGTCGGCGCCTCCGCCTGTTCATCTGGCTCCGGCTCCGGTCCTCCCTCCGGCGCCTCCCCCGATCCCTCCTTGAGTGCCTCTTTGAAGAAGGCGACCGACCTGGTGAAGGTGTCGTCCACGGCCTCGGCATTGGCGGCCGGGTCGCCGCCGAGGTCCATCAGGGCGATGTCGGGGATGAGAGGGGCGGCGGTGGAGTAGGTGGAGGGCAGGTTCGGGACGCCCATGATGAGGTGGCCGGCCTCGGGGTGGACGACCCGCTCGGTGGGGAGTCCGGCGGCGTCCCGGCGTTCCTCCCCTTCGTCGGCCAGCCAGTGCGGCCACAACGCGTCCTGGGCGCCGGAGATGATCAGCACCGGGCCGTCGATGCGCTCGGTGGGAATGGTGGCCGCCTCTCGCTCCTGAGGCGTGGCCTGCTCCACCGCATTCTCCGCGCTCCAGTCCAGCCTCCACGGACGACCGAGGAACCCGGGCGCGGTGTCCCGCAGCGACATCGCCTGCGTCGGCGCAAGGTAGGGGAGGTCGTTCCCGTCGAGCGACCAGGAACCGCTCGCCGCCCCCGCTCCGGTCGGTCCCGGGGGCGCGTGGAAGACGTAGCTGGAACCGACCACGGACACCGCCGCATTCACGCGCCGGTCGTGCGCCCCGACGAGGAGGGCCAGCTCGCCCCCTTTGGAGGCCCCCATGACACCGACCCCCTCCCCGGAGACGTCGGGGTGTCCGCTCAGCAGGTCGACCGCGTCGAACGTGTACTCCAGAGGGATGGACTCGAGGGTCTCGGGGACGCCTTCCTCACCGAAGTAGGCGATGCTCAGGACCGCAAGGCCGTGGCTCGCCATGAGAGCGGCGAGGGACGGACTCGCCCGTCCGCCCTCCGAGCCTCCGAGGAGGAGGACGCCCGGGTGCGGGCCGGGGCCCGGCGGGAGGTAGAGGTCTCCTACGACGCCTTGGTCGTCGGTGCGTTCGGTGCGCACTCCGGGGGCGTGGAGCAGCCGCACGAATTCTTCCTCGGCCACCGTCCGGCCGCCCACGTCCACCCCGAAGGTGTAGGCGAGCTCGGGTCCCTCCCCCGGCACCGGGACCGGAGAACGGACGGGCTCGCCGTCGGGCAGGCGCAGCGAGCGCAGAAGGCCTTCAGCGTCGGCGTCGTCGTAGGTCCCCGCCTCGGGGGCCTGGGACGCCGGATCGACACGCCCTTCCTCGTCGCTGGTGAAAGAGGCCCATGAGGCCCAGTCCCTCCCCTGGGGGTCGGTGGCGTGGAGCCAGAGGACGGCCTCTTCCCCGGGCGGCAGGCCCTCGACGAGGAATTCGGCCGACGCATCGATCAGCGCCCCCTCCGGCCCGGTGCGCACGTCCGGTTCGGGGCCCTGGCCCGTCGTGCACGCCGTCAGGAGGAGTGCGCCGGGTGCCGCTGCCGCCGCCGCGCGCGCCCATCGCCGCATACCGCCGTCCCCTTCCGCCTCGGACTCCGCCTCAGACGCCGGTCGGGTCGCGAGTGTTCCGCCTCTCGCACCGGAAGGTTCAAGCGACGCCCGGTTGAACCGGCGCACGGGCCCGAGTGCATTGCAGCCTCGCGTCGATCCTCTGTCGGAGGCCGGTGAGCGACAAGGGACCCTGTCGGACATTCGGTGGCCGGACCTGGCAGAGGCAGCCGTCAGCCCTGAGGGCGCGGCCACGATGGGATGTACGGGCCGGCGAAAGCGGCGGCCATCGCGGCTCCGGCGGCTAGATCCTCACGTAGCGCGAGGCCTTCTTCATGGTCCACCCCGCGAACGTGATCGCGACCTTCGCCGGGTAGCGGGCCGTTCCCATCTTGGCGACCCACTTCTCGGCGCCCCGCACATGCCGCGTGAACGGCTGGCCCGCCCCGAGGGTCCCCTCGCACCGCTCGGCCAGCCGGCCCAGGTCGGCCCTCGCGCCGGAGAACTCCCCCCTCATCGCGCGGGCGAGCGCCAGGTCGAACCGGGCGGCGAGGACCAGGTAGTGCTCCTCTCCGAAGCCCCGCACCTGCCGCTCCCGGATACGGCGGTACACGTCCTCCGCTTCCTCGTCCTGGTAGGCCGCCTTCAGGATGCCGCCCAGCAGCGCCTCGCTGCGCAGGGTGTCCGGGTGGTCGGGTCCGAGGTCCTCCCCCTGGTCGGCCGCCACGGCCTTGATGGTCCCGACGGCCTCGGGCCACCTGCCCCTGCGGACGGTCACCCACGCCAGGGCCGTCCACGCGCGGTACCACACGCGCAGGTGGTCGTCGCTCACGGACCGCTCCGAAGGTGGAGCGGGATCGATCGCCCCGCTCCGCTTCATCCGCCGGAGGACCCGGTCGACCGTGTCCTCCGCCTGCCGCACCCTGCGCCGCCCCGGCGTCTCCAGCGCCACGAGCCCTCTGCCGACGTCCGCGCGCAGCAGGACGCCGGGAACCCCCGCGTAGCGGTCGGCGATCCTCGTGAACGCCTCCCATTCCTGCTCGACCTCATGCCCGGACCAGAAGTCGAGCGCGTCCAGCGCGAGGGCGGACGCCTGCCCGTCGCGCATGTCGCACCGCAACGCCGCCCCCAGCCCGGGGCTGATCGCCACGCGGGCGTCGGGACCGGTGCCGCGCACGGTGACGAGGCCGCGCTCCTCCAGGAATTCGGCCGACGAGAAATCGAGCCGCGCGGCCGCCGACGGGGAATCGCGGTCCGGCCTGTGCACCACGGCGCACCAGCGCCGGGGAACTCCCCCCTTCACCCGGTCCGCCTCCACCGCGGCCAGCAGCTGCAGGACCTCCTGGTGCCTGCCTGCCGCAGGCTCACCGGTGAGGCCGTCCAGGCGCCTCCACCATACGGCCGGCCCCTCCGGCCGGTGCTCCCCCTCCGCGAGCCCCGAGGCGACCGCGTGCAGGCGCTTGGGAAGCCCGCGGCACGCGCGGACGGCGGCCTCCAGGGCCCGGCCCTCGGCGGCGTCGCGCGGCGGTACGCGCTCGTGCAGGAAGGCGTAGGCCGCCCCCGGGGCGAGGGGGTCGACGGTGTGCCGCCGGGCGCCCTCCACGGCCCTGGCCGCCCCGGAGCGCCCCGTCAGGAGCACACGGCAGGCGCCGCCCAAGTGCTCCCAGCCTCTCGCCGCCGCCGCTTCCGCCCCGTTTCCCTGCGGGCCGCCGTCGGCGTCGTCGATGACGATGAGCACAGGGGCCCCGTGGTCCCCGATCACCTCCCGGGCCCAGGCGATCCCGTCGGCAGGCGCCCCCCGCAGGAACTTCGCCGCCTTCTCGCCCGTGTGGCCCCGCAGGCGGCAGGCGACTCCGAGCAACCCGTGCAGCCGCTGCCGGGGCCTGATCCAGTACACCTGCCATCCGAGTTCCCGGCGGACCCTGCCGGCCACGGAGGCGGCCGCGGCGGAGGCCCCCGCCCCCGCGGGCCCGTGCAGCAGGTGCGCCCCCGGTTCCTCCCTGAGGGCCTGGACGACGCGCTCGATGAGCCCGTCGCGATGGACGAGGCCTCGTTCAGAGACAGGCGGCGACACGTCGATGTACGGAAGCCCCCCGTCCGGCCCCAAGGTGCCGAAACGCTCGCCGCCGTAGAAGTGCATCCCTCCGGAAACGCTTCCGATCTGGAATGACTGACCCTCGTTCGCGCCCACGTGATTTCCCGCGTGATTGCGCACGTCCTCCGGTTCGGGCATCAACGCCTCTTGGGTCGCTGGCGACTCGGCACGCTCGGAGGACCGACGCTAAGGCCTCCGGGAGACGGACGGACACCGATCAGGAAATCGATCCGGTACGCGCCGGGAGAAGGCCCCCACCACATCTCCCGCCCCTCAGATTCCGGCACTCAGAGGGCACCGGCTCGGCGCTCATGGAATTCCGTCACAGGTGAGGCGTAGCGTCGCGGTATGTGCCGCAACATTCGCCGGCTGCACAACATGGAGCCGCCGGTCACCGACGAAGAGATCAGAGCCGCCGCTGTGCAGTACGTACGCAAGGTGAGCGGCTCGACCGCGCCCTCGGCCCGGAACGAGGAGGTGTTCGAGGCGGCGGTGGAGGCGGTCGCCGCAGCCACCGCAGAGCTCTTGGAAGGGCTCACCACCTCCGCGCCGCCGCGTTCACGCGAGGAGGAGGCGCGCAAGCGCAGGGAGCGCTACCAGAAGCGGTTCGAGGCCGCCACGGAGTGAGTCCCCGCGCGAAGGGACCGGCCGCCTCAAGCGGCCCGAGCCACGGGCCCTCCGGGCCGGGACCGTGCGCCGACCTGCCCGGTTCTCAGAGAAGCCATGCCGGTGAGGCAGGAACCGGCGCGCGCCGCGAAGCGCCCGGCGCCACCGCCCTGACGGAGGCGGTCGACTCCTCCCCGTTCATGAAGAGGAGGAGGTCAGCGCCCCCACCACCGCGTCGGTGAGGTCGTCGATCACCACCTCGTCGGCGACCTCCGGGTTCTCCAGCAGCCACTCCCCTGCCGCCTGGACCATTCCGACCACCGAGTGGGCCACGATCTGCGCCCTCAGCGGTTCGAGGACGTGCCCCTCGGAGACCAGCATTCCGGCCAGCTCCTCGCCCAGGCGCCGCACCATCATCCCGACGTCGCCGCGGGTCTTCGGGTCCTCGGAGGTGGCGCGGTCCATCAGGAAGCGGTACAGGTTCAGGTTCCTGCGGATCATCTGCAGGTAGGCCCCGACCGTGGCGCGCGCCCGGAGCCGCAGGGTCTCCCCGCCGTGCAGCTCGGCGCGGATGCGCTCGATGAGCGGGTCGACGTGCCGCTCGGCCAGCGACCGGTAGAGCCCGCCCTTGTCGCCGAAGTGCCGGTACAGGATCGGCTTGCTGATGCCGGCCTCGGCGGCGATGGCGGACATGGGCGCGTCGGGGCCGTCGCGCTGGATCACCCGGTCGGCGGCGTCGAGGATCGCGCGCCGCCGCTCCGGGTCGCGCCCGCGCGCGGGCCGGGTCTGCTGTGCGGGTCGTAGGGCCACACCGCACGAGTGTAAAGCGCGCGGGCACGGTGCTCTGCTGTGCTCAGGCCGCGCTGTGCTCAGGCCGCACCGAAGTCCTTGGGGTCGATGACGATCCATGTCGCCTCGGCGCTCGCGATGCGCGCGCCCTCGTGGTCGAAGAGCGCGGTGGCGGTGAAGACCTTCCGCCCCTCGGAGCGCAGGAAGCGCCCCACGACGACGTGCGGGCTGCCGACCTCGGGCACGCGGTCCACGGCGGCGGTCATCCGCCCCAGCACCATGGGGCGCTGGTCGACGTCACTGGCCCAGCCGCCGGGGCAGTCGAGGGCCGCCCAGGCCGCTTCGGGGCCCGTGGTGCGCGGGTCGGTCCCCGCCAGGGAGGCGTCGGGTGTCCAGGGGGCGGCGACGAGCGAGCCGTCGGAGCCGGGGACCGGGCCAGCCAGCACCCGCAGGCCGTCGCCGTCGGCACGGTCGGGGCCGCAGACGAAGCACGCGGAGAACGGGTGGCCTCCGAAGCCGCGGAAGGCCTGCCGCGCCTCCTCGGCGGTCTCGGGGGCGACCGGGAGCAGGTCGGTGGCGGGCGCCTCGGCGGGCCGGGCCTCGGCCACCAGGGTCCCGCCGTCCATGAGCCGCAGCGGAGTGTCGGCTCCCGCGGGGACGACCTCCATGGGCGTCTCCAGCGGCGGGGGTGTGCGCAGGGTGACCTGCACGGCGGTGCTGCCCAGGCGGCGGGCGAGCAGCCCGGCGAGGTAGCCGCCGTTGGCGGAGCCGGGCGGGCCGTTGAAACGGCGCCCGACGGTCAGCTTTTCAGAGGCGTCATTGCCCGTGGAAACGCTCATGGTCACCCACATTAGGATGTGGGCCCCAAGGCGCCTGCCTCCGGGGGCCGCGTGCGCATCGCCGCCGTCGCGGGCCTGCATCGGAACCGGTGGGCGGCGGCTGAGGGCTGCTGAGCGGCGGCGGGCGGCCGCCTCAGGGGGCCTGACGCGAGCGGCGGAAGTGGAGCGCACTACACCGACACGGCCCCTCGCGTCCGAAAGAATCGTCACCATGAACGCCACTCCCCCTCCGTCCCCTCCCACCGAGGCCTCCTCCACTGAGAGGCCCGACGAAGAGCGGCCGGCCGGCCGTCTGGCCACCGGCATGCGCTCGCTGCTCTTCCTGGTCGTCGCCCTTCCGTGGGCCATGGCGGCGCTCCTGGTGCCCGCGTTACTCCTCGTAGGGTTCGTCACCGTTCCCATCGCCGGCCTGGGACTGCTGCTGGTCCCCGCGCTACTCCTCGGGCTGCGCCGATGGGCCGAGGTGGAAAGGCGGCGGGTCGGGCGCTTCCTCGGCGAGGAGATCGAGGTCCGCTACAACGCGCTCCCCCGAGGAAGGCTCGCGGCCTTCAAGACGGTCCTCTCCGACCCTCAGACGATCCGGGACCTGCGCTGGGTCGCGACGATGATCCTTCCCGGACTGCCCTTCGGCCTGCTCGGCCTCATCGGCCTGGTAGGGCTTCCGGCGACCGCGGTGGAGACGCTGCTGTGGTGGGCACTGCCAACGGCGTCGCTGACCATGCTCGGGACCGCGGTGACGTCCTGGCCGCTCGCGCTGACCCTGGGTCCGGCACAGCTCGCCCTGGTCGTGCTGCTGCTCTTGGCCGCGTCCCCGGCGGCGCGTCTGCACGCCCGCCTGTCGGCGCGGATGCTGGCGCCCTCGCGGGAAGCGCGTCTGGCCGAACGCGTCGAGACCCTGAGCCGGACGCGGGAGGGCGCGCTGGACGCGCACGCCTCCGAGCTGAGGCGCATCGAGCGCGACCTGCACGACGGGACGCAGGCGCGCCTGGTGGCCCTGGCGATGCGCCTGGGTCTGGCGCAGAAGGTCATCGGGGACGACCCGCAGGCGGCGGCCCGCCTGCTGTCCGAGGCGCAGAGCGGCGCCGAGGAGGCGATGACCGAGCTCAGGACGGTGGTGCGCTCCATCTACCCGCCGGTGCTGGCCGACCGCGGGCTCTCCGGCGCGGTGTCGGCGCTGGCCGCGGGCGCCCCGGTGCCCGTGGGGGTGGAGGCCTCCTCCCTGGGCGGCCTCCCGGCGGCGGTGGAGTCCACGGCCTACTTCGTGGTGGCCGAGGCGCTGACCAACGTGGCGCGCCACTCCGGCGCCGCCGGGGCGCAGGTGGAACTGGCCCGGGACGGGGCGGCCCTGGTGGTGCGGGTGCGCGACGACGGGCGCGGCGGCGTGGACGAGAGGCGCGGGACCGGGGTGGCCGGGATGCGGCGCCGGGTGGCGGCCCTGGACGGGTCCATCGCGGTCTCCAGCCCCGAGGGCGGGCCGACGCGGGTGGAGGCGGTACTGCCGTGCGGGTCGTGATCGTCGAGGACAACGCGGTGCTGATGGAGGGGCTGGACCTACTGCTGCGGGCGTCGGGCTTCGAGGTCGCCGCGAAGGCCTCCGAGCCGGAGGCGTTCCTGGAGGCGGTGCGCGCGCACCGGCCGGAGGCGGCGGTGGTCGACGTCCGGCTGCCGCCCTCGTTCACCGACGAGGGGCTGCAGGCGGCGCTGGCCGCGCGCGCGGAGCTGCCGGGCCTGCCCGTGCTGGTCTTCTCGCAGTACGTGGAGCAGGTGTACGCGCGCGAGCTGCTGGCCGACGGGGAGGGCGGCGTGGGCTACCTGCTCAAGGACCGGGTGTCGCGGGTCGACGACTTCCTGGACGCGCTGCGGAGGGTGGCCGCCGGCGGAACCGTCATCGACCCCGAGGCGGTGGCCCAGCTGCTGGCGCGGCGCACCGACCCGCTGGAGCGGCTCACCCCGCGCGAGCGCGAGGTGCTGGGACTGATGGCCGAGGGGCTGGGCAACCGGGAGATCGCCGATCGGCTGGTGGTCACCGAACGCGCGGTGCTCAAGCACATCGGCAACATCTTCACCAAGCTGGACCTGGGCCCGGACGACGGCGGGCACCGCCGTGTCCGGGCCGTGCTGGCCTACCTCGGATCCTGAGCCTGCCGGGGGCGGGCGTTCGGGCGCCCTCCCCGGCGCTCTTCAGGGCTTGTAGGCGATCGCGCCCATGAGGATGCGCTGGTGGGGCTCGAGGTCTTCGACCGCGGGCACGTCGGCGTCCGGGTCCTCGGGGTACCAGCGCTCAAGGAAGTCCAGGCCCGGCGGGACCAGGGGCAGGCCGAGGAAGTGCTCGCGGATGCGCTCGGGCGTGCGGATCCAGCCGTTGCCCAGGCTCTCCAGGCCGGCCCGCTCCATGGCCTTCTGCAGGTCCTCACCGGTGTCGACGAAGTCGGTGATGAACAGGTGGCTCCCCGAGGGCATGGCGTCGAGCAGGGTGCGGATCCACTCGTCGGGAAGCTCGTCGTCGTGGAAGTGCATGAGCAGCCCGACCACCATGAGGGCGATGGGGCGGTCGAAGTCCAGGAGGGCGCGCACGTCGGGGTTGTCGAGGATCTCCTGGGGGTTGCGGAAGTCGGCGGTGACCACGGTCGTGGTGTTGTTCTCGGCGAGCAGGGCCCTGCCGTGCGCGAGGACGATGGGGTCGTTGTCGACGTAGACCACGCGCGCGTTGGGGTTGATCTCCTGGGCGGCCTCGTGGGTGTTCTTCACGGTGGGCAGCCCGCTGCCGATGTCCAGGAACTGGTCGAGGCCGGCGGTGCGCGCGAGGTACTGCACGCCCCGGACGAGCGCGGCGCGGTTGTCCACGGCGCACTGGCTCGCGAGCGGGACGTACTTGACATAGAGGGCGGCGCCGTCGCGGTCGACCTGGAAGTTGTCCTTCCCTCCCAGGAGCGCGTCGTACACGCGGGCGATGGTCGGCTCCGTGGTCTGGATCTGAGGCGGACTCGTCGGCGCCCAGTCGGATGCCTTCGGGTTTCCGTCGGTGTCGGTCATCGGCGGTGCCCTTACCTGGTCGGGGGGAGGGGACAGTTCGGCGTCATCGTACGTCGCGGCTGTGATGCGTACCACCGATTCGGGGATTCGGGCCGACCGCACCTAGAGAACCGTGCGCGCCATTGGGAGGCGCCGCAGCACTTCGACCACGGCGAGGCTGACCACGAGGGTCGCCGCGGCGTAGCCGGTGGCCGCCGCAATGGCCAGGGGCCCTTGGGCCGGCATGCCGAGGAGGTCCCTCAGGGAGAACAGCACCATCACGTGCACCAGGTAGACGCCGAAGCTGGGGGCAGCGGCCCAGCGCGCACCGCGCGCCAGGAGCCCGGCCGCCGGGCGGGCGGACGAGGCCAGGCGCAGGCCGGCCTCCCTGAGGACCAGGAAGGCCCCTGCGGAGGCGAGGACGACCGGAGGCGAGAGGAAGTCGAAGACGTAGTCGGCCCCGGTCCCCCACTCCCCGGCCAGACCGGCCGCCACGCCGGCCCCGACCGCCGCGGCAGCGCTCCCGGTGATCAGGAGGGTCAGCCCCAGGCGCAGCGCGCGGGCGCCGGGCCCGGTGTGGAAGAGCAGCCACCCCAGCACGTAGTAGCCGACGAACGGGAGGAAGCGGTCGACGGCGGTGGTGCCGCCGACGCCGTCGATCACCCCGAGGGCCTGGTTCGCGGCGCCTAGGGCGACGGCGATGCCGGCGAACCACCACAGGGCATCGCGCGAGGAGGCGGAGACGAGCGTGCGCAGGAAGGGCGTGAAGAGGTAGAGGCCCGCGATGACGTAGAGGAAGTACAGGTGGATGCCGGGAGAGCCGGAGGCGGCCTGCACGGCGGCCTCGGTCAGGGTCAGGCCCGAGCGCCACATCTCCCAGCCCAGGTAGGCCGCGGTCCACACGAGCAGCGGGGGGCCGATGCGCAGCCAGCGCTTGCGGTAGAAGTCCGCGGGCGGCTCGTCCCTGCGGCCCAGGAGCAGGGCGCCGCTGATCATGATGAACAGCGGCACGCACCAGCGGAGCGCGGCGTCCGCGGCGGTGGCCGTCCACCACGAGGTGCTGCCCTGGTCCGCGTAGACCTCGGTGACCAGCGGCGAGTAGGCGTGGACGAGCACGACGGCGACCATCGCCGCCACCCGGGCGAGGTCGATCCAGGCGGTGGACGGCGCGGGGTGCGGCCGGGGCGGCCCGCCGGGGTCCGCGGTCGGCGCGGGGACCGCACGGCCCCCGTCCGCCGCACCGGCGCCGGAGGCGGGAGCGGAGGCGGCGGGCGCTGCGCGGATCTCGTCGACGTCCATGCCCAACCGATATCAGACCGTTATATAAAGAACGCGTCAACCCCGCCCACCGGGCCGCCCGGCCCGGCACCCCGGTCCGCCCTCCCCGCGAAGGGGGCGGCCGAATGCCGTACGCGATCGGAAGGTACCCGATTGTCACCATCGCGCCCCCTGGCGATGCCGGGGGCTCCGATTAGTCTGGTCGCCGCGGCGCCGCTCTTCCGTTCCCGGACCCCACTCCCCGGCGACGCACCGTCTGTGCCGAGGGGAGCCCCCACCGACCGGAGACTTCCATGGCCGAAGCCGCCGCGTTCCCCTTCCCCTCCGACCACCCGCTCCACCCCGCCCCCGCCCTCGCCGAGGCCCGCAAGGGCGGCGCACCGGTCCGCGTCCGCCTGCCCTTCGGGGACCCGGCCTGGCTCGTGACCCGGTACGAGGACGCCAAGGCCGTTCTGAGCAGCCCCTCCTTCGGCAGGGACGCCCATCGCGCGGGCATCCCCGAAGAGCGCACCGCCCGCATCGGCCCCATCGACGTGTCCGACCGCACGATCATGACCATGGACCCGCCCCGCCACACCCAGGTCCGCGGCCTCGTCGGCAAGGTGTTCACCCCCCGGCGGGTCGAGCGGCTCCGCCCCTGGACCCGCGGGGTCGCCGAGCGGCTCGTCACGGGCATGCAGGAGGAAGGGCCGCCCGCCGACCTGGTACGGCACCTCGCCCTGCCGCTGCCCATCGAAGTGATCTGCGAACTCCTCGGGGTCCCCTCCTCCGACCGGGACTCCTTCCACGCCTGGAGCGACGCCTTCCTCAGCACCGCCGACCGCACGCCCGACCGGGTGCGGGAGAGCCAGGCCCGCATCGACGCCTACCTCGCCGAGATGGCCGCCCTGCGCAGGGACGACCCGGACGGCGGCCTGGTCGGCGCGCTCGCGCGCGAGCACCACGAGGGCAGCCGGCTCAATGAGGAGGAGCTGCTCGGGCTCCTGCGCGCGCTCCTGATCGCCGGGCACGAGACGACGGCCTCACTGATCCCCGGCTTCTTCTACGTGCTGTTCAAGGAGGACGGGTTCACGCGCCTGGCCACCGACCCGGGCCTGGTGTCCGCCGCGGTGGAGGAGCTGCTGCGGCTGGTCCCCCTGATCCGCCCCGGCTCGTTCACCCGGTACGCCCTGGAGGACACGGTGGTCGGCGGGGTCGGCGTCCCCGCGGGCGACCAAGTGGTCGTCGAACTGTCGGCGGCCAACAGGGACCCGGACGCCTTCGCCGACCCCGACCGCCTGGACTTCGAGCGCGGCCGGACGCCCCATCTGGCCTTCGGGCACGGGCTCCACCACTGCGTGGGCGCTTCGCTGGCGCGCATGGAGCTCCAGGTGGCGCTGGAGACGGTCGCCGAACGGATGCCCGGACTGCGCCCGGCCGTCCCGCTGGAGGAGCTGCGCTGGAACGAGGAGCGCTTCGTCCGCTCGGCCGAGAGCTTCCCGGTGTCCTGGTGAGCGCCGGTCCGGCCGGGCGCTCCAGGGGACGGTGACCTCCCCGGGCGGCTGCCGGCCCCGGTCCCGGCGGGGCCGGTTCCGGCCGCCGCCCGGGCTCTGCGCAGCCGCTCTTCCGTGCACGCACGCGCCGGCCGCGGCGCGCGGGGACGCCGGCGCCCGGGGCGGAGCGGGTCGCCCGATTCGGATCGGTCGTCCCGCTTCGGTATAACCGGTGGTGACGAAACCCCCACCGAAAAGGGAAGACCGGCGCATGTCCGACGCCCCCAACGCCCGAATAGCGCCGCTGAAGGCCGACGATCCCGCCGAGATCGGTGCCTTCCGCCTCATGGGGCGGCTCGGCGCCGGCGGCATGGGCGTCGTCTATATGGGCCGTGACCGGGCGGGGCTTCCGGCCGCGGTCAAGACGGTGCGCTCCGAGTACGCCGCCGACCCCGGCTACCGCTCCCGCTTCGCACGCGAGGTCGACCTCGCCCGCCGGGTCCGCGGCCGCTGCGTCGCGCCGGTGCTGGACGCCGACACCGGCGCCGCGCACCCCTGGGTCGCCGTCTCCTACGTCTCCGGGCCCACGCTGCGCACCTACATCGCCGAGAACGGTCCGCCGTCCGGCGGCGCCCTGGTCGCCTTCGCCGTCGGGCTGGCCGAGGCGCTGGCCGCGATCCACCGCGAGGGGATCGTCCACCGCGACCTCAAGCCGGACAACATCATCCTCGCCCCGGACGGCCCCAAGGTACTCGACTTCGGCATCGCCCAGGCGCTCGACGAGTCCTCCATGACCCACACCGACATGGTCGTGGGCACCCCCGGCTGGATCAGCCCCGAGCGCTACGCCGGAGAGCGGGCCGGGCCCGCCTCCGACATGTTCTGCTGGGGCGAGCTGGTCGCCTACGCCGCCAGCGGCCGCCCGCCCTACGGGGCGGGGCCGGTCGAGGTCCTGCGCTACCGCACGGTCAACGAGGAGCCCGACGGCGCGGCCGAGGAGCTGCCCGGCGCCCTCGCCGGACCCGTGGCCGCCGCCCTGAGCCGGGACCCCGCCGAGCGCCCCGACGCGCTCGACGTGCTGGCCGCCGTCACCGGCGAGTCGCGCATCCCTGACGACGACGGCCACGAGCACGCCACGCGCGTGGCGACGCGGGTCATCGACGCCGACTGGTCCCTCCCGGTCGCCGACGACTCGGCCGACCTGCCCAGCACCCCGCTGCGCACCACCGGCGGGGTCCGCCCGATCACCTTCGCCGGGGTGGCCGTGCACGCCCCCGCGGACCTGGCCGCGCTGTTCCACCGGCACCCCGGGCGCACCGAGGACTGGCTGCGCCGCGACGGCGCGGCCCGGCTGCGGGGCTGGCTGGAGGAGGTGGGCGACACCGCCTACGACCGCGACCACCTCACCGGCATCCTCAGCGCCGAGCAGGCCGCCATCGCCGCCACCGCGTTCATCGCCGCCTTCCGCCCCGGCGACCGCCCCTCCTACCGCGGCCGCGACGCGGGCATCGAGGGGCTGCACGCCCTCGCCGAGCAGGGGCCCGAGGGCCACGGGCTGCTCGCCGAGATCGTCATCAACGAGATCTCCCTGATCACCGCCGCCCACCGGTGCGGCCACCCCGCCTGCGGGCGGCGCTGCACCCGGCTGGAGAACGTCGGCCTGCACGCCCGCACCGTCATCGACGGCGCGCTGCTCAAGGCCGACGCGCTGGGCCTGCGCGCCGGGCCGGCCGAGCGCAACCGGGCCGTGGCCCTGGCCGTCGGCGTGATCGACTCCTCCGCCCGGCCGGACGCCTCCGGCGACGTCCGCGCCGACGTGCGCCGCGAGGCGCTGCGCGGGTGGCCGGGCATCGTCCTGCCGTGGTGGCGGAGGCTGCTGTCCGAGGCCGCGGCCGCCGATCCGGGCACCGACGAGGGGCGCGCCCTGCTGGTCGCGGCCCGGCTGCTCGCCCCGGCCGCGCGCCGGGCCTCGGGCGCCGAGTGGCGGCGCCGCGCGAACCCGCTGCCGGTGCTGCGCGAGCGCGCCCGCAACGGTGCCCTGCGGGCCTTCGTCCAGGTCCTGGTCTTCTGGTGGCTGATGCTGACCATGCAGGCCATGGTGCACGCCCTCGCCGACGGGGTCCCCGCCTCGCACCCGTCGCTGGAGGTCGAGACCCCGTTCGGCGGGACCTTCGCCCTGCAGATGCAGATCTGGCCGGTGGCCGCCGCGGCCGCCCTGCCGGTCGCCCTGGCCCCGGCCTGGCGGCGGCTGGGCGCGTTCGTGTTCGGCACCGCCCTGCTGACGCTGATGCACACGGCCTCGGTGTTCCTGGACGGGTTCCCGCTGCCGCTGTTCACCGCGGCGGCGCCCGCGGTCGGGGCCGCCGACGGGATCGGCGCCTTCCCTACCGCCCTGGCCGCCGGGGTCTTCCTCGGCGGGACGGCGACACTGGCCTTCTTCATCTGGACCCTAGCCGCCTTGGTGGCGGCGGGGCCGATGACCGCCCCCGTCCCGCTGCTGCCCAACGCCCGCCCATGGGTGCGCACCGCGGCGGCCCTCGCCGGCCTGACCGCGGTCGTGTGGCTGGCCCTGTGGTCGGTCTTCCTGCTCACCGCCGGGTGGACCACCGCCGCGGACGGCGCACCGCCCTCGGAGATCCGCGAGCCGGAGGCCATGGCGCTGTTCACGCTGCTGCCCTTCGCCGCGGCGGCGGTCGGCGGGCTCGCCTACGCGCTGTGGCGGTGGACCGGCGGCCACCTGCTCTGGATCGGCACCGCGGCGGTGGCGCTGTTCCTGCCCGGTGCGCTCCCGGCGGAGGGCATGCCCGCCTTCCCCTGGGCCGGCTCCCTGACCGAGGGCCTCGTCGCCGACGGCCCCGAGAACAGCGCGTGGACGGCACTGTTCGTCCTGCTCCCCGCCTCCTACCTCGCCGGGGCCCGGCTCAGCGAGCGCCTGCGCTACCGCAGGCCCCGCAGCACCGCCTACGGCGCCCCGTACCGGGCGGCGCACCCCTACGGCGGCCCGGCACCGCAGCCCTGGTACGGAACCGGTCCGGTCGCGGCACCGGTCCCCGGCCACCCGGTCGGCCCGCCTCCGATGTCCGCGCCGCCGATGACCCCACCGCCCATGGGCCCGCCGCCGACGGGCGCCCCCTACGGCCCGGCTCCGACCCGCGTGGCGCCCCCGGGCGCCCCCGAGGCCGCGCCCACCCGCGGCGCCTCGCCCCGGGGCGAGGCGCCGACCCGGGTGACGCCGCCCACGCCGGCGGAACCGCCCACACGGGTGGCACCGCCGGCCGTCGCGCCGGTCGAGCGGACCTCGCCGCCCCCGTCCGACGAAGCGCCCACCGAGGGACGCATCGAGGGGGCCGTAGAGGCCCCGACCGAGGTGACGCCCCGGGCGCCCGAGGACCCCCGGGGCTGATCCCGATCGGCCCTCCCGGCCCGGGGCGTCGAAAGGTGCGCCCCGCCGCTCCGGACAGCGGCGGCACACCGCCTCCCCCGATGACGGGACCGGAGGCGCCCACACAGGGACTCCCCGGCGAGCCCCGAAGAGCCCCGGTGAATCGAGAAAGGGGTGGGAAGGGCCCAGGCCCTTCCCACCCCTTCAACGTCTGCAGGCGCACGGAATCCGAACGCGGAGGAACCGCTTCAGAGCGGCCGAAACCTCACTTCACCGGCAGGCCCGTCACGGCGCGGCCGATGATCAGGCGCTGGATCTCGCTGGCGCCCTCGAAGATCGTGAAGATGGTCGCGTCGCGGTGCCACCGCTCCACGGGGTACTCCCGGGTGTAGCCGTTCCCGCCCAGGATGCGGATCGCGTTCTGCGTGACCCAGGTGGCCGTCTCGCTGGCGAAGAGCTTGCTCATCGACCCTTCCGCCTGGGCGAAGTCCTTGTCGTTGCGGGCCATCCAGGCCGCCCGCCATACCAGCAGCCGTGCGGCGTCGATGCGGGTGGCCATGTCCGCAAGGGTGAAGGCCACCGACTGGTTCTCCCCGATGGGACGGCCGAACTGCTCGCGCTGGCCCGCGTAGTCGCGCGCGTACTCGTAGGCGGCGCGGGCGCATCCCACGGCCATGGCGCCCACGGTGGGGCGCGACGCCTCGAAGGTCTTCATCGCGGCCTGGCCGCCCGAGCGCCGCCCTTCGCGCGCGCGGGCGAGGCGCTCGTCGAGCTTCTCCTTGCCGCCCAGCAGGCACGAGCCCGGGACCCGGACGTCGTCCAGGATCACCTCGGCGGTGTGCGAGGCGCGGATGCCGTGCTTGGCGAACTTCTGCCCCTGCGAGAGCCCCGGGGTGCCCGGGGGGACGATGAAGCTCGCCTGCCCGCGCGAGCCCAGCTCGGGCTCGACCGAGGCGACGACCACGTGCACGTCGGCGATGCCGCCGTTGGTGGCCCAGGTCTTGGTGCCGTTGAGCACCCACTCGTCCTTGGCCTCGTCGTAGACGGCGCGGGTGCGGATGGCCGAGACGTCGCTGCCGGCGTCCGGCTCGGAGGAGCAGAACGCGCCGAGCTTGATGTCGTCGGCGGTGCCGAACATCTGCGGCACCCACTCGAACAGCTGCTCCTGGGTGCCGTTGCCGGCGACGGCCACCGCCGCCAGGCCGGTGCCGGTCAGCGACAGGGCGATGCCCGGGTCGCCCCAGTAGAGCTCCTCGAAGGCGGCGGGGATGCCCACCCCGCTGGGCTCCAGCCACTGGTTCGCGAAGAAGTCCAGCGAGTACAGGCCGATCTTGGCCGCCTCCTGCAGGATCGGCCACGGGGTCTCCTCGCGCTCGTCCCACTCGGCGGCGGCGGGGCGGATCACGTCGCGCGCGAAGCCGTGGACCCAGTCGCGGACGTCGCGGACGTCCTCGCCGAGCTCCATGCTGAACGCGGGGGCGCCTGCGGAATCGGTCATGTGCACACGTCCTTCGGTCGTCCCGGCGCGGGCCGGGAGACGGGAGTCGGGTCGGGGCGGGCACGGGCGGCGGAGGGCGCCGCCCACCCTGGTGTTACCGAAGGTAACACGCGGCCGGGACCCATCGGAAGGGCACGCCGGAAGGGGACGGCGGCGGGCCGCGCCGGACGTTCCGACGATGCAGGGGGCCGCACAAGGGCGCGGCCGGACTCCCTGTACGGGGAGTCCGGCCGCGCCCTTGCTTGCGTCGCACCTGCCGCGCCGCGTTCAGTCCGCCTCGTGGCGCTCCAGGAACGTGTAGACGTCGGTCTCGTCCACGCCGGGGAAGGTCCCGGACGGCAGCGCCGACAGCACATGGGAGTGCGCGCGCGCCGACGGCCAGACGTTGCCCTCCCAGCGCGAGGCGAGGTCGGCGGGGGGCTGCACGCAGCACTCCCCCGACGGGCAGTTCGACTTGGTGCGGTTGGTCGTCTCCCTGCCCCGGAACCAGCGCGACTCCTTGTAGGGCACCCCCAGGGTGATCGCGAAGTTCCGCTCCCGGCTGGGGTCGACGTGGGCGACGCACCAGTGCGTGCCGTTGGGCTTGTCGGTGTACTGGTAGTAGATCGAGTACCGGTCCGGGGAGGCGAACACCTGGCGCCCCGACCAGTACCGGCACATGCGCTGCCCCTCGATCGCACCGCTCTCGTCCGTGGGGAAGACGAGGCCGTCGTTCTCATAGGCCTTGTAGATGATGCCGGTCTCGTCGTTGCGGATGAAGTGGCAGACGAGGTCGAGGTGGCGGTTGGCCAGGTTGGTGAACCTGTGGGCCGCCATCTCGTAGGAGACGGAGAAGACGTCCCTGAGGTCCTCCACCGACAGGTCCCGCGCCTTCTTGGCCTCCTGGAGGTAGGGGACGACGGCGGTCTCGGGGATGAGGACGGCGGCCGCGTAGTAGTTGGCCTCCACCCGCTGCCTGAGGAAGTCGGCGTAGTCGCGGGGCTGCTGGTGCCCCAGGACGAAGTGCCCGAGGGTCTGCAGGAGGATCGTGCGGGGGCTGTGCATGCCCAGCGACTCGCGCTTGAGGTAGAGGCGGCGGTTGCGGGTGTCGGTCACCGACCGCACCGAGCGGGGCAGGTCCTGGACGTAGCGCAGGGTGAACCCGTGGTGGGTGACGATCGACAGGATCTGCCCCTGGGAGAGCGCGCCCCCGCTGTACCCGACGGCGTCCAGCGTCTCCTGGGCCGCCTTCTCGATCCCCGCGAAGTAGTTGCCGCGCTCGCGCATCTGCCGGCGCAGGTCGGCGTTGGCGCGGCGCGCCTCCTCAGGGGTGGCCGTCGGCTTGACGCTGCGCCGGCGCAGCTCGTCGTAGAGGCCGACGATGTGTTCGAGCACGTCGTTGGGCACGCGCTTGCCGACCTTGAGGTGCGGCAGGTTGAGGCTCTGGTAGACCGGGTCGCGCTGGGCCTCCTCCAGGGCGATCTCCAGCTGCGCCCGGCGGCTGGGGGGCTGGCGGGAGAGCAGCTCCTCCACCGACACGCCCAGCGCCTGAGCCAGGGAGGTCAGCAGGGACAGCTTGGGCTCGCGCTTGCCGTTCTCCAGCAGGGAGAGCTGGGAGGGGGCCCGGCCCACGCGTTCGCCCAGGTCGGCGAGGGTCATCCCGCGCGCGCGCCGCAGGTGGCGCAGCCGCTGGCCGAAGGTGACGAGATCCAGGTCACCCGGCAAAGACGGGATTTCTTCGGTACCAAAGTACGTCATGGGTTCATAATAAGGAAAGATTCTCAGATCTTCACACCGAATCGGCTCGAAAAACCCTGGAACTTTGCGAAGAATCGTAGGCACAGGCGGGGAACACACCGCCCCCGAGGGCCCACGGCCCGCGGGAGCGGGTCTCCAGCCGGTACGTCGTCCAGGGGAAAGAAGAAGGCGGGAAGATCACATGAGCATCACCGGCCGACAGCAGGAAGCCGCCGCGGCCCTCCAGCGGGAGTGGGACACCGACCCCCGCTGGGCCGGCATCGAGCGCACCTACTCCGCCGCCGACGTGGTCCGCCTGCGCGGGTCCGTCACCGAGGAGAACACCCTCGCCCGCCAGGGCGCCGAGCGGCTCTGGAAGCTGCTGCACTCCGAGGACTACGTGAACACCCTCGGCGCGCTCACCGGCAACCAGGCGGTCCAGCAGGTCCGCGCCGGGCTCAAGGCGATCTACCTGTCGGGCTGGCAGGTCGCCGCCGACGCCAACCAGGCCGGCCAGACCTACCCCGACCAGAGCCTGTACCCGGCCAACTCGGTGCCGCAGGTCGTCCGCCGGATCAACAACGCCCTGCTCCGCGCCGACCAGATCACCTGGGCCGAGGGCGACGACGACGCCCCGCACTGGCTCGCGCCGATCGTCGCCGACGCCGAGGCGGGCTTCGGCGGGGTGCTCAACGCCTACGAGCTGATGAAGGGCATGATCGCGGCCGGCGCCGCGGGCGTGCACTGGGAGGACCAGCTCGCCTCCGAGAAGAAGTGCGGCCACCTGGGCGGCAAGGTCCTCATCCCGACCGGCCAGCACGTCAAGACGCTGAACGCCGCCCGCCTGGCCGCCGACGTCGCCGGCGTCCCCTCGCTGGTCGTGGCGCGCACCGACGCCCAGGCCGCCACGCTGATCACCAGCGACGTGGACGAGCGCGACCGCGCCTTCATCACCGGCGAGCGCACCTCCGAGGGCTTCTACCGGGTCCGCAACGGCCTGGAGGCCTGCGTCGCCCGCGGCCTGGCCTACGCGCCCCACTCGGACCTGCTGTGGATGGAGACCTCCACCCCCGACCTGGAGGTCGCCCGCCAGTTCGCCGAGCGGATCAAGGCCGAGTACCCCGACCAGATGCTGGCCTACAACTGCTCGCCGTCCTTCAACTGGAAGAAGCACCTGGACGACGCGACCATCGCCAAGTTCCAGCGCGAGCTGGGCCACATGGGCTACAAGTTCCAGTTCATCACCCTGGCCGGCTTCCACAGCCTGAACCACTCGATGTTCGACCTGGCCAAGGGGTACGCCCAGGGCGGCATGAGCGCCTACGTCGAGCTCCAGGAGGCCGAGTTCGCCTCCGAGGCGGCCGGCTACACCGCCACCCGCCACCAGCGCGAGGTCGGCACCGGGTACTTCGACCTGATCTCCACGGCGATCAGCCCGGACGCCTCCACCACCGCGCTCACCGGCTCCACTGAAGAGGACCAGTTCTCAGCGGCTCACTGATACTGGCTCCTCGTCCCTGACGGGCCGTCCGCCCCGCTTTCGTGGCTGGGGCGCGGCGGGCGGGCCGTCCCCTCGCCGCCGGTCCCACGGCCTCGTGTCACCCGTGGGACCGGCGGCACCTTCATGCCGCCCCACGCCGCTCCCGCGCCGCCCGAGGGCGGGGGTCCGGCGGATCCCGGGCGTGCGATGATCGGCCCCATGTCCGAGTCCACCTCAGCGCCGCCTCCGCCTCCCCCTCCGGAGGAGGCCCGCTCCCCCGGCGCGGAGCGGGCGCGGCCGGCGCCCGCCCTGCCCGAGCCCGCACCGCTCACCCGCCGGATGATCGGCGGGGAGGTGGCCTGCGTGCTGGCGCTGTCCCTGGGCGCGGCCGCGGTGTCGGCGGTGATCTCCTTCACCGGCGCCCTGACCGCCCCGGGGTCGCTCTCCGACCAGACCGCCAGCCTGGTCGGGCCGCGCGCCGGGGCCGAGCGCCCCTGGCTGGACCTGTCCCGCCAGGCGGCCTCGCTGGTGTTCGCCTTCGCTCCGGTGGCCCTCGTGGTGTACCTGCTGCACCGCAGCCGCGAGTCCGCCGCCACGATCGGCTTCGACCTGCGCCGCCCCGGTGCGGACCTGGCGGGCGGTGCGGCGCTGGCCGCGGCCATCGGATGCGGCGGCCTGGTGGTCTACCTGGTCTCCTGGCACCTGGGGCTGACGGTGACCGTGGCGCCCAGCGCGCTGGAGCAGCACTGGTGGCAGTACCCGGTGCTGGTCCTGCAGGCCGTCAAGAACGGCGTCCTGGAGGAGGTCATCGTCGTCGGCTACCTGCTGCTGCGGTTCGAGCAGCTGGGCTGGTCGCCGGTGCGCGCCATCCTGTTCAGCTCCGTGCTGCGCGCCTTCTACCACCTCTACCAGGGTGTGGGGATGTTCTTCGGCAACCTGGTGATGGGGCTGGTGTTCTGCTGGGCCTACAGGCGCTGGGGCCGGGTGATGCCGCTCGTCGTCGCGCACTCCCTGATCGACATCGTCGCCTTCGCCGGGTCGGTCCTGCTGCTCGGAAAGGTGGACTGGCTTCCCGGCGCGTGAGGACGCGTGAGGGGCCGGGCGGCCGGCTAGGAGGCCGCCGCCCGGCCGGCCGCGCGCGCGGCCTTGCGCTCCAGGGCGTCCTCCAGGAAGCGCGGGCGCCCCAGGAACATGCCGACGACCATGTTCCCGGTCACCAGGAGCCCCACAAGGGCCAGCGGAGCGTGCCAGCCGCCGGAGAGGTCGTGCAGGAAGCCGAAGAGGAACGGGCCCACGCCGCCCATCAGGTAGCCCAGGCTCTGACTGGAGGCCGACATGGCCGCGGTGGCGGCCGAGGTGCGCGTGCGCACGGCGAAGAAGGTGAGCGCCAGGGTGAAGGTGCCCATACCCATGCCGATGAGCACGGTCCACAGCCACACGCCGCCGGTCGGGGCGATCCAGATGCCGGTCAGGCCGAGGGCGTAGCAGACGAAGAAGAACAGCACGTAGCCGCGGTGGTCGCGGGCCCGGGCCATCAGCCCCGGCAGCACCAGCGAGGTGGGCACCGCCAAGGCGGTCAGCAGCGACAGGGCCAGGCCCGCACTGCCGGCGCTCATGCCCTGGTCGCGCAGCATCTGGGCGTACCAGCCGAACATGATGTAGGCGACCGTGGACTGCGTACCGAAGAAGAGCACCGACTGCCATCCCATGGCCGTGCCCAGCACCGTGCGCAGCGACGTGGCCTGTGCGGGGTCCTGCCGGGCGGGCTCGTGGCGCAGCACCAGGACCCACGGGACGGCGGCGATGAGGCCGAAGACGGCGTACAGGCCCAGGGCGGTGCGCCAGCTCCCGGTGGCGCCGAACACCGGGACGGTGGCCGCGGCCGCCATGGTGGTGCCGGCCGCCAGCGCGGTGGTGTACAGGGTCGTCATCGCCCCGACACGGTCCGGGAAGTGCTGCTTGACCAGGGTCGGCAGGAGCACGTTGCCGACCGCGCCGCCGCTGAGGGCGATCGCGCTCAGCGCCAGGAAGGTCCAGGGGTCGTCGACCAGAACACGCGCGGCCAGTCCGACGGTGAGCGCGCCCAGGGCGGCCACGAGCACGTGGTGCTCGCCGAAGCGGCGGATGAGTGCGGGCGTGGCGGCGCCGAAGGCGGCGAAGCACAGCACCGGCAGGGTGGTCAGCACCCCGGCGAGCGTGGTGGACATGCCCAGCCCCGCGGACACCTCGTCGAGCAGCGGACCCACGCTGGTGATGGCGGTGCGCAGGTTGATCGCGGCCAGGGCGACCCCGGCGATCAGCAGCCAGGCGACGTGCCGGCGGCGGCCTCGGCCCGCCTCCGGTCCGCCCCCAAGGACGCGCTCGGCTGTGGCGCTTGTCACACGCCCCCCTTATTCATAGGATGACAGGATCTACATCGACAGCGTAACGCATTCGCAGGGACGGCCTGTTCCCTGCGCGGCCTGGTCTAAGCTCCGGCCTTAACCGCCCCTCACGATGTGGCCCCCAAGGGCCGACACTCCTAGGAGGTAACCGCGTGCCCCTCGCCTCGACGCGCCGGACCGGCCTGGTCGACCAGGTCATCAGCCAGCTCAGAGCCCAGATCGACTCTGGCGAGTGGGGTGTCGGCGACCGCATCCCCACCGAGTCGGAACTCTCCGATCAACTGGAGGTGGGCCGCAACACCGTCAGGGAGGCCGTGCGCGCCCTGGCCCACGCGGGACTTCTCGAGATCCGCCAGGGGGCGGGCACCTTCGTGCGCGCCTCCAGCGAGCTCGGGGGCGCGCTGCGGCGCCGCCTGGAGCGCTCGCGCATCCGCGAGAACCTGGAGGTGCGGCGCGCCCTGGAGATGGAGGCGGCGCGCCTGGCCGCGCTCCGGCGCACCGACGAGGACCTGGCCGACATCGACCGCGCCCTGGCCCTGCGCGACAGCGCATGGCGCGAGCGCGACATGTCCTCCTTCGTCGAGGCCGACTTCACCTTCCACCGGGCCGTGGTCAACGCCACCCACAACCCCCTGCTGATCGAGCTCTACGACGACATCGCCTCCGTCGTCTACGACAGCATCGCCCAGTCGGCCCTGGTCCAGGCCTCCCCGGAGGACCTCGACCACGCGCGGCTGGGAGAGGCCATCCGCGAGGGCGACCAGGCGCGCGCGCTGCGCGAGGCCGCCTGCTACCTGGACGAGCTCCTGGCCCGGGCGGACGACTGAGGGCGCGGGTTCCGCGCGCCGGCCGCGAGGCCCGCCTCACCGAGTGATCGGAGGAGACGGGGTTCACGGTCGGCGCGCGGCCCCGCGCAGGACGGCGTTTGCAGGCGCGGGATCCCGTTTCCGCGCCCATCGGCTCAGTGCTCCCCGAGGTCCGCGGCTCAGAGGACCGAGCCGTTGGCCGGGGCCGCCCTCTCGGGGCACGCACCGGCCACGGCGCGCCCTTGAGGCGCCGTTCGGGCTCTGGTGCGCGAGAAGCGTCCGGTGGCGCCGGAGACAGGCGTTCCGGTGACAGCACCGCGCCCCGAAAAGGCCCCGTGAATCCCTTCCTTGAAGCGGTACGCCCTTCCGCTTCGAGCTATGCAGGGACCGCCAGGAGCGCCGGGGTCCGACCGGGCCGATGGGCCGGCACCGCTTCGGCGGCCGCGCCCGCCGTGAGCCGGTCTACGGGACCCGCGACGTCCATACCGGGGCGGGGGGCGCACGTCGGTCGCCGGAGGCGTCAGGGAGGAGCAGGGGGTCACCAGCGGCGCGCTCACGCCGGCGACCGCCGGCGACCGCCGGACCGGCGCTGAGGACCCGAGCGTCGGCGTGCTCAGCGCTCGGCCGCGGGGGCGGCCTCGAAGCGGCCGAGGCCGCCCTCCCAGCCGGCGACCCGGGTGGGGTCGAGGTCGAGCAGTTCGATGGTGCTCTCCCCCGCGCACACGGCTTCGACGAGTTCGCGGTCCATGGTGGCGGCCCGCAGTGCGTCGGCCACGATGTCCGCCGCCTTGCCCCTGGGCAGGCACACCACCCCGTCGTCGTCGGCGGCCACCCAGTCCCCGCGGCGGACCGTCACCGGAGCGGCGCCGGTGTTCAGGGTGATCTCGCGGCCCACCGCACCCCCGGACTCGTGGGAGGTCCCGCGCGGGGAGACCCCGGCGCTGACCACCGGAAGGCCGGTGCGGGCGATGGCGCCGATGTCGCGGACGCACCCGTCGATCACGATGCCGGCGACGCGGCGCATGCGCGCGGCGACGGCGAGGATCTCGTCGACGTAGCCGTACTCGGGGTCCGCGGAGGCGTCCACCACCAGCGCGCTCCCCGGGGCCGCCTGGGCGACCGCGGCGTGCAGCGCGAGGTTGTCGCCGGGGGCGCAGCGGACCGGTAGGACCGTGGCCGCCAGCCCCTCCCCCGGCTGGACCGGGAAGAGGTGCGCCCCCAAGGGCAGGGCCCCGCTCCTGGTCAGCGCCGCCGTTCCGACCGCCGTCAAGGTATCCGCAAGCGCCACGTCGACCTCCCCGAATGCACCGCGCCTGAGCGGGCGCGCCGCGGCCGACCCGGAGGTCAGGCGGCGGCCCGATCCCCACATACTCACGGGTAACTTCCCTGCAGCGCAAGACGTTCGGCCAGGAATCGACAAAAAACGCTACCGCCGGTTACACGTTCAGGCCTGCGGTATCGCCCGCCCCAGGTGTTCCTCCGCCCGCCCCGTGGCCGGTCGGCGGCCCAGGACGCACGACCCGGGGGAACCATGGAGGGGCGGGGCACCGGCGAGGCTCCGCCGACGGACCGCCCCGCCGGTCACGCCCGGCGGCCCTCCGCGGCGCGGACCGCCGCGACGGTGTCCAGGGCCGTCCGGGCCGCGCCGGCGTCGTGGACGCGGAACACCCGCGCCCCCTCCCAGGCCGACACCGCCAGCACCGCCAGCGTGCCCGCCAGGCGGTCGGTGAGCGGGACGTCCAGGGACTCCCCGATGAAGTCCTTGTTGGAGACCGCCACCAGCACCGGCCACCCGCCCGCCGCGAGCCCGCCCAGCCTGCGGGTGAGCTCCAGCGAGTGGTAGGTGTTCTTGCCGAAGTCGTGGGTGGGGTCCACCAGGATCCCCTCCGGGCGCACGCCCAGGTCCACGGCGCGCTCGGCGAGCCGCGCGACCGTGGCCGCCACGTCCGCCGCCACGTCGCCGTAGGCCGCGCGGTGCGGGTCGGTGCGCGGCCCCAGGCCCCCCGTGTGGCTGCACACCAGTCCCGCGCCGGTGGCGGCGGCAACCCGCGCCAGGTCGGGGTCGGCGCCGGCCCAGGTGTCGTTGATCAGGTCGGCCCCGGCGCGCACGCACTCCTCGCCCACCCGCGCCCGCCAGGTGTCCACCGAGATGACCACCCCGGGGTGGCGGCGCCGCAGCTCGGCGATGAAGGGCGCGGTGCGCCCGGTCTCCTCGTCCGGGTCCACCTCGGCGCCGTGGCCGGCCTTGACCCCGCCGACGTCGATGATGTCGGCGCCGCGTTCCACGGCCGCGTCGGCGGCCCGCAGCGCGGCGTCGAAGGCGTAGGTGGCGCCGCGGTCGAAGAAGGAGTCCGGGGTCCGGTTGACCACCGCCATCACCGCGTGCTCACCGGGGGCGAAGGAGCGCCCGCCCAGGCGCAGGACCCGCGGCGGCGCGTCCGCCGCCCCCTCCCGGGCCGCGCCCGCCCCCGCCCTGCTCACGCCGCCACGCCCTTCCTCGCTCGGGGCACCGCCGCCGGAGCCGGTCCCCCGTCGCCGCGGAGCCGCTCCTTGGCCACGCGCAAATGCTCCCACGTCTCCAGCCGTCCCACATCGGGGCAGCCCCGGATCGCCTCGACCGCCTCGACCAGGGCCGTGCGGTCCGGCGCCGCGGCCGCGCCCACCAGGTCGTACCGGCCGAATCCCACGGCCAGGAAGCCGACCCCCGGCACCGCGGCCAGGCGCGCCGCCAGCGCCGCGGCGTCCCCCCGGCAGCGCACGCCGAACCCCAGGCGCTCGTCGCTGCCCACCACGGCGGGCTCGACGATCGCGGTCACGTGCACCACCCCGGCCTCGATCAGACGGACCACCCGCGAGCGCGCCGCCGCCTGCGAGAGCCCCACCCGCCGCGCCAGCTCGGCGTAGGAGGCGCGGCCGTCCTGCTGCAGGTGGCGCACCAGCCGCCAGTCGAGGGGGTCGATGGCGATGCCCTTGAGCTCGCGGGCGCCGCTGTCGGCGTCCTTGACCACGTTCCCCGCCCGGAAGACCTCGGCTCCCCCCACCCCGGGCAGCGCCCGCATGGCCGCGACCTCCTCGGCCAGCGCCGCGTCGTCGCGCACCCGCACCTGCGCCACGGCGGGGAAGCGCCCCGCCGTCTGCGCGGCGAAGGTGACCGCCTCCCGCTCGGCCAGTTCGCCCAGGAGCGGGCCCACCGGACCGGAAACGGTGAATGAAACATGGGCGAACACTTCCCGGCCCAGGACCCCCGCGTGGAGCACCCCCACGATCCTGATCGCCCCCAGCGCCACCAGGCGGCGCACGCGGGCACGCACCGCCGTGCGCGACAGCCCCACCCCGTCGGCGAGGGCCTGATAGGTCGCTCTTCCGTCCCCCTGAAGCGCCCGCATGAGCGCAGCGTCGACCGCATCGAGCACGATTTTCGCCTTTCGTTCCTTCGACGGCGCCCATTCCCCCCGGACGCCGCCCCCTCCTGCGGCCAGATCATGGCAGTTGCGGCGTTCCTTAACTACAGATCACGGAAGAAACAAGCACGTATTCGGCGATGCATGCCCGAGAGACCAGACATACGACCCGTCTTTGCGACATGACGGACAGATGGCTAACGTGCCGTGTCGCGTCCCCGCGTGCGGACGACTCCGGCAAAGCGAGACACTGTCCTCCGGCATGTTCGCCGCCGGATGCGGTAGGCCCACAGGTGAGGACATGCCCGGACCGCAATGGCGGACCGGAGAGCCGGAACCGTCCCCGACCGACAGGGCGAGGGCATCTAGAAGGGACCCCGATGGCATCACCAGGGGATGAACGGCAGGGGGGGGGGGGCCGCCCC